>DCGV01000075.1:23666-55253 GCA_002314725.1 Bacteroidales bacterium UBA1769
CAAATTAGTTACTTGCGAAACTTGAATGAATGATTATGAGAAAATTGACAACTATCATTTGCTCTTGCATTTTATTATTCACAGGTTGCAACACACATAGTGCCCCTGATATCGAAATTTTCAAGAGTGTAATTGATGAGCTGAGTTCTGAAAAATATCAAGGCAGAGGTTATGCCTGCGATGGAGTAATCAAAGCTGGAGAGTATATTGAATCACAATTTATTGAAGCCGGAGTAGATGAAGTGACGTTACAGCCATTCTGTATAGATGTCAACACATTCCCTGGAGAGATGGAAATGGCTGTTGATGGGAAGCAGATAGTTCCAGGCTTGGATTTCGTCATGAGAGAGTATTCGCCAGGAATAAAGGGTAGTTTCAATTTATATTTCATCGATACGGCAGGATATGATGCGGAAAAGATATTTAAAGAGATTGCCAAAGATGAAAATGAGAATTCATTCGTTGTTTGTGATTTCTACTTCACATACAAACACAAAGATGACTTCAACAAACTGCAGAGTAATGGAGGAGCCGCAAATGCAGGATTGATACTCACTTGGGAAACACCTTTGAAGTTTTATAAAGCGTACGCCGAAAAAGTAATTGACAAACCAATAATCTGGACAACCTCCCAGATAATCAAAGATGCAAAGCGAGTCGAAGTCAATATAGAGAACAAATTTCTTGAAGATTACGAAAGTAACAACATCCTTGCAAAAGTATCTGGAAAGAGAGATGACAGTTGTTTCGTATTCCTTGCACACTATGACCACTTGGGAAATCTAGGCAGAGATGTATACTATCCTGGAGCAAACGACAATGCTTCAGGCACTGCAGCATTGATATCATATGCCAATTATTACGCCAATAACAGGCCTGAATTCGATATATATTTCTTGGCAGTATCCGGTGAGGATACAAACCTTCGTGGATCCACCTATTTTGTTAACAATCCTCTCATACCTCTTGAGAGCATTAAATATCTGATCAATATGGATATGGTTGGAGATAACAATCCAATACAATATTGCGAAGTCAGCGAAACAGGAACCGACGGTTTTGAATTGATGGAACAGATAAACAGACAAGAAGGTTACATAGATGGTTTCAACCGTGGGGAATTGGCTGCCAACAGCGACCATTATCCATTTGCATTGAAGGGGGTGCCATGTATTTTGTTTGAGAATGAGAACGGTGACGCTTTTCCATATTATCACACAACTCAAGACAATATTGAAACTGTAAAATACACCCTATTTGAACCCCTTTCATCTATCATAACGACCTTTATTGAAAGATATTAGAATTCAGCTGATGAGCTACTACTGCCTGTAGAACGACTTCAAAAAAGAGGGGAAAGATTTATCTATACATTTGATATCGTCGATGATAATCTCTTTAGACGCTGCAATGGATGCCACTTTTAGCATCATGGCAATCCTATGATCATGGAAAGAGCTGTAACTACCGCCTTTTAACATATGTCCAGACACCAATCTAGACGACAATGTCTCTCCATCAATAGAAATCTTATTTCCTTCAATGTAATTAGAAACCCCTAATTGAGATAAAGCCTCAGTAATTGCTATTGCACGATTGCTCTCCTTATCATGCAACCTATCTATTCCGGATATTTTACTTCTACCAGGACAAAATGCCGCCAATAAAGCTACAATTGGGATGATATCCGGAGCATTATCCAATGAGATATCAAAAGATCTTAACGGCGCCTTGGATACAGATATCACATCTTTTTCAAGAATAATCTTTGCGCCAGCCTCTTTCAATATTTCAACTATTATTCGGTCTGGTTGTAGAGAATCATTCTGCAGGTTATTAATTGTCACATTTCCAAAAATAGCACCAGCAACCAAGAAATTTGAACAACCACTCCAATCCCCTTCAATATCAATGACACTCTCATGCAACTTTTGCTTACCAGGAATATCGAAAACAATATCATCATCCAACGCTTCATAACCTACCTCAACACCAAATGAGTGCAACATATGTATGGTCATTTGGAGATATTGAAAACTTTTTGGATTATGGACGATCAATTTGGATGACTCGTTCGCTAAAGGAAGAGACATCAAAAGGCCAGAAATCAGTTGGGAACTGAATGATCCATCTATTTCTACATTTGCTGGAGAAAGTTTGCCAGACACTGAAATTGGAACTGACACTATCTCTTCATTAGGACCATTCACAGTAACTCCAAAAGATTCCATAGTCTCCTTCACCCCTCTCAATTGCCTATTGACAAGCGTTTTCTCACCGGTAATAATAAAAGATTCTCCACGAAGATGGCTCATCAAAGGAATCATCATTCTAGTCAAAAAACCGGATTCACCAGTATGAATTACAGAAAGGCAACCAGGACAACTCTTTTTTAATGATCCTTCAATTATTAAGTCAGAGCCATCAATATGTATAACAGAGCCCATCGATTTTGCTATATTCAGAGCTGACATAGCGTCTTCACAAATAGTGAAATTGTTGATTTTTGAAACTCCTGAAGTCAGTGCGGCCAATATAATAGCCCTTTGTGCATAACTTTTCGAAGATGGAGCGACCAGTATGTTTTTGTAGCCACAAAAACCATCGTATAATTTAGCATTGTAATTTTTGTAACAAACTTGACCTGGCGCAACGCAATTATCTGTAGAGATGGAACAATATGTAAAAGGGGCTCCGTTTACCAAGACATCAAATCGGCTTGAAATGCCATACTCTCCCATTGAAAATGCAATGAGACGTCCATATATATTTTTCGTTTTCTGATATAAAACATTCAGGATATCTATATCAGAGGAAGAGTGTGCAGTTGTTACTATCTTTACGATATCCGCTCCTTTATCAATAGCAGATGTTGTTATCTGTATCAGCTCTTCAAGAGATGGTGTATTTGTAAAATTGTGATAAGAACGGATTGTCCTACATGATTTTTCGCTGGCAAAAGACATTATCTCGTGTGAAAGAGATTCAGAAGCTTCAATCTCTAAATCAACGAAATCAGCACCTGCATCAATGGCTGTAACCAACCTCTTTTTACAAATTGATTCACTACCGCACTCTTCCACCCTGCATGTGGCTATCAATGGCTTTCGTGATTTGTTGAATATTGAAAATATCTCCTCGTCTGACAGGGTACATCTATCAAGACGTATCTCGGCCATCTCGACATCTTCCCTTGAAATAATTTCACAAATATCAGAGTAGTACTTATGGTCTATGCATGTACAGATCATATTCAAATATGCAATACCGACTTGATATTTTCAGCAACCTTCTCTATCAAAGCATACCTCGCCTCTTCACTTGCCCAAGCGATATGGGGACTAAGTAACAATCTTTCAGGATGAGTCATCTTCATATATGGATGTTCTGCTGGCATAGGCTCCTTAGTAAACACGTCAGTAGCAGCACCGGCAATGGCTCCTTCATCCAACGCACGTGCCAGATCAGTCTCATTTACAATAGGTCCACGTCCCATATTCAACAGGTATGCAGTTGGCTTCATCCTACATATTTGACTATATCCTATCAAGTTGAGAGTCCTGTCATTCAGAGGAGCATGGATGGATATTATATCACAGCTGGATAACAATTCATCCAATGATACCGCTTTATATTTGTCCGAGTGCGGATTCCCTGAAGTGGAGTAGTAAACTACTTCCATACCAAATGCAGTCAGAATTTCAGCTACTCTAGAACCAATATTACCCAACCCGATGATACCAGCTCTTTTACCGGACAGCTCCCAGAAATGTATCGAAAGATTTGAGAAAAAACCGGACGATGAGTATTGTCCACTCTTGCAGTATTCATCGAAAGATGAAGATTTGCCAACAAGATTTAGGATCTGCATCATTGTAACTTGAGCTACACTCTCAGTTGAATAATTCTTCGCATTCCTAACTGGTATCCCAACCTTCGCCGAATACTCTAAATCAACATTATTCATTCCAGTAGCAGCTATGCATATCAATTTAAGTTGCTTGGCTGCATCTATCTGTTCCTTACCTATATAGACCTTATTTGTCACTATTACGTCTGCATCTCCAATCCTATCAAACACCTCTGTTTCAGAACTATCTTTATATAGGGTCACATCGCCACATTGTTCTAAAAGTGACGCATTACTGCTATCAATCAAAGCATCGGAATCAAGAAATACAATCTTTAAAGCCATATGTGGTTTGTATTAGAAATATTTAACCTCTGATCCTTCCAGTGCAGATAGAAGATTGTTTGCCATACGACTGGCTCCAAAACGGAATAGATCCTTATTCAACCACTCTTCACCTAGAATATCACGTACAATCTGGAAATAGGTGACAGCATCATCAGGGGTGGAAATACCGCCGGCAGGTTTGAATCCCACCTTTCTTCCACTCTCCTCATAGTAGTCCTTAATACATCTGCACATGATTTCCGCAGCTTCAGGAGTTGCAGCCGGAGACATTTTCCCCGTTGAAGTCTTTATAAAATCAGCGCCTGCCTCCATAGCCAAAAAAGATGCTTTAATAATATTGTCAGGTGTTTGAAGTGCACCTGTTTCAAGAATGACTTTCAGATGTGATTTTGGATTTACTGAAGTAATCGCTTGTTTTATCTCCTTGATCTCTTCAGTACAATCTTCATAATTTCCATCAAAGAATGCATTAAGTGCCAATACTATATCTACCTCATCGGCACCATCCTTTACTGCTTTGGCACACTCCAAGACCTTCACACCTAAAAAAGTTTGAGAAGTAGGAAAACTACCTCCAACAACTGTAATATGAACATCTCTATTCTCCCTAACGGCTGCTATTGTCTTTGCGAAATTAGGATAAACACAAATTGAAGCAGGAAGAGGATAATTTGGATATTGATCATTGAAACGATTGACTTTTTCAACCATTGCAGTTATCTTACTGTGTGTATCAGTAGAATTCAGAGAGGTCAAATCTATCAGACCTAATGCTTGTTTATATATCTCTTTCATATTTTCTATATTTATCCTGCGATAATTACATCTATTCCCAACTCTCTGACAGGTGCAGCAATCTCCTCAAGTTCCTCCTTTGGTATCTTAATCAGTGTCGGAAGAGGTGGTATTCTGTCCAGTGTATATATCATCACCTGCCTTGGTTTCAGTTCCGCTACCATTTTAAGCCAACCTGATACCAATTCGGGGTCGGAGCAATCAATACTCTTTCCATCAACAGATCCTCTAAGGAACATGGTTTGAAGTATAAAATCACCTTTGAACCATTTTAAATTCTCAACAACAGAAGCTATGGAGTAATCTGAAGATTGTGGTCTGTCAATTATCTTAGCGAAATCATCAAAAGCTGAATCAACTTTTAGAATAGGGTTATCAACTTTCGCAAGTGCCTCTTTGACACCAGGCCGATTAAGAAAAGTTGCGTTTGACAAGACTGAAACAGTGGATTCAGGATAGTATTTATCCCTTATAGTCAAAGTATAATCAATAATCTCAGGAAAATCAGGATGGAGAGTAGGTTCACCATTCCCAGAAAAAGTGATGGTATCAACCTGAATACCGGAATTGTGACAACTTTGAAGACCCTCCTCCAAGGCTTTGAAAACAGTCTCTTTATTGGGCAAGTTATTGTCATTTCTTCCATCTTTATTCCATCCGCATTCACAATATATACAATCAAATGAGCACAATTTACCATAACTTGGCAAAAGGTTCACACCTAATGACGTACCCAGCCTACGGCTATGAATCGGTCCAAATACTATTGAATTAAAAGTAATAGACATAACAAAACTCCTCTATATCAATCTAATTGATTTAGCATTCTCATTCAAGATCAAAGTATCCAAATCAATATTTTCAATAAGCACAACTCCAGGCTTTTTCCCAACTTCAAGAGTTCCAATAGTATCATCAGCGCCTATTGCTTTTGCACCATTGATAGTTGCCCAAGCGAGAATCTCATCAAATGGAATATTGGAGAAATTCTCTTGAATAGTTCTCATTTCTGCCACCATTGAGAGTTGGTCATTGCTTGACAGGCTGTCAGTTCCTATACAGATTTGCAATTCGTTTGCTCTCAGCAGATTCAATGGAGGCAATTCATTGTGAATAAAAATATTTGACAATGGACAAACTGCCCAGAAAACATTTTTGAAGGATTTCCTGGCATAATCTATACTTTCTTGATCGGTAGCAACATTGTGAACAAGAATAACATTTTCGCTAATTGGCATCTCTACCGACTCAGATAGATTATCTATAAAATAGTTCAAAGCGCTACCTCCTGTCACCGGTAGCTGAGTTGTACCTCTGCCTCTATAATCTTCAGCCAGAGGTCCGGTACCATATCGTAACATATCCTCCTCTTCTTGACTCTCCTGATTGTGATATGAAATAAAACCTGATTTCAACCCCTCAACAGCAGACATACGATTAAGGAGCGGACTCATCGTATAACAGGAGTGTGGGGTTGGAGCTGCTTTAATACCAAAAGCATCAGCCTTCTTCTTCAATTCAAGGACATCTTCAATAATATTAGGGGCATCTTCCGGCTCAGTACCAAAAACTTCAAGAAAGGTTCTTGTGAACATTGGAGAGTATTTCTTCATTTCGAAACTCTCGGAACAATTGCTGATATCTCCCATTCCACTGACTCCTTGACGATAAAGATCATCAAAAGCCTCCATCATCGCACCCATTCTCTCATCATGGCCTACTGTAGTACGTAATGAATTGATCTGTTGTATAAACCCATCCATACCTGTACCCTTTTTGAACAACCCTTTTAAATGAGAAAGTTCTATATGACAATGAGAGTTGACAAATCCAGGAACTAACACGCCATCGTATCTCTCGACAGCAACATTATCAAAATGTCTTTCAGATAGTTTTCCAATAGCTACAATCTCCCCCTTGGATGTGCACTCAACATATCCATCTCTTATTTTCTCTCCAGAGACTGGAAAGACATAATCGGCTGAAATGACTCTTAATCCCATTTATTCTTCAACTCTTTTAACTCTTTCTTTGACAATTTTTTCTCCTTAACAGTTTTTTTCTCCTTCTCAGGTTCAGGATTATTCTGATCCTCTGTTGGAGTCGGATTCTGTCTCTCCTGTTCAATAACGAACTCCTTCTCCAACGGCACATCTTCCGGTTTTTGCAACTTATGCTTCAACCGTGTAGCCTTTTTCGAGACTTTTTTCTGATCATCTTCCTCTAATGAGATCTCTTCCATGCCTTCATGTTGCTGTCTGAATTCAGTTTGACTATCAAACAACTCAACATCAATAGACTCTTTTACTTTTTGAAGTATCGATACGAAGATTTTGGGATTATGACGATAGAACTCTATGGAAGAGTTGAAATCATCAACCGAATAGCCGTATTCTTCAATAATTGGAGCATATACCAAAGTCGTATCAGCCAGAGTTGACAACTCGTTATCCATATCTATATATTGGTCGGCGAGAAACAGATCCTCCAACAATGAAGACATCTCCTTTGGAGGAATTTGTGCTTTTGGGCCACAACTGGAAACCAAAGCTGAAGCGATAAGAAGAAAGATTAATTTTTTACAATTCATAACAACATAATGGACTTCAAAGTTACTAAAAAATCAATATCTTTGCTTTATTAAAAGTTAAGAGTTAAGAGCTAAGAGCTCAAACTCTGGACTCTCAACTCTGGACTCTAGACTTTAGCGCAACTTGCCAGCTAGTAAGGCATCGTCAGATGCCGCAGCGGAACGTCAGCAAGATTTTCGGGAGAAAATCGAAACAGTGGCGCTGCCCGCTGGAACGAAGTGAAAGCGGAATGTATGCCCCTTGGGGCTGTCATGAAGCGAAGCGAAATGACTGGGGTTAGTGAATGTGCGGGGGAATGTGTTGAGAGTTAATAGTATAATAGTTAAATATGAATGTACTTGTATTAGGATCAGGCGGACGTGAGCATGCATTAGCATGGAGAATTTCGAAGAGTTCAAAATTAGATAAACTATATTGTCTTCCCGGCAACCCTGGCACAGCATCAATTGCGACCAACATAGAAGGAAGCACATCTGATTTTCAATTAATCAACAATGAAATTGAAAAAAACAGCATAGGCCTGGTTGTCATCGGACCAGAAAATCCTCTTGTAGAAGGCATCGTAAACTTCTTACATGAGAAACATCCCGATCTCTTGATTATTGGTCCAGATAAAAATGGGGCCCAATTGGAGGGTAGCAAGGATTTTGCCAAACAATTCATGAATAAATATGGCATTCCCACCGCTGCTTACAGAAGTTTCACCAAAGAGACAGAAACAGATGCTTTTCAGTTCTTGGATTCACTGAAAGCTCCATATGTCCTGAAAGCTGACGGATTAGCCGCTGGCAAAGGTGTAATAATAACAGAGAACTTGGACGCTGCCAAAAATGAACTTCACAATATGTTTGAAGGAAAATTCGGGGCTGCGGGCGGATGCGTTGTGATTGAGGAGTATCTCTCCGGCATAGAACTGTCTGTATTTGTTTTGACTGACGGCAAAGATTATCTGATACTTCCAGAAGCTAAAGATTATAAGAGAATTGGGGAACACGATACAGGATTGAATACAGGCGGCATGGGGTCTGTATCTCCGGTACCATTTGCAGACGAACAGTTCATGCATAAGGTTGAGGAGAGGATAATCAAGCCTACAATAAAAGGTATCAGCCAAGAAAAGATGGACTATAAAGGATTCATATTCATCGGGTTAATGAATTGCAACGGAGATCCATATGTAATAGAATACAATGTCCGTATGGGTGATCCTGAGACAGAGTCAGTAATGATGAGAATAGAGAGTGATTTCCTATGCCATCTTGTGGCTGCAGCATCCGACACCATTTCTCAAGAAAGAATCAAAGTCACAAAAGATACAGCCGTTACAGTCATGGCTGTATCCGAAGGTTATCCGGAGAGTTATCAAAAAGGATTCCCTATTACTTTTTCAGAGAATAAATTGTGCGACAGTCAGATGATATTCCATGCAGGAACCAAAGCCAAAAACGACCAGATTATCACAAATGGCGGAAGGGTACTGACAGCCAGTGTTTGCGGAGAATCAATTACATCAGCAAAGCAAATGGCATATAAGCTTTTGTCAACAATCTCTTTTGAGGGAATGTATTATAGAAGGGACATTACTGATGATGTTAATAGAATGTAGAGTCAATGCGTACTGATTCCTATCCGAGATATAATGGTTCGATATTATCTGTCATTGCAATAATCGCTCTTATTGCATCATATCTTTTTTTTCGACCAGAGCCATCCGTCAATAATTATTTCACACATTTTGCGCTGTTCAACTGTGATGAGATCCTTTTCAGTAACAATGCGCTCTCATTGGTATTAGGAATAACCTTCCTATTATTGATTTCAATCTCAATACTCTACATCAGTACTTTTATTTATGGTCAAAACCCATTTACATCTCTATTATTCTTGGTGTTAGCGCTATCCAACCCATCATCTCTCTATTTCTCTCCTATCCATATAGTATCACTCCTTTTTTTGTGGGGAACCTTCCTATCGGTAATATACAAATTGGAAGATGGCAATAATAACGAGAGGATATTCCTATCATTTTTCATCTACTCAATTGGCATATTATTCTTTCCACCGATGATCTGGTCTATTCCAGCATTGATAATAGTCAATATCAACTCAACAGATAACAAACTAAAGTTTATATTTTCAATCATTATCGGCACTCTCACGCCTTTTGTCATATCTGCAGCCATCCAATATCTCATTGGAGGATGGGATCAGATGTCAATTTCGATACAATCTTATCTACAAGCCTTCATTGATTTGAAAGAGAGGCATATTGCAATGTCATCTCCATTAATTTGTAAACTTTTAATAATAACTATCTTGACTATTATTTCAATAGTTTATTGTATAAAAAACAGGATAAATTTTACAAAGAGCAAATCAACACTATTAAACAGATTATTCTTCTATGTAATCATTACAATCTCAATAGTGTTAGTTTTTCTACAGAATGTCAACTATCCATTCGGAGTCCTATTATATGCCCCTATTTCATTCCTTCTTTTCGAAATCTCTGCAATATGGAATAAAAAGGGGTGGTTCTCTATCTACTATTCTCTGTTTTTGCTCCTGTTAATTATAGAACGTCTATCAATTATCTTGTGATAAGATGTTGTTTTGAAATAATTAATAGGTGAACCATTTCAAAACAGTCAGTAAATTATTATCTTTGTAAGATTATTAAGAACGATTATGGGAATTTTCGGAATATTTGGCAAACAGAATCATCAAAACATTCAAAATCAAAAAGATACAGAAGAATCCAACCATCTTGTCAACCAAGAGGAGGAGACCTCTCTATCAGAAGGAATGCAGAAGACAAAACGATCTTTGTTTGACAAATTGTCAAGAGCTATTGCCGGTCGGAGTATCGTAGATGACGACGTTCTCGATTCTATTGAAGAAGCATTATTATCATCTGATATCGGAGTAGATACCACTCAAACCATTATTGAAAGATTGGAAGATAGAGTAAAAAAGGATAAATATGTCTCTATTGACGAACTCAATGCCATGCTCTGTGAGGAGATTGAGGAAATCATCAAAGTTGCTGAAGGAAACAGTGTTGAACCTTTCGATTTCTCAAAGAAACCATACATAATTATGGTCGTCGGAGTCAATGGAGTAGGAAAAACAACCACAATAGGAAAACTTGCTTCACAACTCAAGGATGCTGGCAAAAAGGTTGTCCTTGGCGCTGCCGATACATTCAGGGCAGCTGCAGTAGATCAGCTTGTCGTTTGGGCGGAAAGAGCCGGCGTTGACATAGTAAAACAGGAGATGGGTTCCGATCCAGCTTCAGTTGCATATGATACAGTCAAATCTGCAGTTGCAAAAGATGCTGATGTAGTAATAATTGATACTGCAGGGCGATTACACAATAAAGTCAATCTTATGAATGAATTGACAAAAATCAGGAATGTAATGAGAAAAGTTGTACCTGATGCGCCTCATGAAGTTCTTCTTGTAATTGATGGATCAACCGGCCAGAATGCTTTCATCCAGGCTAAGGAATTCACCAAGGCTACTGACGTTACTGCACTTGCCGTAACCAAACTGGATGGATCTGCAAAAGGTGGAGTGGTTATTGGAATAAGTGACCAATTCCATATTCCAATCAAATTTATCGGAGTTGGAGAGAAAATCGGGGATCTCAAACTGTTCGAGAAGAAAGAGTTTGTCGAGTCTCTGTTCAAATAAGAATCGATAATATTTAAAATTAAAATAATATGGTTGTATCTTACAATTGGTTGAAAGATTACCTCAAATTCAATCTAACAAGCGATGAGGTATCTTCTATTCTTACATCTACAGGACTTGAAGTTGAGCACGTCGAGTGTGTAGAGCAAATTCCTGGTGGACTTGCCGGTGTTGTGGTGGCTCATGTCGTTGAATGTGTAAATCACCCTGATTCGGATCACCTTCACATCACAAAAGTAGATGCAGGTGACGGTGAACTTCTTCAGGTGGTATGTGGAGCACCCAATGTAGCTACCGGGCAAAAAGTGCTTTTAGCTACGATAGGCACTTCACTACCTACGGACGACGGAAGTGAATTCAAGATCAAGAAGTCAAAAATTCGCGGTGTTGAGAGCTTCGGTATGCTTTGCGCAGAAGATGAACTTGGTCTTGGAGCTTCTCACGATGGAATTATGGTTCTTGATGCCAATGCCGTACCAGGAACAGCTGCAAAAGATTATCTTCAACTAAAGACAGATACAGTATTTGAAATCGGTCTTACTCCAAACAGGGTTGATGGAGCATCTCACATAGGTGTGGCCCGTGACCTTTATGCATATTGCAAACTTAACAACATCCCTTGCGAATGGACTCTTCCTTGTGTAGATTCATTCAAAACAGGTGAAGGCAAGGCTATTCCTGTCAAGGTTGAAGCAGCCGACCTTGCACCAAGATATATCGGCATCACTATCAAAGATGTTAAAGTAGGACAATCTCCTGATTGGATGAAAGAGAGACTTCAGACAATTGGACAAAGACCAATTAACAATGTAGTAGATGTAACCAACTTCGTTTTAAACGAACTTGGCCACCCTCTTCATGCATTTGACGCAGCCAAGATAGATGGTCGAGAGGTTATCGTACGTAGAAGCACTCCTGATTGTAAATTTATAACATTGGATGGAATTGAAAGAACACTTTGCAGCGATGACCTTGTTATTTGCAATAAGAAGGAACCAATGTGTATCGCAGGTGTATTTGGTGGTGCTGAATCAGGTGTTACAGAGAATACTAAAGAAATTTTCCTTGAAGCAGCATACTTCAACCCAGTTTCGATACGTAAGACTTCGAAACGTCAAACATTGAAAACAGATGCTTCATTCAGATATGAGCGTGGAATTGACCCAACTGTCACAATGTATGCCGCAAAAAGAGCAGCACTCCTAATCTGCGAACTTACCGGAGGAAAGATTGTTGGTGAACCACAAGAGTTCTGCCCTACCCCATTCAAAAAAGCAGAAGTTGAATTGAACTTCGCAAGAATGGAGAGACTTATCGGCAAAGAGATTGGATCAGACACAATCGTCAAAATACTTGATTACCTTGAATTCGAAGTATCTGACCTTACATCAGAAGGTTGCAAAGTCAAGGTTCCAGCATACAGAGTTGATGTAACAAGAGAGTGTGACGTAGTCGAAGAGGTTTTGAGAATATACGGTTACAACAATATTGAACTTCCTGCAAACATGAAGGTTTCAATCAACCCTTCACTTCATCCAGATCCAGAAGTTGTCCGCGCTACCGTTTCAAACTTCTTCACAAACAAGGGTTTCCTTGAGATCATGAACAATTCACTTACAAAGAGTGACTATTATACAAATCTGAAGACATTCCCTGCAGAGAATCTTGCAATGGTTTACAACCCTCTTAGCCAGGATTTGAACTGTATGCGTCAGACATTGCTTTTGAATGCTCTTGAGGTTGTATCATACAACATCAACCGTCAGAGCAATGATCTGAAATTGTATGAGATAGGCAATGTTTATTCATTCCATCCAAAAGAGGGAGACGAAAACCCTGTAGGAAATCTAAAATCATACAAAGAGGAGCAGAGATTGTCAATAGTTGTAACCGGTCCAGGATCAAAATCTTGGAGAAACGAGCTATGTTCAGGTAATTATTTCTTATTGAAGGGATATCTTGAGCTACTTCTTCAAAGGTTCGGCTGTGATCCATACAAACAGCTTGAAACAGAAGCTGCTCCTTCAGACCTATTCTCTGAAGGTCTTGAGTATAAACTTCAAGGACGCCGTTTGGCAATCATGGGTACCATCAACCCAGCATTAGCAAAGAAATTCGGTATAAAACAGCTGGTATTTGCAGCAGAAGTTTCATGGCCTGTATTCTTCGACCTTGTTAAACGCGATAAGGTTCTTTATTCAGAGCTTCCTAAATTCCCTGAGGTAAAACGAGACCTTGCAATCCTTATTGACGAATCCGTTTCATTTGCAGAGCTTCGCAAATGCGCTTTCCAGACAGAAAAAGGGCTTCTTAAGAGCGTAACACTGTTTGATGTATATAGAGGCAACAAGATAGCTGACGGCAAGAAACAGTATGCGATCAGTTTCACCCTACAGAATCCTGAACAAACATTGACAGATTCCGCTGTTGAAAATGCAATGAACAAACTTCTAAGCACATTTGAAAAGAAGTTCGGCGCACAACTTCGCTAGTTAAGAGAGAAAAAAAGTGTTTCTTTAATGAAACCAACTTCTTTTAAATATGGAAAAGAAATTACTACAAATTGCTGTTTGTCTAATGATACTTATCTCTGGTTGTACATCCACAGATAAGGAGAGTATCATGACTAATGACACAGACCTTAACGGACGAACAGTTGTTATGCAGAATGGCAGTTTGTACGGTATATTCACCCCATCCATATATCCAGACAGCAAGTGTGTATATGTCGACACACATACAGATATCCCAGTAGCAGTAGAAAAGAATAAGGCCGAGGCCGGACTAGTATCGGCTTTGGTTTGGGAGGACATTAAGACATATTATCCAGATCTTACTGAAATCGATAATCAAATACCGGCTACACCTCTTGCATTTGGCTTCAGAAAAGATGAAAAAGAGTTGAGAGAAAAATTCAATCATTTCCTTAATCAGTTCCTGAATTCAGATGAATTTGACAATATGGTTCATGGATGGAGATACAACTCAGATTCCATGGAACTTGCCAAGACAGAGAATTGTACTGGCGGGGTTCTTAGATGCGCAGTATCTGCAGATATGTTTCCATATGATTTCATCAAAGATGGGAAAGTTGTCGGTATCGAAGTGGATATCCTTTCAAGATTTGCTCAAAGTGTCAATATGGACTATGAGATTATCACTATGAATTTCGCATCTCTGATACCACATCTGGCATCAGGCAAATCAGATATCGCCTTCAGTATGATGAGTATCTCTGAAGAGAGAGCGAAAAGTATTGACTTCAGTTCTCCGTGGATAATGGAACCATGTGTCTGCATCGTAAAGAAATCCACTGTTAACAACAAATCCGAAATCACTTCATTGGAAGATATGGCCAATCACAAGATTGGCGTAATGAGCGGCACTTTACAAGAGATTTATGCACACAGCGTAAAAGACTGTAAAGTGAAAATCATGGAATCTATTTCAGATTGTTACATTGCACTTTCAAAGGGTAAAATTGATGGATTGCTGACATCCAGTATATCATTCCCAGCTGAAAAAAGAAACTTTACAGACGTCATTTCAATTTGCGATACACTTTCTCCATATCCTCTTGGAGTAATATTCAACAAAAAAAATGTTGACCTTTTGGAAAAGTACAATGCTTTTCAAAAAGAATACATCAAGACGGACATATATAAAACTTCATTGGAAGAGTGGAATGATCCTGAAACGGACAGAGAGATGCCCGTATTCAGCGATGATGATATGAACTATGGAACTTTGGTTCTTGCCGTTGCTCCTGTTCTACCTCCTTATGACTTCATAAAAGATGGAAAGGTAGTCGGAATAGAGCCTGAAATGATCTCATATTTTGCAAAATCCATTGGGATGAGACTCGAAATCGTTGATATGAATTTCTCTGCAATCATACCATATGTCAATAGTGGTAAAGCTGATATCGGGACTTGTTGTGCCTGTATCACGCCAGAGAGAATGGAGAGCGTTAATTTTGCAAACAGTTGGGGAGATGAAACGTCGGTACTTGTAACCTCCTCAAATCCCATCAAAGGTAAAAAATCAATAATTGAAAGAGCTATAAACAGTTTCAAAAAGAACTTTTTTGTAGAGCAGAGGTACAAATTGATACTGAAAGGTCTTACAAACACTCTAACCATATCATTCATTTCAATCCTGTTGGGGACAATCCTCGGTATATTGATATGTTTGGGGCAATTGAAAGGAGGAGTAGTATTAAGAAAGTCTTTTAATCTATACGTCACATTCATGCGATGTATGCCTCAAGTTCTATTGTTGATGATTATGTATTACCTAGTCTTCGCCAATTCATCCATTCAAGCTCTATGGGTTGCAATTATTGCTTTTGCATTATGTTTTGGTGCATATACCAGTGTAATATTCAAATCATCAATCGAAAGTATTGACAAGGGACAGAACGAAGCTGGCCTCGCTATGGGATTCTCCCCTATCAGGACATTCTTTCTTCTAATTCTCCCTCAAGGCATCCGTAGGGCTCTTCCGGTATTCACCAACGAATCTATTGGGTTGGTGAAGGCGACATCAATTGTTGGATATATTTCGGTTTTTGATATAACACGTGCCGGAGATATCATCCGTAGTCGTACATACGAAGCTTTTGCACCGTTAATAATTGTCACAATATTCTATTTCCTTGTAATATGGCTTATTACATTGATTTTGAAATATGCTGAACAGAAATCACAACCCGTAAGAAGGAAATACTCCAAAAGGTAGATTATGATACACATTGAACATTTAACAAAGAGATATGGCAACAGTGAGATTCTCAAAGACGTCAATGCTGTTGTCAACAAGGGTGATATCATATCTATCATCGGCCCATCCGGCACAGGAAAGAGTACTCTGCTACGTTGTATCAATATGCTCGAACACCCAACATCAGGTAAAATCATAATCAACGGAGTAGATGTAACCGATCCAAAGAGCAATATTTCAATGATAAGAAAAAAGGTTGGGATGGTTTTCCAAAGCTACAATCTTTTCGACCATCTCTCAGTCATAGACAATCTTATGATTGGACCTATCAAACTTTTAGGAATGAGTGCCGCAGATGCTGAAAAACGAGCTCTTTTACTTCTTTCTCAGGTAGGTATGTTGGAAAGGGTCGAGGCCTTCCCTTCTGAACTAAGCGGAGGCCAGAAACAACGTGTCGCCATAGCAAGGACACTTTCTATGAATCCAGACATAGTTCTATTAGATGAGCCGACATCTGCGTTGGATCCTCACTCTGTATCGGAAGTTCTCAGCGTAATACGAGATATAGCAAAGAACGGGATTACAATGATGATTGTAACACACGAGATGAAATTCGCAAAGAATGTTTCAAACAGAATCTTTTATCTCGACCAAGGAGTGATATATGAAGAGGGTTCACCTGAGCAGATCTTTTACAATCCGCAAAAAGAATTGACCAGAAATTTCATCAATAGGACACACAACTTCGAATACCACATTTCTGACCACTCTTTCGACAACTATGGTCTCATCAGTAAAGTTATCGCATTCTGCATTCATTATGGATTTAAAGGTTCTCAAATCGACAGAATTTGCCATATCGTGGAGGAGACAGTGAATCTTTGCTTCCTCTCTGAATCTGGTAATAGAAATGATATTATTAGAACTGATGGTGGTATTGATATATTGATATCATATTCAGAGGAGAGGGATTTGACAGATTATTATATTTATGCCCCGGAAAGACTTGAAACTATAATCAACAACGATGCTGATAAGGAGAGGTTATCCAAATCAATAATAGGCGGAATAAGCCAAAACTACAAAGAATCTGTTCAGTCAGGTAAAATTGAACTTTATATCAAAGTAGGTCCATATGATGCCTCACCTTATCACTGATGATAAAGTAATAATAAAAAAAGCTTCATCTTTTTGATGAAGCTTTTTTTATTGTATCACACGACCTTATTACTTAGCAAAATACTCTTTAACTTGGTCAGTTGGAACTAATTCCTCTTCGAATGCGTAAGCACCTGTACGCTCTGATTTGACCATACGAATGCATTTTACGACATTTCTTAAACTGGATTTATCGCCACTAAATGTAGCAACCGCTTTCTTTGCCATATTATAAAGTCAATTATTTAATTTCTCTGTGAATTGTTACTTTGCGAAGGTATGGATTGTATTTTTTACGTTCCAATCTCTCAGCAGTATTCTTTTTGTTCTTAGTGGTCACGTATCTTGACATACCTGGTACACCACTCTCTTTTTGTTCAGTACACTCTAGAATAACTTGTACTCTGTTACCTTTCTTTGCCATAATACTAAAAATTAAACGATGTTAATTAAACCGTTAGCTCTTGATTTCTTAAGAGTTGCGGCAAGACCGTTCTTATAGATAGTCTTCATACCATTGCAAGAAACCTTGAGTGTGATAAATCTACCCTCTTCCTCTGACCAGAATCTCTTGGTCTTCAAATTTGGAGAAAATTCGCGTTTTGTGCGTCTTTTAGAGTGGGAAACATTGTTTCCAATCATTCTTGTCTTTCCTGTGACTTGACAAACTCGTGCCATTGTATTATTTTTTTTATATTATATTCTTAAAGGGGCTGCAAATATCTAAAATTTTTCGGACAATTCCAAATAAATTGGTAATTTATTGATCTCTGCAGATTTTCATAAGTCTCTTCCACCTAATATTTTTCGGAAAACGTTCTCCGGACTCTGTTGAGAACCATATTAATGCTGGCCTACCAACAATATGGTCTTCGGGAACGAATCCCCAATAACGAGAATCCAAAGAGTTATGTCGATTATCTCCCATCATGAAGTAATAATCCATCTTGAATGTATAAGATGTAGCGACCTCTCCGTTGATTAGATATCCATCTTCTGTAATTTGCAAATCATTTCCTTCATACACTTGGATGGCTCTTCCATAAAGCGCAATGTTCATATAATTAAGTTCAATTGTAGCTCCCTTGGCAGGAACCCAAAGAGGACCATAATTATCTCTTGTCCATTGAGTCTCTTCTATGAAAGGAAACAACATCAGGTATGAATCAGGATAGTCCGGTGGATATACATCAATGTTACGGGCAATGCTGTCAACATTACCTAAGTGTGATATCTTCTCATATTGCTCTTTTGTCAGTGCTAAAGAAGGATATGCAGATATCTCTGCATTAAACCATGTCTCGTTTGGATTGATCCCCAAGTCATGTAAGATCTTAGGATTAATTGCAGAACCATTGGTAACCACATAGTAAGTACTCTGAATACCTGGGTACTCCTTTTGTTTTTCACCATTGACATAAACGTCACCGTCAACCACCTGGAGGGAGTCGCCGGCAATGGCCACGCATCTCTTTACATAATGATCCTTCTTATCTACCGGCCTAACTTTAATTGGCCCGAACATCTTTTCAGTATATTCACGGCCATTGTGTCTGACATGTGTATAATAATCATCTGCAGGTGCCTGAACTAAAACAGTATCACCATGTGGGAAATTAAATACGACATAGTCATCACGCTCAACCTTTCCGAAGCCCTTCAATCTTTTATAATCGAATTGTAAAAGGGTTGAATAACTCTCTCTATTCGTTCCAGGTATAATGTTATGTACAAACGGTATTGAAATAGGAGTCTCGGGCATCCTAGGTCCATAAGCCAGATTTCCGACAAACAGATAATCGCCAGTCATTAAGGAACTCTCCATAGAAGAAGATGGGATTTTGAATGCTCTAAAGAAGAAAATATTGATAATGAAACCGACAACTATAATTGCGAAAATCAATGCATCAAGCCAATCCAACAATATGTTTGGTTTCTGTCCCTCTTTGATGTTCTGTTTCCAGAAAGCCCATTTAACCCTCTTTGTAATGAAGCTGTCAAAGATTACTATTAGACCAAAAAGCCACCATGGATTTTGGATCCAAATAACCCATAAGATATAGAGTACGGTCCAGAAACTGAACCGTACCCATTTATTCTTATATAGTTCCTTAAATTTCAAACCGACTATTTAACTGAATTTACAATAGCCTCGAAAGTCTTAGGATTATTCATTGCTAGGTCAGCAAGAACTTTACGGTTTAGGCCAACATTCTGTGCAGCCAATTTACCCATAAACTGTGAGTAGTTCATACCGTGTTGTCTTGCGGCTGCGTTAATACGCATAATCCACAATGAACGGAAATTACGTTTTTTAGTTTTGCGGTCACGATAAGCATAAGTCAAACCTTTTTCATAGGTATTCTTTGCTACTGTCCAGACATTCTTCCTTGCAAGGAAGTTACCGCGGGTCTCTTTTAAAACTTTTTTGCGGCGAGCTCTTGAAGCTACTGAATTAACCGATCTTGGCATAATTTTTAAGTGTTTTGAATGTAAGCGTCTTTTCTCAAAGAACTTTCCTGCTTTACATTCTGGTTAATAATAATTTTTCTTTGCTTACTTAACTAGCAACTCTTTTACTCTCTTCACGTCAACTTTTTCAATCATTGCTACGTGAGTTAGATTTCTTTTTTGCTTTTTAGTCTTCTTTGTCAAAATGTGACTTTTGTAAGCATGTTTTCTTTTAATTTTTCCAGAACCGGTGAGTGTAAAACGCTTCTTTGAACCGGAGTTGGTTTTCAATTTTGGCATAGCTTTTAATATTAAGTTTAATATCGGCGTGTCACCACGTCATTGTTAGTTATTTCTTTTTATTTGGAGCAATCATCATAATCATACGCTTGCCCTCAAGTTTAGGCATCTGTTCTGCCTTTCCATACTCTTCAAGTTCAAGAGCGAATCTTAACAGAAGCTTCTCCCCTTGTTCTGAGAAAAGGATTGAACGACCTCTAAAAAATACGTAAGCCTTAACTTTCGACCCTTCAGAAAGGAAACTCTTAGCGTGATTGAGTTTAAACTGGAAATCATGCTCATCAGTTTGAGGCCCAAAACGAATCTCCTTTATGACAACTTTTGAAGCATTGGCTTTTTGCTCTTTTGCTTTTTTCTTCTGCTGATACAAGAATTTTTGATAATCAATAATCTTGCAAACAGGTGGATCTGCATTAGGGGAAATTTCAACCAAATCAAGCTCCAACTCATTTGCCATCCTCATAGCCTCTGAGATTGAATATATTCCCTGTTCAGGAACGTTTTCACCTACAACTCTTACTCGTTGTGAAGTGATTTCTTCGTTAATTCTATGACCATCATCACTCTTTTGAGGACGATTATCTCTGCGTTGGCCATTATTTGGGACTTGAGGCCTTGGCTTCGGTGGTCGGTAACTTGGATTTGCTATAGTTTTATCCTCCTAATTCAAGTTTCGCAAGTAATTAATTTGTTAATTATCAAAGTGAGTGTGAGTACTTGCGAAACTTACCCACCGCACTTTCTGTCTATTTTTGACCCCATCCCTAAATCCCTTCCCAAGGGAAGAGACTTTTCTTCGGCCTAACGGCCTCTAAATAAGGTAACTTTCGCAAATGCGAAAGTTGAGGTACTAATTAAGTTGTTTTTGTATTTCTTCTTTAATAAAGTTCTTAAATTCTTCTACAGACATCGCACCTTTATCACCTTCTCCCTGTCGTCTAACTGACACTGTATTAGACTCTTGCTCTTTTTCACCAACAATCAGCAAGAAAGGCACGCGTTTCATCTCATTTTCGCGTATCTTCTTACCAATCGTTTCGTTACGGTCGTCTAAGAAGGCACGAATATCGGAATTATTCAGCAAATCGCAAACTTTTTTTGCAAAATCATTATATTTTTCACTTACAGGTAATACTGCAACCTGATCAGGAGTTAACCACAATGGGAATTTACCACCTGTATGTTCTAGAAGGACAGCTACGAATCTCTCCATAGAACCGAATGGAGCTCTATGAATCATAACTGGACGATATTTCTTATCATCCGCTCCTGTATATTCCAATTCAAAACGTTCAGGAAGGTTATAATCCACCTGAATTGTACCCAATTGCCATTTACGGCCAATAGCATCCTTAACCATGAAATCTAGTTTTGGTCCATAGAATGCAGCCTCTCCATATTCAACTACTGTAGGAAGATTCTTCTCTGCAGACGCTTCAATGATAGCGGCTTCAGCTTTTGCCCAATTCTCATCACTACCGATGTATTTGGTCTTATTATTAGGGTCACGTAGAGATATCTGTGCCGTAAATTCCTTAAAATCAAGTGTTTTGAAAATATAAAGAATAATATCAATAATCTTGCAGAACTCTTCCTTGATTTGATCTTGACGACAGAACAAGTGAGCGTCATCCTGCGTGAAGCCACGTACACGAGTCAAGCCGTGAAGCTCGCCACTCTGCTCGTAACGATACACTGTGCCAAATTCAGCAAAGCGAAGTGGTAAATCTTTGTATGAGCGAGGTTTTGATTTGTAAATCTCGCAGTGGTGAGGGCAGTTCATAGGTTTAAGAAGATACTCCTCACCCTCTTCTGGAGTAGTTATTGGACGGAAAGAGTCTTTTCCATATTTAGCCCAGTGGCCAGATGTAATATACAGCTCTTTATTTCCAATATGCGGAGTGATTACCTGTTGGTATCCATACTCTTTCTGAACCTTACGTAAGAACTGTTCAAGTCTTTCCCTAAGGGCAGCACCCTTTGGCAACCACAATGGAAGGCCCATACCCACTTTCGAAGAGAATGTGAAAAGTTCGAGCTCTTTACCAAGTTTTCTATGGTCACGTTTCTTAGCCTCTTCAAGAAGAACCAGATACTCATCTAGAAGTGATTTCTTAGGGAATGTGATACCATAGATACGTGTAAGCATCTTGTTATTCTCGTCGCCTCTCCAATATGCACCGGCAATGGAAGTCAATTTAACAGCTTTGATCATTGAGGTATCTCTCAAGTGAGGTCCACGGCAAAGATCTGTAAATGCGCCATTTGTATAGAATGTAATTGTACCATCATCAAGGCCATCTATCAATTCACATTTATACTGATCACCTTTTTCAGTATATTTCTTCATAGCTTCTGCCTTTGAGACATCAATTCTTGTGAATTGTTCTTTTGTGCGGGCGAGTTCAAGCATCTTCTGCTCTATTGCAGCAAGGTCTGCTTCAACAAGCTGTTTTTCACCAAGATCTATATCGTAGTAGAATCCATTTTCAATAGCTGGCCCAATACCGAATTTCACACCTGGATATAACGATTCAAGTGCTTCTGCCATCAAGTGGGACGATGAGTGCCAGAATGTGGTTTTTGCCTCTTGATCTTCCCACTTGTGAAGTTTCAATGAAGCATCTTCCATAATAGGACGATCAAGATCATATACTTTTCCATTCACACTAGCAGCCAACACATCAGCAGCAAGACGAGGGCTTATGCCTTCGGCAATCTGATAAGCTGTGATACCTGCTTCAAACTCTTTGACGTTACCGTCAGGAAATGTAATCTTAATCATAGAATCAGTTTTTTATTACAATCTACAAAGATAAGATATATTTTGTTATCTTTGCAATCATAGGGACTTAATTATAATAACGAAATGGAAGAAAATCAACAATCGACATGGAGTTCTGCAGCAAAAGACGGATTATTGCTAGCTCTTTTTACAATAGTTTTCCTTTTCTTGGCAGCATTATTGAAAAATCAAATAGTAGCCACAATTGTTGAGATACTAAAGATAGCAGGTTGCATCTGGTTTCTAAGATACCTGATGTTAAAGTGGCGCAAAACCAACAAATCATTCTCTCTTTTCAAATATGGAATGATGATTTGCCTCTTCTCATCAATCGTTTGCGCTATCTTTACATTCTTCGAGTTTGCATACATTTTCCCAGATATGATTACTGAAACTTTCGATCAGTTATATGAATCATTGGGATCTATGTCGTTACCTTCAGAATCGATGGACCTCATCACTAAAATGGAGGATAACTATCCACAATGGGCTTGCATCAGTGCATTCATTACAGATATATTGGCAGGTTTGATATTCTCAGCCATTATTGCAAATGCTAGGAAAAGCAAAGAAGACATCTTTGCTGACCAACCAAACGAAAACAATGTAGAGTAGAATTCAAAATGGATCTATCAATAGTCATATCCCTCTTTAACGAGGAGGAATCCTTAAACGAGTTGGTAAGTTGGATCAACAAGGCTCTTTCAGACCAAAATATTACATACGAAATCATTATGGTCAATGATGGAAGTACAGACTCTTCATGGAAAATAGTTGAAGGTCTAGCTGCCGCTGACAACAGAATCAAGGGCATATGCTTTAGACGCAACTATGGCAAATCCGCTGCATTATATACTGGCTTCGAATCCGCACAGGGTGATATCGTAGTAACAATGGATGCTGACCTTCAGGATAATCCTGAAGAGATCCCTGAAATGATTCGGATGATAAAGGAGGATGGATACGACCTGGTTTCAGGTTGGAAAAAGAAGAGATACGACAGTAAAATCACAAAGAATATACCATCAAAGCTCTATAATGCCACAGCCCGAAAAGTAACCGGCATCAAACTTCATGATATGAACTGTGGTTTGAAAGCGTATAGAAAGGATGTTGTAAAACATATTGAAGTTTATGGTGAAATGCATAGATTCATCCCTTATCTAGCCAAGAATGCCGGATATACTAAGATTGGAGAGAAAGTTGTGCACCATCAAGCTCGAAAATATGGAAAGAGTAAATTCGGAATTGACCGTTTCCTTCATGGATTCCTTGATTTGATCTCTATATGGTTCCTTCAGAAGTTCGGAAAGAAGCCGATGCATCTTTTCGGGGGAATAGGAACGTTGACTTTCATTATCGGATTCATTATCACCATAATATTGATAATCAACAAGCTAGTTGCTCAATCCAATGGAACTCCTTTCAGACAAGTAACGGAGCAACCACTTTTCTACCTAGCTCTACTTGCAATAATAATAGGTACGCAACTCTTTATGACAGGGTTCTTGGGAGAGATGATCTCAAGATCCAGTTCCGATCGAAACAAATACGATATAAAGTGCAGAGTATAAATCTTACCAAGTTGCCGCCTCTTTCATGAGAGCGGCAATTTTGTTATTGCACAAATTGCCGATACTTCCTGCATGAGTATGATTCACTTTGCCATCATAGTGAAATTTACCCTCATTAACTTCAATTCCTACCTGTTTGTAAGCATCGCGAAATGGGGTACCGGCGAGTGTCCTTCTATTCACCTCCTCGACTGTAAAGAGATAATCATACAGATTTGAGTCGAGGATATGCTCATTTACTTCAATGTAATCCAGCATATATGAACTCATAGCCAATGTTTCATGCATTATCTCCAAAGCAGGGAAAAGAATATCTTTAAGAAGCTGGAAATCACGATGGTATCCATGAATCATATTTGAGCATAACAACGATATCTCATTCTCAACGGAAATTACTCTATTGCACTTACCACGAACCATCTCCCACACATCTGGATTCTTCTTATGAGGCATAATGCTCGATCCTGTCGTCAATGAGTCAGGGAAGTGAATAAATCCAAAATTAGGGCACATATATAATATGCAGTCAGAAGCAAACTTATTCAGTGTCAATGCTACACTGCCTATTGAAGAAGCAACGCATTTTTCAGATTTACCTCTACTCAATTGTGCCGCTATACTGTTATAATCCAGGGATGCAAAACCAAGAGATTCTGTTGTCAACTCCCTATCCAAAGGGAAGGAGTTGCCATAACCTGCAGAGGATCCGAGAGGATTTCGGTTTACAACCTTATAAGCGGATTCCAGCATATACATATCGTTAACCAACGCCTCAGCATAACCGCCGAACCACAATCCAAATGATGAAGGCATAGCTACCTGAGTATGTGTATAACCAGGAAGCATAATCCCCTTATATTTTTCGCTCAAAGATTGAAGTTTGTTGAACAGTTCAAGAACCTCTTCACGGAATTGCAACAATTCATCACGAAGGAAGAGTTTGATATCTACGAGAACTTGGTCATTGCGTGATCTGCCTGAATGTATTTTTTTACCGATATCACCCAATTTTCTGGTAAGAATCAATTCAACTTGAGAGTGTATATCTTCAACATCATCCTCAAGAACAAAGGATCCCTTTTCAATGGAAACTGCTATTTCATCAAGAGATGAATCAAGTAATTGCCACTCGTCTGATGTCAGAAGATTAACGGATTGAAGCATTTTGATATGAGCCTTTGAACCTTGAACATCATATTTAGCTAAACGCCTATCTAATACCCGGTCGTTGCTAACAGTAAAGGTTTCTACTCTTTCAGTTGCCGAAGTCCCTTTATTCCACAATGTTGCCATATTCTATCTTTTCTACTAATTTTATATATACATCCACCGCCTCGCTAATCTCTGACACTTTAATGAATTCATTTGCTTTATGAGAACGTGAAGATTCTCCAGGGCCTATTTTTATTCCATCAATTTTTGTACACATCCAGTCTGACGTTGTCGGAGAGGAGTATTTTTCTATTCCTAATGCATCTACAGCCTTCAACAATGGCGAGTCAACCTTGGTGGCGGATGCCTGGTGAAGTAAATTGCGTGGAGTCAATTTACTTTTACAGATTGACTGTAGATCTGCATAAAGTTCATCATTTGAATATTGTTCCGTTGGTCTGACATCTACGACAAATTTACAGCAGTCAGGAATCACATTATGAGCAGTTCCAGCATTTATCTGGGTAACATTCACATGAACTTTGCCCATTGTTGGTGAAATCTTGTCAAAGGAATGATTACGTATCTTTTGAATATCATCAATAGCTATATATAGGGCATTTATTCCCTCCTCTCTGGCAGCATGGCCACTCACTCCAGTTGCCTGCCCATCCAAAACCAACAGACCACGTTCACAAACTGCGGCATTCATACAGGTAGGTTCGCCGAAAATGATCCATTTCGGCCTATTTGGATTCAAAGGAGAATCATCTCCATATAGCATTTGAGCTCCATTAGGACCCGAACACTCCTCTTCGCATGTCAACACCAACATCAAATTTATTGGTAATTGTTGTTCATAATAGTATCTAAATGTCGCTATCATGCTGACTACGCTCCCTCCATCATCATTTGAACCTAATCCATATACAATTTCAAAAGAATCCCCAGGTTCATATGGGTCATTTGTATAGCCATCAACTGGAGCTACAGTATCTAAATGTGCAGATAGCGCTAAAGTGGGTTTTGACCCATCAAAATGAAGATTTCGAGCAACTATATTTTTTCCTATAATCTCTACGGCGATACCTTTGCTCACAATCCAATCAGCTACCATTTTGCAGACAGCATCTTCGTTCGTTGAGATAGAAGGGACCCTAACCATCTCCCTCAGAAGTTCAACAGATTGTGAAATCAGTTCTTGCATATTTTTATCTCTGTACCATTACAATCGGATTCCAAATCAGCACTTCTGATAATAGCTGAAACGGCTCCATCTTTTACGGTTTTTAAACAATTCTCAATTTTCGGAATCATCCCCTCACTTATGGTACCGTCAGATTTCATATTTTGGAAATCATCTTCATAAATTGTGGGGATAATACTGTCAGGATCATTAATATCCTTCAATACACCATTTAGTTCAAAACAACAATATAGTGTAGCTTTCAATGCTGCTGCCACACTTGAAGCAACAGTATCAGCATTCGTATTCAACAATTGACCTTTCCCATCGTGATTGATGGCACATAGTACAGGAGTAATCCCGAGATCCAAAAGTTCAGTCAAGAATTCGACATTCACACTTGCGGACGATACGTCTCCCACAAAACCATAATCAACTGTCGTTATACCATCCATTAATAATTTCGGAGCCCTTCTGGATGCTGTAATCACATTAGCGTCACAACCTGAAAGACCAATCGCGTTACACCCATGAGCCTGGAGGAGAGCCGTAATATGTTTGTTGCACCAGCCCGAATAGACCATTGTCACCACCTTCAAGGTCTCTTCATCAGTAACTCTTCTTCCCTCAATTTTAATAGGATGTTGTCCCAACTCCTTTTGAATGGCGCTTGCCATTACTCCTCCGCCATGAATAAGCACTTTTGGACCCTCAATAGAGGCAAACTGACGACAAAAACGCAGTAGAGAATCTTCATTTTCTACAACATTACCTCCAACCTTATAAACTTTTATTCCCATTATTTCAAACCTTCAAGGATCTTTTTCATGGCTACTTGAGCAGATATCTCTCTATTAGCCGCTTCTTGAATAACAAGGCTTGTAGGTGCATCTATCACATCATCAGAGACAATCATATTGCGACGAACAGGTAAGCAATGCATAAAATAAGCATTATTTGTCACTGCCATGTGAGCTGAGTCTACCATCCATGACATATCTTTACTCAAGACCTGACCATATTTATCTGGCAGAGTAACACCTGGACAGCTCCAGTTCTTCGCATATATGAAATCAGCCCCTTCAAAAGCCTTCATCTGATCGTACTCGATTATTGCCCCTTGTGTAAATTCAGGATCCAATTCATAACCATGTGGCTGAGTAATCACAAAATCGACATCCGCTGCACACATCCACTCTGCGAAGGAGTTAGGCACAGCTTGCGGCAATGCTTTGGGATGAGGAGCCCATGTCATTACGACTTTAGGCCTCTTGCATTTTTTATACTCTTCAATTGTAATGAGATCTGCGAAGGCCTGACAAGGATGAACAGTAGCCGATTCAAGACTTATTACAGGTTTACCGCTATATTCCATGAACTGTTTCAATATAGTCTCATTGTAATCATACTCCCTGTTCTGCAATCCGGCGAATGACCGTACTCCTATTACATCGCAATAACTTGCAATTACAGGAATGGCTTCACGGATATGTTCGCTCTTGTCAGAATCCATCACAACACCCATCTCAGTCTCTAATTTCCAACTATCCTGTCCTATATTAAGAACAATGGGTGTCATCCCAAGATTAATAGCTGCTTTTTGGCTGCTCAATCTTGTTCTCAAGCTGTTATTAAAAAAGACTAACATTATAGTCTTGTTCATCCCTAAGTTTTTCCAAGCAAAACGATTGGCTTTGACGTTCAATGCCTCCTTAACGGCCTCATTAAGATTGCCTATATCTGATACACGGAAGAAATTTCTCATTACAGTACTTCATTAAATGCTTTTAAGAATTCATCTGCTTCACTCATTGTTAGACACAGTGGTGCAAGAAGTCTGATCATATTCTTGCCAGCGACTCCTGTGAAGATATGTTTTTCGAAAAGAAGAGCTTTTCGAATCGGAGCCACATCCTCATTGAATTCAATACCAAGCATAAGACCCTTTCCTCTAACCTCCTTAATCTTTGTAGAAGCAGGTATATTGGATTTGATATACTCTCCTACCTTCAAAGCGTTGTCTATCAACTGCTCTCTGTTCATAATATCCAAAACTGCATTTGCAGCAGCCATTGCAAGGTAGTTACCACCAAAAGTAGTACCCAGCATACCCTTGACAGCATTGAATTTTGGAGAGATAAGAATACCTCCACATGGGAAACCATTGGCAATCCCCTTACCCATTGTGATTATATCAGGTTTGATATCATACCATTGATGGGCAAAAAATTTACCTGTACGTCCATAACCACTCTGTACTTCATCCAGAATCAATACTGCATTGTATTTATCACATAACGATCTAAGTGACTGCATGAAAGATACTTCAGGAATATTAATACCACCACAACCTTGGATACCCTCTATGATAACTGCTGCTACGTCTCCCTTTGCAAGTTCATTTTCAACAGATTGTGCATCATTCAATTTGCAGAAAGTAACTTTATGGTTTGCGTTGAAAGGGGATACGATAGCAGGATTATCAGTCAAAGCAACTGCACCAGACGTACGACCATGAAAACTTTTGTTGAAAGCTATGATTCGATCCTTTCCTGTATGGAAAGAGGCTAATTTTGCACCATTTTCATTCGATTCAGCTCCTGAATTATCCAAAAAGAGTGAATAATCCTCATAACCACATGCCTTCCCTAGTTTTTGGGCCAACATCTCCTGAAGGGGATTTTTAACACTGTTTGAATAAAAACCAATCTTATTCAACTGATCAGTCAACGCTGCTATATAATCAGGATGACTATGTCCAATTGAAATAACTGCATGACCGCCATATAAATCAAGATACTCTTGACCGGCATTATCCCAAACTCTACATCCCTTCGCTTTTACAGGGGTAACATCAAAAAGTGAATATACATCAAAAAGGTTCATAATTAGAAAGCTATTGCTTTAAGTTTCAATCCCTTATCTTCAGGGAGTCCAAAAATTATATTCATATTCTGTACTGCTTGACCACTGGCACCTTTCAGTAGATTGTCAACTACAGTATTAATAACCAATTTGTTACCATGTTTCTCAACATTGATGACACATTTATTAGTACCAACAACTTGTTTCAGATCCACACTCTTACCTGATACAAAAGTAAAGGCTGCTTCTTTGTAATAATTGGTATAAAGACTGAAAGCATCCTCTATACTCAAATCGCACTCAGTATATACGGAAGCGAAAATACCACGTGCGAAATCGCCTCTAACAGGTACGAAATTTATATCCTTCAATTCCGACTTTTGAATAGCGGACAAATTACGTCCTATCTCCAACAGATGTTGATGTTGAAAAACTTTATAGGTAGAGATATTATTATTTCTCCAACTGAAATGTGTAGTGGAACCTGGTTTTACACCAGCACCGGTAGAACCAGTGATTGCAGTGATATGTATCTCATTTTTGAGCAGTCCAGCATCTGCAAGTGGAAGTAAGGAGAGCTGTATCGCTGTAGCGAAACATCCTGGATTTGCAATTTTTGATGCCTTTTGAATCTTCGACAATTGCCACTCAGGAAGACCATATACATATCCGCAGCTTTCATCTCTGAAGTCTTGAGCCAAGTCAATTATCTTCAATGTATCAGGACATTCATGCTCTTGCCAGAACTCGCCACTCTTCCCGTGAGCACCACAAAGGAAAAGGACATCAATGGTAGATAGATCATATTCACTGCAGAATACGAGATCAGTATCTCCTATCAATCCTTCATGTACATCAGTAACTGGATTCCCTGCATTACTTTCAGAGTGAATAAAAGCAATCTCTACGTCAGGATGGTTGACAAGTATTCTCACCAACTCGCCTGCAGTATACCCTGCACCACCTATTATTCCAGCTTTAATCATTGTTCAATTCATCCTTATGATTCAAATAATATGCTCTGAGAGCTGTTGAAGTTACTTTTATAAAGCCTTTAGCCTCATCGGAAGTCCAACCTTTAGCGCCCTCTCCATATTCTCCTAACTTATTCTTAACAAGGTCATTAGGACTATCCACTCCAACTGTTTCAAAACTATATGGGCGTAGCTTCAATGTAACAACACCGGAAACGTTGCGTTGACTGCTGATAAGCATAGCCTCAATATCACGCATAACAGGCTCAAGATATTGGCTTTCATGAAGGAACATACCATACCAATTGGCCACTTGCTCTTTCCAATATTGTTGCCACTTGCTCAATGTGAATTTCTCAAGTAATTTATGAGCAGCGATTATCATCATTGGAGCTGCAGCCTCGAAACCAACACGCCCTTTTATACCAATGATTGTATCTCCGACGTGAATATCACGACCTACAGCATATTCTGCACCAATCTTTTCGAGGTCTTGAATGGCCTCTATCTTATCTTTATATATTTTACCGTCAATAGAATTGATTTCACCCTTTTCAAAACCTATACTGACAACTCTTTCATCATTTTTTACAGGATGCTTCAAGAAAGCTGATTCCGGAAGTCCCTCTTTGCTATCAAGGATTTCGCCACCACAAATTGATGTACCCCATATACCTACATTATATGAATATTTCAATTTTGCGAAATCAGCATTGAAACCATTCTTATTCAAATAATCAACCTCTTCTTTCCTACTTAGATTCTCATCACGGGTAAGAGTGATAATCTCCATTTCGGGACACATCACAAGGAAAGTCATATCGAAACGTACCTGATCATTTCCAGCTCCTGTTGAGCCGTGAGCAATTGCATTGGCCCCAATCTCCTTGGCATAGCGAGCAATTGCAAGACCTTGGAATATCCTTTCAGACGATACAGAAATAGGATATGTACCATTGCGCAGAACATTTCCCATAACCATATATTTCAGACTCTTTTCATAATACTCCTGCATCACATCTAGAGTGACATACTTCTTAGCGCCAAGTTTATAGGCATTTTCCTCATTAATCTTCAGTTGTTCAGCACTGAACCCTCCAGTATTTGCACAAGCTGCATATACTTCATAACCCTTCTCTT
>DCGV01000075.1:55396-57867 GCA_002314725.1 Bacteroidales bacterium UBA1769
GAGTACTTGCGAAACTTACCCACCGCACTTTCTTTTTATATTTGACCCCATCCCTAAGTCACTTCCCGAGGGAAGGGACTTTTCTTACGGCCTTACGGCCTATAAATTAGGTACTTTCGCGCTTGCGAAAGTTGAATACTATTATTTATTATTTCTCATCAGGATGATGTATCTCAAGGTGCTCCTTAGGATCGAAAAGAAGACCTGTACATATACACATTTTATAATCATGACTCTTCAAGATATCGAAATGTCGACAACCTTCACATCCCTTCCAAAAATCAGGATCGTCAGTCAACTCTATGAAAGGTACAGGACGGAAACCGAATTCATAATTCATCTTCATCACAGCTGCACCTGTAGTAATGGAGAATATCTTAGCATCTGGGAACAAAGTACGCGACAATTTGAAAGTCTGTTCCTTGATACGCCTAGATAATCCCAAGCCACGAAATTTATGTGCCACAATCAGACCGGAATTGGCAACAAAACTCTTGCCGCCCCACGACTCTATATACGAAAAGCCAGCAAACTCTCCATCGGCAGAGATTGCAACAACAGCCTTCCCTGCATCGATTTTTTCATTAATATATTCCGGGGTACGTCTGGCAATACCAGTTTGTCTCTCTTGGGATGAAATATACATCTCCTCACAGATCTCTTCGGCATATTTCTTATCATCCGAAACAGCTCTTCTTACTAAAATTTCTTGCATTTTATCTTATTTCAATATTTTGATGCGATTCACCAAGGCTACAGCATCGGTATCAACCTTAAAAATTATCAAAACTGTATCATCTCCTGCAATTGTTCCCATCACTCCATCCATTTGAGCCGCATCTATCAAAGATGCCAACGCAGATGCAAAACCAGGTTTCGTATGAGCCACTCCCAATTGACCAGAGATTTCAATATTCAGAACAAATGGATGTGACTCATTGAACTGTGTTTTTAATATACGATAATAGGTCTCACCATTAGCATCAACAGCTTTGTGAGCGCCTAATTCTTTAATATCGCGTGAAAGTGTCGCTTGAGTTGCCGTTATACCCCTTCCTTCAAGAGCAGTCAATATCTCCTCTTGAGTATGCAATTTGTTGGTATTGATAAGCTCTTCAATAACACCCTTCCTATCTCTTTTTTCAGACATATTAATTAAATATTTATGCAAATATATGCATATTTATGCAATATGCAAAATTTTATATAATATTGAAGAGTTGAGTTTCTAGAGTTAAGAGTCTAGAGTTAAGAGTTGAGAGTTAAGAGTCTAGAGTTGAGAGTTGAGAGTTAAGAGTTAAGACTCTAGACTCTAGACTCTAGACTCTAGACTCTGGACTAAACATGCACAGACTCATTATGAGCAGCTGCTGCAGCCTCCATGATAGCCTCACTCATAGTAGGATGAGGAAATACGGAAGAGATATAATCTTTTGCTTTGGCACCTAAATTTCTGGCGACCACAATACCGCCAATCATTTCACTTACATTTGCACCTACCAAATGTGCGCCAAGTATCTCATCAGATAATGCATCGACAATAAGTTTAACAAACCCATCACGTTCTCCAGCAGCAGTAGCCTTGCCTGATGCAGTAAAAGGAAATTTACCAACTTTATATTCAATGCCTTTCTCTTTTGCAGCACGTTCTGTCAAACCTACAGATGCTACTTCAGGTGAAATATAAGTACATCCTGGAATATTATCATATCTAATAGGTTTAGGATTCAAGCCGGCAATAGATTCAACACAATTGATTGCCTCAGCAGAAGCAACATGAGCTAAAGCTTGAGTTGCAATAATATCACCGATGGCATACACACCGTCAATATTGGTTTTATAATTAGCGTCAACAATAACTTTACCACGGTCGAGCGCTACTCCGACCTTTTCAAGTCCCATATTTTCAGTATTAGGTCGTACACCAACAGCAGATAGAACAACTTCAGCTTCGACAATCTCCTCACCTTTTTTTGTTTCTACAGTCAGTTTGCATAAATCACCTGTTGTATCCACGCTCTTTACCGCTGAACTTACCATCACTTTCATCCCCATCTTCCTGAAATTACGGCTGATTTGAGCACTTACATCATCATCTTCTATTGGCAGAATACGATCTAAAAATTCAATAACTGTTACATCAACGCCTAATGAGCGATAGAAGTACGCAAATTCGCTACCAATTGCACCAGAACCTATAACAGCCATGCTTTTCGGCAAAAAGTCAGGATTTAAAGCATGGAAATAACACCAGATCTTCTTTCCGTCTATAGGTGCGAATGGAAGTGAGGCTGGATGAGAACCTGTAGCAAGAATAATATGATCCGCTTCGTAAATGGTCTCAATATTATTTTCATCATTTACAGAGACCCTTTTACATCCAAGAAGCGTTCCCTGTCCATGGATAACAGTAACATTATTCTTTTTAAAAAGATACTCTATTCCTTTATTCATTGTTGCAGAGACACCTC
>DCGV01000075.1:57877-58321 GCA_002314725.1 Bacteroidales bacterium UBA1769
CCTCTACTACGTTGTACGATTGATGTTAAATCCGGAGTAACATCTGAAGCGCAGAAGCCATAATCAACGCCACTGATGGCATAGTGAAGAGCTTGTGCACTTTTTAGGAGCGCTTTAGTTGGGATACAACCCCAATTCAAACAGATACCGCCAAGCTCATTACGTTCTACAACTGCAGTTTTAAAACCAAGTTGACTTGCCCTAATAGCAGCCACATAACCGCCAGGCCCAGAACCGATAATTATTATGTTAAAATTTTCCATAAAATAAGTCAATTAATTTAATACCCTAAACAATAAATACACTTTGTGACGCTTAACCTATCCCTGCGTCTCAAAGTGTATTTATTGTTGTTTAGCTTTTACTACAAATCCTTTCCATGACACTTCTTGTACTTCAGCCCACTACCGCATGGACAAGGGTCGTTTCTGCCGACTTTCTTCT
>DCGV01000075.1:58395-59107 GCA_002314725.1 Bacteroidales bacterium UBA1769
GGACGGCTTGTCTGCATACGGCTCATATCCGTATTCTTTTCACGTGCCTCAGTAGCTACACTTTCAGGAGCTTGATCATTTTTCAAGAAGATAGAGCATCTTAGAAGGAAAGCCAGAACATCCTTGCTCATATTTTCAAGAACAGTAATGAAGAGATTAAAGCTCTCGCCTTTATAGATCAAAATAGGATCTTTCTGCTCATATGCAGCATTCTGAACTGATTGTTTCAGATCATCCATATCGCGAAGATGCTCCTTCCAATACTCATCAATAGTCCTTAATGTTATTGTCTTTTCAACGGCACGTACAAGTTCCTTTCCATTACTTTCATAAGCCTTTCTCAAATCGACAAGGATATTATAAACTTTCTTGCCATCTGAAACAGGAATAGCAATATTCTGATAGAACATTCGCTTGGTCTCATATACATATTTGATAATTGGCATAGCCTGTTCTACCAATGTATCGAAACGACGCTGCTGTGTATCTAAAACAACTTTTTGAAGTGCATTCACCAAATCAACCTGTTTTGCCTTGTTATAGAATTGTTCATCAAAATCAGGATCAATAGAGAGAACCATCCTCAACTCTTCACAGAATGAATCATAATCCAAATCTTTGTTTTTGTCAACGAATATATCGCAATAGTCCGATACCATATTCATAACATCGACATCGATTCTCTCGCCTGTCAAAGCGCTACGGCGTTTTG
>DCGV01000075.1:59179-59330 GCA_002314725.1 Bacteroidales bacterium UBA1769
GTGTACCGAAGTTATTCTCCTCAACTTTACGTTGTGCACGCTCGATAGTATTTGAAAGCATCGAAGCCTGAAGGGCTTCATCTTCGCCCATACCCATGCGGTCAACAACACTAGCTATTCTTTCAGAACCGAAAAGACGCATCAAATCATC
>DCGV01000075.1:59358-59490 GCA_002314725.1 Bacteroidales bacterium UBA1769
CCCTGACGACCGGCACGACCACGTAGCTGACGGTCAACACGACGGCTGTCATGACGTTCTGTTCCTATAATTGCAAGACCACCTGCTTCTTTAACCTCTGGGGTCAATTTGATATCCGTACCACGACCAGCC
>DCGV01000075.1:59512-59909 GCA_002314725.1 Bacteroidales bacterium UBA1769
CCAGCCATATTGGTTGCGATTGTCACGGTACCAGGTTCGCCTGCATGCGCAACAACTTCAGCCTCACGTGCATGTTGCTTTGCATTCAATACTTGATGCTGGATACCGCGCAATTTTAACATACGGCTCAGCAATTCTGAAATCTCTACTGAAGTCGTACCGACAAGTACTGGTCTACCTTCAGCCACAAGCTCTTGAATTTTAGCAATTACTGCGTTATATTTACCCTTCTTGGTTCTATAAATCAAATCATCCTGGTCATCTCTGATAACAGGTCTATTGGTAGGTATTACAACCACATCAAGTTTATAAATTGACCAGAACTCTCCAGCTTCCGTAGATGCTGTACCAGTCATACCTGACAATTTATGATACATTCTGAAGTAATTCTGAAGAG
>DCGV01000075.1:59978-61722 GCA_002314725.1 Bacteroidales bacterium UBA1769
ACAGCTTGGTGAAGACCATCACTCCAACGACGGCCCTCCATGATACGACCAGTCTGTTCATCAACAATCTTGATCTTTCCATCAATTATCACATAATCAACATCCTTTTCGAACATCGCATACGCTTTCAACAACTGATCGACAGTATGCATTCTCTCAGCTTTTAGTGAGTAGTTGGCGTAAAGTTCATCCTTCTTCTGTTGTTTCTGCTCATCTGTCAAATCCTCATGCTCAATCTTTGAGACCTCATCTCCCAAACGTGGCATCAAGAAGAAATCAGGATCACCGACTGCATGGGCCAAAACTTCATTTCCCTTATCAGTCAATTCAACGGATTTTTGAGTTTCATCAATAGCAAAATACAACTCGTTAGTGATTATCCTCTGTTCAATATCTTTATCAGTAAATGAGGCTTTAATCAAATTACTTTGCGCATCTTGAAGTATCTGTTTGATACCAGGCTCGCTTAGATATTTGATAAGTGGCTGATATTTAGGAAGTCCTTTATGAGCTCTCAAAAGAAGGATATCACCTTTATCCTTGATCTCTCCAGCAGCAATAAGTTTCTTCGCCTCATTCAAAGTCTTGTTAACCAGTAATCTCTGTTCATTGTAGAGCTTTTCAACATATGGTTTATATTCAATGAATGTCTCATCCCCACTCTTCTGTACAGGACCGGAAATGATCAACGGAGTACGGGCATCATCAATCAATACAGAGTCAACCTCATCGACGATAGCGAAATGGTGTTTTCTTTGGACAAGGTCATTAGGATTGATGGCCATATTGTCACGAAGATAGTCAAAACCGAATTCGTTGTTAGTACCGAAAGTAATATCACATTTATAAGCATTCTTTCTGGCATCAGTACTAGGCTGATGTTTATCGATACAATCTACGCTCAAACCATGGAACATATAAAGAGGTCCCATCCATTCGGAGTCACGTTTTGACAAATAGTCATTAACAGTAACGACGTGAACGCCCTTACCTGCCAATGCATTCAAGAATACTGGAAGTGTTGCAACCAAAGTTTTACCCTCACCGGTTGCCATTTCAGCGATTTTACCTGAATGAAGGACAATACCGCCGATAAGTTGAACATCATAATGAACCATATCCCATGTCATCATGTTCCCACCGGCCATCCAACTGTTTTTCCAGATTGCCTTATCCCCATTGATAGTAACGAAATCGTGATTGGTACTGAGATCTCTATCAAAATCAGTTGCTGTCACAGTGATTGTGGAGTTCTGGGCAAAACGTCTTGCAGTAGATTTAACGACTGCGAAGGTCTGAGGAAGAACTTCATTCAATACTGCCTCTATCTTCTCATCAATCAATTTGATGGTTTTGTCAAGCTCAGTAGCAAGGTCTTCCTTTTTGGAGACTGGAATATCTACATTTTCCAATTGAGATTTCAAGTCAGCGACATGAGCCTCTTCTTCAGCTGTATATTGTTTAATCTGTTCTCTAATTTTATCAGTTTCAGCTCTCAGGTCATCGTCCGATAACTTATCAATCCTATTATACTCTGCTAGAATCTTATTTAATATCGGGGTTAATTGTTTAAGGTCTCTCTCCTCTTTGGAGCCGAAAATCTTAGAAAGGATATTTGCCATTTATTCAAATTTATTAATCTTACAAATATAGTAAAAAAAGTCTAGAGTTGAGAGTTAAGAGTCTAGAGAAACAATTAATATATTATTTATGAGAGACGCTCGGGAGTTTGACACTTCGTTAA
>DCGV01000005.1:0-11590 GCA_002314725.1 Bacteroidales bacterium UBA1769
AGGGCAGCTGAAGCTTGCGGGGTATCCCAGTCCACATTAAGCACGCTACTGAAGAAGCTCGAAGAAGAGCTCGATACGATCATCTTCGATCGTAACGCACACCCCTTGAAACCGACGGAAGCCGGAGAGAAGATTATCTCCCAGGCACGCGTCGTATTGTACAACATAAGTCAACTTCGAGAGATGACACTTTCTGAACGGGAACTCTGCAGTGGAGAAACAAGGATAGCAGTTATCCCCACAGTGTCCCCTTATATAGTCCCAAAATTGTTCAAGCGACTTCGCGAGGACAGCCCTTTGATTACCCCTCGTGTTTTTGAGATGCAGACATCGGAGATTCTCGATAGGCTCTCGAGGGCCGAACTAGACATGGCCATTATGGCAACTCCTCTCCAACAGGATAACCTGCTGGAAGTACCTCTATATTACGAAAAGCTTGTGGCATACGTTTCATCGGACGAAGAACTGGCCTTAAAGAAAGAGATTCCAAGCAGAAACCTTCCATCCGAACACCTTTGGGTGCTCAAGGATGGTAATTGTCTGCGTAACCAGGTATTCAACCTATGTGGCCGCATATCTGACTACAAAGCCATATTCGAAGCCGGCAGCATAGACACGCTGGTAAAGATAGTTGATGAGAACGGCGGTTATACAGTCATTCCGGAACTGCACGTCAATCTGCTCTGCGAAGAGAAGCGTCGCAATATTCGCCCTCTGGTGAATCCTGAGCCCGTCCGGGAGATATCGCTTGTCATTCGCAACGACTATGTTCGGGAGAAGATGCTGAACGAAATAGCATCTGCCGTCAAAAAGATAATTCCGGAACATATGATTGACTCACGGCTAAAGAAATTTGCAATCAAATTATAGCTGTGAAATTTGTTCAAGAAAAGTAAAAATAGAATTCAAATCTCTTTGACACGGATGCTCTATAGTGACTTCGAATCGATTAATAATTCCATTATCCAATTGGTAGCCTCAATCTCTGGGTCATCGGTAATAACATTCGGAACAATAGGATCATCGCAGAATTCTTCATTCGTTCGTGCTACATCACAACCAGTAGTAAGCACAAGAGAAGAGCCGTCAGGCATGGCAAATGGTGTATTTGCTGAAGCATATCCTGCGGTTTCTGCCCCAAATGTTTTCGTATTTTCCTGACCACGGAAACATAATAGAGTTGCTTCTGCTGAACTGGCAGTCAGGTTGTCTGTTATTATTGCCACCGGGCAGTCGATGTGTGCTTTGACATCAACGCCTGCACTCATACATACATATGAGAGTGGAATCCATTGGGTACGTTTTCTGGAACGGAAACGGAGCATGTTGTCTCCATCGGAAATAAAGCGGTGAACGGCCGCTATCATCGGAAACATATTTCCGCCTGTATTTTGTCGAAGATCGACAATTGCACCTTTCACATCATCTGGCACTGCATCAATAACGGTTCTGGCATATTTTACACCTTCTTCACTGTTCCCGTGAAAACGAGGCAATTTGATGTAGACTACGTTATTATCATCTATTACAACGGTGGGCATCTCCCATTCGGTATTATTACTATCCTGGTTCACCCTATCTGCCGGATAGATGAATGAATGCTTACCACCGGCTATCTTGAGCGCCTCTTTGACTACTTCTTGAGCTTCATCCAAATCAACTGGTTTGGAATCAAGTGTAATTTTTTTTATTTCTTCCCATTCTTGACCTTCAGCGAAAAGGCCTTGTTTGTCCATAATCTTTACAGCTTTATTCACATAACTCTGTGGTCCGCTGCAAGAAATCGCTAAGAAAAGGGATGCTATTAATATAATGGCTTTCATCTTTTTTTAATTTTCACAAAGTTGTAATTTTTTTTTCAATGAATTCTCAATAAGTATATTCATTTTGCATTTTAGTATATTTGTATCTTTAAACTTACTACAACAAAAATGAAAAAAATTATTCTTACTATCGTAGCACTATGTGCTGTATTTTCTGCCTTTGCTCAGGAAAAGGGTCAAATGTATCTTATGCCAACTCTTGAATTTGATTTCGGAAAGTCAACAAAATATGTCTTGGGGGATACTGAACCATCCTTCTATGATCCGTCTTTTTATATCGGTGCCGAGTATGGATATTTCCTATCGGATGCTATCAGGGTTGGAATGTTCGTAGGCTTTGACATCTCTTCATCAAAAAGCTCAGAACTTCTCAAAAACACTACCTATTTAGTATCATTCAATCCTAACATCTCTTACTTTTTAAAACTTGCAGATAAGTTCTATTATGCTCCAGAACTTGGTGTTTCTTATTCAATAGGCAAGTCCAAGGCAGTACTTGATAATACTATCAGTGCAACAAAGAATATCAACGAATATATGGCATATTTCCAGCCGTTATCATTTGAGTTGAAGTTCAATAAGACTCTATCTATCTTGCTTAACCCGGTATATTTAGTATGTCAGCGCACAGACTATTTGGAGCCAAATGACAGGACAGTTGTAAACCGTTATGACAAACTCATGTTTGACGTAGCTTCAACATGTTGCTTAAAATTATATTTCTAGTGAAAAAGTTTTTTTGTATATTTGTTTAACTCATAGAACTTTATTCACTAATCATAACTAATAATCACCATCATGAAAAAAGTTTTTATTCTTGCTTTAACAGCACTTGCACTCTTTAGCTGCAAGGAAAACAGCCCTGTCCTCACTATCGAGGGAGGTCAGATTCAGGGTGTCACAACCGACATGAATGGAGTATACGCATACAAGGGCATCCCTTATGCTGCTGCTCCCATCAAGGAAAATCGTTGGAAGGCTCCTCAGCCTGTTGAGCCTTGGACAGGTGTAAAGGTATGCGACAGATTCGCAAATCCTAGTTACCAACACATCCAGTACAAAGGTGGATACTACACTGAGTGGGGTTACGGCGATGAAGCTCCTTTCAGCGAGGATTGCCTATATCTTAACGTTTGGACCAAGTATCCTGGTCAGACAGATGCTAAAAAAGCTGTAGCAGTATGGATTCATGGTGGTGGCTATCGCGAAGGTTTCGGTACCGAGCCTGAGTTCGATGCAAAGGCATGGGCAGACAAAGATGTTGTTATCGTTACCATTAACTATCGTCTAGGCGTATTCGGATTCCTTACACATCCAGAACTTTCAGCTGAAAGTGAGAACGGTGTTTCAGGTAACTACGGTATCCTCGACCAGATCGAGTCTCTTAAGTGGGTTCAGAAGAACATCGCTCAGTTCGGTGGTGATCCTGACAACGTAATGATCTTCGGTCAGAGCGCAGGTGGTGGATCAGTTCGCACCCTTTGCGAGTCACCTCTTGCTAGAGGTCTATTCCACAAGGCTGTCATCATGTCAGCAGGTGGTCTAACAGTTCCTAACGCTGGCGGTGCAAGTGGCATGCGTGGCGGTTTCTCAGGTTTCCCAGGAATGGGCGCAGCTCCAGCTCCTAAAAAGCTTGCCGCATACAATGCTCCAACTGCTCCAGAAGGTCTTAACGCTCTTCAACGCGCTGAATTCAACACCAAAGTTGTAATGGATTGGGCAGGTTACGACTCTATCGAGAAGATGCGTGCAGCTGAAACTGAGACTATGCATGCTGTGGGTACTATCTACAACAATGCTACCGGCAACCGCGGAAGTATTTCCGGTTCACCTATTGTCGACGGTTATGTTTCTCTTGAAAGTTTCGATGCAGCAGCTCTTGACGGCACACTTGCAGACGTTCCTTATATGTGTGGTTACACCCTAAACGATATGGGTAATATGAGCGCAGGTATCCAAGCATTCGGCCTTAACAGAGAGGAGATGGGTAATAAGTGCTGGGCTTATGAGTTCGCACGTCCACTTCCTGATGACGGTTCTCATCCTGAGGTTACTGCTAGACTTAAGGGCGCATTCCACTCTTCAGATCTATGGTTCGTATTCAAGTCTCTAGAACATTGCTGGAGACCTTGGACACAAGGAGACTGGGATCTTGCTGAGAAGATGCTTACCGCTTGGACCAACTTCGCAAAGTACAGCGATCCTAACGGACCTGACGGTGGCGAATGGACTCCTTGCACTAAGGATAATAACAAATTAATGATCTTCAAACTAGACAAAGACGATAACGAAGCATCAGAAATGGGTGACCCTATCACTGAGCTTGGTTACTAGTATATTATTTATCAGAAAAAAGAATAGCCTCTCATGACGCATAATACTAAGAGAAAGCGTCATGAGAGGCTTTTCTTTATTCAACCAAAAACTCTACTGAAATTATTACACTCTTTCAGGAATAATACACATTTGTTGTAATTTTAATTATATTTTTGCAGACAAATAACACTCATAATGAAGAACGAATATCTATTATCCAAACCCAGGTACGCAATTCTTGATGGGCTGCGTGGAATAGGTGCACTGACAGTTATTATTTGTCACTGTTTTGAGACATACAATGCCAGGATAGGTACCCAGATAATCAATCATGGATACCTTGCAGTAGACTTCTTTTTTGTTTTAAGTGGCTTTGTGATAGGTTATGCATATGATGACAGATGGGATAAAATGACGACATGGGGGTTCTTCAAAAGACGCCTGGTTCGTTTACACCCGATGGTGATAGCCGGAACGATAATAGGAGCCTCGCTGTTTTTTTTCGGAGAGTACTCTGGATTTCCTTTAATTTCAACGGCTCCAGGATGGAAGGTTGCTCTATGTTTCGTGATGGGTCTTTTAATGATTCCGGCAGGTAAGGGCCTTGATATTAGGGGTTGGAGTGAAATGAACAGTTTCAACGGACCGAACTGGTCACTTACATTCGAATATTTAGGTAATATTCTGTATGCGTTCATTTTCAGACGGCTCCCTACCATAGCTCTTGTCGTACTTTGCGCTCTTTCTGCTATTCTTACCCTTGATCTTACGCTTGGATGGGACATCTTTGGTCTATTCCCCGTTAATGAAATCGTTAGTCCAGATGGGACAGTAGTGACAGTAGGAGGACCTAAATACTGCGTTATCGGTGGCTGGACACTTGATGCACAGCAAATGTATATAGGATTTACCAGACTCCTATACCCGTTCCTTTGTGGTCTTATCATCTCTCGTATTCTTCCTAAAAGAATCACCAAGAGCAATCCAAGCGGTAGTCCAATCAATATCAGAGGAGGATTCTGGGTAGCATCTTTAATCCTAATCGTTATTTTCTCTATTCCATGTATCGGTGGGAAGGATTGTTTTGCTAATGGATTGTATCAGGCTATTTGTATCTGTCTTATTTTCCCAATCGTAGTTCTTATCGGCGCAGGAGGAGAAACAACGGATCCAACAAGTACTAAGATCTGTAAGGTACTCGGAGAGTTGTCGTATCCTTTATATATAACACATTATCCAGTAATGTATATGCAGATGGCATGGGTTGGAAACCATCCTGACGCATTGCTTTGGCAACACATAGTATTGAACATCGGCGTAGTAGCTATTTCAATCATCCTTGCATGGACTGTATACAAAGTTTACGATCTTCCTGTTCGTCAGTGGTTGACAGAAAAGATACTCAAAAAAGCAAAATAATAGACATCCAGATAATAAGCCATTTGATTTACGAACTATTCCGATTTAACATTAAGAAACATGGAAAAGAAACAAAACTACACCGCTGCGATTATCATAATGTTCACTATGTTCTTCATGATTGCCTTAGTGACCAATCTCGCAGGTTCCATGGGAGTAGTCGTAACGAATCAATTCGGAGCATCCAAGGCTCTTAGCCAGCTCGGTACTTTTGCTACCTTCATCGCCTATGCGTGTATGGGTATTCCGGCAGGCCATATCCTCAAGCGAAAGGGCTACAAGTTCACGGCTCTCGCCGCAGTGGCCGTAGGAATCGTGGGTGTTGCAATCCAGTTCCTTTCAGGTTATGTTGAGAGCTTTGGCGTTTATACTCTCGGCGCATTCGTTGCTGGCTTCTCTATGTGTATGCTCGACATCGTTGTCAATCCTATGCTCAACACCTTAGGCGGTGGCGGGAAACGTGGTAATCAGCTCATCCAGTTTGGAACTTGCTGCAACTCTATCGGAGGTACCTTTACTCCTATTTTTGTAGGCTGGTTGGTGGGCGGCTCATTGGCAAACGCCACAGTCAAGACAGTCTCTCCTGTGATGATTATCGCCATCGCGCTCTTTGCCATCGCATTCGTGATCATCTCCCTCACCAAGATTCCTGAGCCGCATATGGAAACAGCTGAGGAGAAGGCTGCCCGTAAGATGGGGAATGTTGCCAAGGACCCTCACGGCCCGTTGTCATTCAGACACTTCGTACTCGGAGCCATATGTGTCTTCTTTTATGCCGGCATCGAGTTGGGCATCCCTAACACAGCCAATGTTTACTTCTCCCAAACCGCTCTTGGTCCTGCAGTTACCGGTACTGTCATCGGTTTCTTCTGGGCCAGCATGCTTATCGGCCGTCTTATCGGCGCACCAATCAGTGGGAAAGTGTCAAGCAAGGCCTTGCTAGCGTTCTCAGCTTCCATTGCAGCGGTATTAATCATTGCCGCAATATTCATCCCAGAGTCGGTTCAGATCACAATTTTTAAATATACCATTCCTGTAAATCTTATGCTTATTACCATCAGCGGACTGTTCACTTCAGTCATGTGGGGCACAATATTCAACCTCTCGGCTGAAGGTCTCGGAAAATATACAGCACAGGCATCAGGAATCTTCATGACTCTCGTTTGCGGAGGCGGCTTCATCCCTATGCTTCAGGGTTGGATTGCTGAGCAAGTAGGATCAATCAACAGTTATTGGTTACAAGTTGCATGTTTCTTATACCTTATTTTCTACGCCCTTGTAGGTTCCAAGAACGTCAACAAAGATATTCCTACGGAATGATAGTGTTAAATAGCAGCCATTTCTTTCCCAAGAAGACGAATCCGTGGCTATTTCACATCTTTTACCAGACGGAGAGAAAAACCGTTAACACGTGAGGAATAAGACGGGTAATGGTATATTTTACCGCTAAAGAATAGTCCATAGGCTAATTCAGGAGAATCTTCCTTTGCAACGCCACACCAATAGGCTCCGTTCTTTCCGTTTCGTTCATCAATATGGTAACCTCGCCTCATTCCATCGGGAGCGAAACAGACAAGACCATTTCTTTCTGCATCAGCCCATGTGTTGGAATCGTACGAATCTTCAATAGTGCCGGCATAATCGTCTGGGGCAATAATGAGACAATCTCCAACGCCTTTGATTAATACAGGATACTTCATTAATCTCTCGGCATTATTTCTGCGTGTCAATAAATATTCAATCTCTCCATTTTCGCAATCTCTTAAAACCCTTAAACCACTTATACCTTCTACCGATAGCGTATGGGCATCATCACTTCCGTCGCAGAAAAGATGGTCCATGAGATTTTGCTCAATCTCCCCAAAAGCACAGTCCACTGATGCTTCCAATGTAGTTGCCCAATAAAAATGGCCGACATGATACGGATTCCATTCTACTGGATAATCCATTGGATTCTCCTCAAATTTTAGTTCTGAGCCATTCCAATATATATTGCTTTTTGTAAACTGAATCTGGGAATCAGGACCTATAGAAAATTTGCCTGGGAGCAAGTTTGGAATAGTGGGGTTATTATATTCTTCATATCGGCCCGAATAGGTATCAACATGATAGTTATTAATGGCCTGAACAAGTTCTGGCATAAAATCTTTCATGGTAGGGTAAAGATTCTTGTTTTTCTCACGAAGTTCCAAAGCATCAACACAGGGATCTACCAATAAAAACCCAAGGGACTCTTGCTGTAATACTAATTCTGTTTTATTATAGTTGTAATGCGAAAGAAGGTAACGAATGACACAGGAACGGACAAAAGTCTCACACATTATTGTCATTGGAGAACCGTATGCCAGAGATTCCATTTGAGAACGCATCATCAAAAAAACTTCATTTACCTTCGCTTCAATCGGATCCCAGTATTCATAAATCAGAGGATTGCAAAATGGATGACAGAATTCATGAATTATTATATCCAAAATGTTGCCGTAATATATTTCACCCGTTTGATTTTGTAGGACACTACCCATAACCGGGCTGGAAAAAATACTGCCATCAGGAAGTTGCACAGATAGACCATTATTGTGAAGCCCTATCAAAAAACTTAGAATAATTTGATGAGACGGATTTTGCAAAGTCGAAAAAAAGGAATCATACCATGAAAAATCAATATCACAAACCTTTTTAAAAGCTACAATAGCCTTACTGAACAATGGTTCCAAAGAATCGAACCACTCATCAAACCTTGATTCATGATAAAATGCATTAACAGCCTTTAACATAGCATCTCTCTGCTGGGGAGTCCAGCGAAGATAAAAGGAGTCATTGACATACTCAGTATAGTTCTGATTAAACGTAATCGTACCGTCATCCTGTATCTGAAGATGAAGGCCGTATGCTGTTACTGCATCATAGGAGAGGTCAATATTTCTATATTCTTTAGCTAGTCTTACCGCCTCATGATTTTTCATCGTGGAGAAGTACTCGTTCACACTTGCATTGACCTCTTTGATTTGACACTCGTTATACTCAGGTGCACCAGCCAGTTTCCAGATAAGGCACATCAATTCCACACCTTTGCTGAAAAAAGGTTCACTATCATTCGATGTTTGGCCCTGATTCTGCGTTATTGTAATCACCCCCATCATATCTCCGTCCAATTGTTTCACCTTAACCGTTCCAACTCTCTGAACATTGCCTTCGTTTTTTGAAACTTTAAGCAATATTTTGGAAGTTTTTAAACCCTTTGTTTCTACATATTGAATCCAGTTTGCCTCTGATGTGACCTCATACACAACATTTGCTAGGACTTCAACCTCAATGTTCTGTGCTTCATTAGTGAGGTCAAAGTCTTTTTTTGAGACAATCAATCCCAGGTTGGTGCTTTGTCTGATGGTGACGGTTTTCGTGAGGTTATCTGCCTTGATTGTAATGGTAGCAGTTCTGTCGTCATACTCTGTATTGGCTTCTACCATTACAGAGATGGATGTGGCACTACTTGAGCCCGAGCCTGTAACAGTAGCCCAAGAAGCCGATGAGGCAGCAGTCCAATCCTTGTTAGTTAAGAATGTGATATTCTGAGAGCCTCCATCCTTATTAAAGGATAATTCTGTGGTGGATACGTTTAATACTGCTGGAATTTCTTTGGTACAAGATAAGGCCAATAGCAATGCCATTAATGTAATTGAAAGAAGATGTTTCATCGCGCAAATGTAAATAGTAGCATAAAGATAGTATTTGTTTTGCGAAAAGCATAGAGTATCGCAAGTGCAATCAGTAATTTTGCCATAATTCAGACAAGAACTTAGCTGTCACACTCTTGCTGAGAAGGTAAAACTTCCGTTCCCTCTTCATTTTCACATCTCACGCCATACATTTGCAACCATGGGGTTAAACAGAGATGTGGACATCAAGACAATTTCAACGCTTATGGGACACTCATCTGTCCTGACCACAGAGAAGGTATATGCAACCTTACTCCCGTCAACACTGGAACAAGCAGTAGAAGAGAAACTTAACTTTCATTTTTAGGTTTTATACCGCCATATATTCATTTCAGAGAGAGACCTGTTTTGCGCGGGTCTCTCTCTTTTTTACTATTCCTTTTTTTAGGAAGATTTCTAATTTCAATGGGTAGTCAAACGGGTAGTTTGAGGGTCAAAATAAGTCTTTTCACTATCCTTTTTTACAAAAAAAGAGCAGTGGAACTATCCACTGCTCAAAACTTATATTATTGAATATCAATAATTTACAATCTAACAATCAGTTAGTATTCTTCCTCGTCGAAGGTCCCAGGTAATTTTTCCAGCAAATTTGCACATAAGCACGTTACACTTTTCGACCGGGTTACAATGTGTGGCGCCCTTTCTTTTTTAGGAAACCTATCAATAATTCCGGTCTGTCTGTTTGAATCATTGAAACACCGTTGTCCAAGTATCGTTGATAAACAGAGGCTGGATCATCCGCTTGAAATGCAGCGTCATCGTCATTCCCATTGCCACCGCATAGCGAAGCCCAGATAGTGTTTACCCAGATTTTAGAGCCCTGAGCAATTATTTTCCTGCAGGCATCTTCAAAAGTACCATCCTCAGACTGCCAGCACACTTCATATGCAAGCGGAACGACATTCCCGCTCAGATATGAGTTAAACAGGGCCATGCCAGCTTCTTTCTGCACATCTACTATTGGCATGTACATCACGTTATGGGTGTGCCTTGCCTCATTTTCTGCAACCTCACGAATCGATTTCTTCCCTTTTATCAGTATCTGCTCAGTCACTCCAAGTCGCTCAGCGATTTCAATCACTTTGTCATAATACTCATAACCTTGGTCAATATTCACACAGATTCGATCTTTGCATATAGTCAAAGCCTGTTCAAGGGTCAAGATATGGGTGGTGTCAGACTTGACTCCGTGAGCTCTTTTCAGATTGAATTTCATCAACTCGTCATAAGTATAGTCGTCGACTCTGCCTGAACCGGTCATACAACGGTCAATCGTATAATCATGGGAGAGGACCAGGACTGAATCTTTAGTCATTTTGAGATCCAGTTCCATAATGTCGGCCCCCATCCTGATAATTGATTCGATTGCCATCGCGGAATTCTCGGGATAATTGCGCCAATCTCCCCGATGGCATGCGACAACCACATACTTGGAGTCAGGGTCATGTATTTGTGCAGCAATTGCTTCAGCTCTATTATTGAACTTTTGAGAATGTGAGCATGAACACAGGCATACTGCTAATATTAAATAAAACAGGCTTCTATATTTCATTGGTATTTATATATTGTTTCCGTAAAGGTAACAATAAATATTATGCGCAAAGCATTGAATAGTATTTAGCCAATCGCCGTGCTTCAAGAGCAGAGGATGACAGTCTTATTGTCGCGTTGGAAACAGCTGGTCAACTTCGTATTGTGTGAGGTAAAGCAACCTTCGGATCTGGCCGTTGGAGGAGCGGTATTTGAAGTGGAGTTCTCTGGCTACGTCAAGCTTTTGGGCTGGGGTCAGTTGTTTGACATATGAAGTGTTGTATTTTGAATTCAGGGTCTTCTGGAGTTCTGAGAAGAGTTCATCATCTGTGAGGAATTCTCTATCATCCATTTCTGTGGCAAGTTGGCTGTATGATTCTACACTTTTGCTGACCAGAGAAAAATAATGGTGGGCATCACGGAACATTGACATACCTAACTTTATGTCACAAAAGGAATCAGCTGTGATATATCCATCAGTAATTCTGGCGTTTTCGAGTCCGGAAGGGACTCTACCACGAAATAATGCACGCTGGTAGTCAATTGTCAATGATGACAAAAGTTCACTTTGAATCGGCACATTATAATAATTGGCGCCAGAACTCCAAGGATATGAAAAGGGTGTAAAATGCGGATTAACAACAAAACCGTTTCTATTGACATAAACAATAGTGTTCCTTAAGGATTTAAGATCACAAATATCCTTTAGATTCATCCTGAATGTATCCGGAACCGGATAATTGTATTTAGAAGAGAGAAAACGTGACAGCCTTCTTCTGTAGGTTG
>DCGV01000005.1:11687-11959 GCA_002314725.1 Bacteroidales bacterium UBA1769
GCAAAAGCCACAATTACGAGTTCTGTAAACTCTACGGCGCATCTCGCAAGAAGATTCACGCAAAACTTGAAATCATCGTCATCTTTCAGAAATATCTCAGTGTTCTTACCAGAAGAGTAAAGATGATACCACTCCCCAGACATTGAAAATGCCATCTCACATTGCCTTTCAGCTTCCGCAAAACTCGTTCTTCCCATTTCTTCTTTATTTTCGTACGGATTCTGACGCCATTTCCGTACAGGATTATCACTTTACTACCTTTCGTACGGATT
>DCGV01000005.1:12090-36327 GCA_002314725.1 Bacteroidales bacterium UBA1769
CACCCGCAAAGGGTAGCCTTTCAAAAACCAGGGCTCAAGTCCCGTAATATATCTCCCTCGCCTCAATCCAACTTCACAAATTATCTTCTAATACTCTTCCTCATTAAAGAAGAAATCATCTTTTGTAGGGTAATCGGGCCAAATGTCCTCGATAGATTCGTAAACTTCACCGTCTTCCTCCAGGTCTTCAAGATTCTCGATAACCTCAAGAGGGGCGCCAGAACGGGTTGCATAATCGATAAGTTCTTCCCTTGTTGCTGGCCAAGGTGCATCTTCAAGTTTAGATGCAAGTTCAAGTGTCCAATACATAATAGTAAATTTTAGTATGTTTCAAATCCCTCATCCTTCAAAATGCATCCGGATTTGGGGCGATTTTCTGATTGGGGCGACAAAGATATATAAAAAATTAATATGATATCAAAACAAAAAAAAGTTTTTTGAATCTCCTTTTCTCTCTAATCTACAGCGGATTTCATTACTTCTCGGGAATCCAATAATCATCTGCGACACCGCATTTGAAACAGATGTGTCTAGCCATAGTGAAGAGATAATCAGAGAGTCTGTTGAGGTATTTCATTGCAATGGAATAGTTCACATCGTCAGTGGCGATAGCTACTGCGCTACGTTCTGCACGACGACAAATTGTTCTGGCGAAATGGCATTGCGATGAGACCTCCGGTTCTCTAGGTAAAATGAATGCCTGTTGTAATGGGATTTCAGATGTCAGAACATCAATTTTCTGCTCCAAAAACTCAATTTCTGTCGAATAGAGTGGTTTGATCTTGGCTACAGAATGGTCGGAAGCGAAATGTGCAGAAATCTCCATCAGGAAAATTTGAATACGACGAATTTCATAACTGTCATCAACTTGACTGCGGATAATGCCAAGGAATGAGATTAATTCATCAACATCGCCATACGCCATTACTCTTGGATCGTTCTTTGCTACTCTGGTTCCACCAACTAATGATGTTGTACCCTGATCACCTGTTTTAGTATAAATTTTCATAATACCTAAGAAGCCATTGTCGGCTTGTTGTTATTCGTGTCGCTCTCAATAATTCCATCCCTCATCCGGATAATCCTTCTTGCATATGAAGCGATATCATCTTCATGAGTTACGAGAATTATCGTATTTCCATTCTGATACATTTTTTCAAATAGCTCCATTATCTCAATGGATGTATTTGTGTCAAGATTCCCAGTAGGTTCGTCAGCAAGAATAATAGCAGGATTATTTATCAAAGCTCTTGCTATTGCTACTCTTTGACGTTGACCTCCGGAGAGCTCATTAGGCTTGTGATTGGCTCTATCTTCCAATCCTACAGCCACCAGTGCATCATAAGCTCTCTTCAACCCCGTTTTATCATCAACTCCGGCGTAAGATAGCGGTAAAGCCACGTTCTCTAAAGCCGATAACCTTGGCAATAGGTTGAACGATTGGAATACAAATCCTATCTCTCTGTTTCTGACCATCGACAAATGATTGTCATCCATACTGCCAACATCCACGCCATCGAGTTTGTAATTTCCATCCGTCGGTGAGTCGAGACAACCTAGAATATTCATCATTGTAGATTTTCCAGACCCTGATGGTCCCATGATAGCTACATACTCGTTCTTTTCAATTCTTAACGAAACATCGTTAAGCGCCTTTACTACCTGTCCTCCCACAGTGTAAAATTTCTTTATCCCTTCAATCTTTATTACATCCATAGTTTCAAAATTTTACAGCTCCAATCCCAACAACAAATATGATGCCGTCCTACTATTGAAAGTAAGGATATATATCGACTTCTAAATTACAAAAAAAGTTGATATGGAATCAAGTTATTGTGAAATTGTAAGTTTGTTGGAAATAATTGTGTAATATTGCATAATTATAATACTTGCAAGACTTTATGGCGTATAAGAAGATTGAACAATTCGATGAAGAGACTACGGTAAAACTAGCCGAGCATTATTATGAGATATTGAAACTTCTCGGTGAAGATCCTCAGAGGGAAGGTTTATTGAAAACGCCTGAAAGAGTGGCTAAGTCAATGCAGTTCCTGACCAAAGGTTATAGTGAAGATGGCGCCGAGATACTTCGCTCTGCAATGTTTAAGGAAGAGTATCAACAGATGGTCGTTGTAAAGGATATAGAGTTGTACTCAATGTGTGAACATCACATGCTTCCATTTTATGGGAAGGCTCATGTCGCATATATTCCAAATGGCTATATTACAGGGTTGAGCAAGATAGCAAGAGTAGTAGAGACGTTTGCAAGAAGATTACAGGTTCAAGAGAGATTGACTGTACAGATTCGTGATTGCATTCAGGAAACCCTCAATCCTCTAGGTGTCGCCGTCGTGATTGAAGCTGCTCATATGTGCATGCAGATAAGGGGAGTTCAAAAACAGAACTCAGTAACTACCACATCTGCCTTTACTGGTGCATTCCTTAAGGATATCAGGACACGCAACGAGTTTATGGATTTGATTGACGTAAAATTACATTGATAATATGAAAATCGTTATCGCTGGGGCTGGAAGTGTTGGTTGCTATTTGGCAAAGATGCTAAGTAGTGATTACCATGAATTGACTATTATTGATAGGGAAGAGGATCGCCTGAACTTCGTAAAGGAGAATCTGGATGTTGTTACAGTTGAAGGAAACCCAACATCAATAGCAGTTCTGCAATCTGCCGGTGTCGACAAGGTAGATCTTTTTATCGCAGTTTGTCCGGCTACAGAGCAGGATGTCAACCTTGTATCTGCTCTTCTTGCCAAGCAGATGGGTGCTAAAAAGGTAATCGCCAGAGTGAATAACGGGGAGTATTTGAGTCATGAAAACAAGCTGCTATTCACTGAGCTGGGAATAGATTTGCTTTTCTACCCTGAAATGGTCGCTGCAGGAGAAATTCTGGAACTCCTGAAGAAGTCTGACCTTTCCGAGTTCGTGGATTTTGGTAATGGCAATCTTCAAATACTTGCATTCAAGCTTGATATCGGTGCTGACATGATAGATAAAAGTCCAGCTGATTATCAAGAGCAATATGATGTTAATAATCTGCAATTCAGAGTGCTGGCGATAGCTCGCGGGGATGAGACCATCATTCCTACGAAGGATACTATCTTTAGGGAACGAGATATGGTGTTTATCATAGCCAAAAAGAATGCTGTTGAAGGTATCTTGAGTGTTACCGGTAAAAAAGATTATAAGATAAAACGATTAACTATCTTGGGTGGTGGTAGAATTGGTTCTGAAGTTGCCAAACAATTTGAGGCCAAAGCTGAATTCACCAAGGTTATTGATAAAGACCGTGACCGCTGTGAAACTCTTTCTGAAAAACTGAGCAGGACATTGGTAATCAATGGAGATGGACGAAATTCAGATATTTTGTATGAAGAGGATGTAAAGAGTTGTGATGCATTTGTTGCAGTTACCTCTAATACTGAGACCAACATTATGGCGTGTGTAGCAGCCAAAAAGATGGGCGTTCCAAAAACAATCGCTGAAGTTGAAAATATCGAATATATTCAGCTGGCTGAGGAGATGGGAGTTGACTCCATCATAAATAAAAAGATCATTACCGCAAGCCGAATCTACAGATTTACCATGACAAATAAAGTACGTACTGTTAAATGGCTTAACGGTACTGATGCTGAGGTACTTGAATATATAGTTCGCCCTGGTAGTCTGATAACTAAATCTCCTATCAGGGATCTCAAATTCCCAGATGGTGCAGTAATTGGCGGTATTATCCGTGGTAATGATTCAATAATAGCGGTAGGAGATACCGAGATCAAGCCATACGATCGAGTTGCAGTATTTGCATTGCCTGCTTCCCTCAAAAGAATAGACAGATTCTTCGAATAGCACTATCTTCTTAATCCAAGTTCATCGGCTTTTTGCTCCATTAAAGTATAAGCTGAGTCGTAATTGTTGGGAATTATCCCATCTAAGATAGCATTCTTGACATACTCTTTAATCTCTCCAATCTGATGGCATGGAGGGATGTTGTATGTCTCCATAATCAACTCTCCGGTAATTGGATTCTTGAAGTTACGAACAGCATCTTTTTCTTCAACCTCAATCAGTTTCTCTTGAACGTGGATATAATTGGCCTTCAAAGTCTCAACCTTTTTGTCATTTTTCGATGTGATATCGGCCTTACAAAGTATCATAAGGTCATCAATATCATCACCGGCATCAAACAACAATCGACGTACGGCTGAATCAGTCACTTCATCTGTTACAAGAGCTATTGGGCGTAGATGAAGGGAAACGAGTTTCTGAACGTACTTCATCTTTTCATTAAGAGGCATCTTCAGTTGCTTGAATATGTTTGGGACCATCTTGGAACCATAAATCTCATGGCCATGGAAGGTCCATCCTAATGTGGCGTCATAACGTTTTGTAGCTGGTTTCCCGATATCATGAAGGAGTGCAGCCCATCGCAACCATAAATTATCACTCTCCAATGAGACATTATCAAGAACTTGAATGGTGTGTCTGAAATTATCTTTATGTCCTCTTCCATCAACGGTCTCGACACCTTTCAAATCACTTAGGCACGGCAATATCAATGGTAAAAGGTTACATTCATCAAGCAATGCGAACCCGACAGAAGGTTTAGGTGCCTTCATTATCTTGTGTAATTCCTCAGCAATTCTCTCTTTTGAAAGAATCTCCAACCGTCCTGCATTTCTTTTTATTGACTCTTTTGACTCTGGAACAATCTCAAATCCAAGTTGGGTGGCGAATCTTATTGCACGTATCATCCGCAAAGGGTCATCGCTGTAGGTTGTGTCTGGATCAAGTGGCGTTCTTATAAGTCCAGCGTTGAGGTCTTTAATACCTCCAAATGGATCCACCAAGGCTCCAAAATCCTCCTCTTGAAGGCTGAATGCCATGGCGTTTATTGTGAAATCACGTCTTAGCTGATCCTCTTCTATGGTGCCATCTTCGACAATAGGTTTGCGCGATTCCCTTCGGTAGGACTCCTTTCTTGCCCCTACAAATTCCAACTCTATACCCTTGTATTTAAGCATCGCTGTTCCGAAATTCTTGAAGACAGAAACATTTGTATGAAGCTCCTTTCCAACGGCATTTGCCAGTTCAATTCCACTTCCTTCAACAACGATGTCAATATCATTATTTGGCCTTTTTAGGAAATAATCCCTTACATAACCACCAATAACGAATGACCGAACTCCGAGTTTCTTCGATTCAGATGACAGTATCTTAAATATTTTTCCGTTCAGAGCGTCAGTCATTTCTCAAGCATTTGTTTATAATCTGGAAAATCTTTTGAGAACTCAAATTGTCCATTCTCGTTATTCAGCGCACAAAGATAACTTGTTTTCCCGTTAGTGGCTAAAATATATTTGACTTTCAAAACATTGTAATAACGGATACACTGTTGGATGACTTTGTTATCAATTGGAATCTCAGGAGCCTTACACTCCACCATCAGCAGGGGATTGAGTTGTTTGTCAAAAACTATGATATCCGCTCTATATTGAAGATTGTTATAAGTAAATGCGTATTCACTCATCATATGAGTGACAGGAACCCCTTTTTCGTTGATTAGCCAATTGATGATGCTCTGACGTACAGCCTCTTCGGGACTATTATTGACATATTTTTTCCTGAGTGGGTCAAATAGATTCATACTGCTAAATTAGCAAAAAAACGCTACCTTTGTATCTATGGCAAAACAGGAAGGTGGCATAGTCCAATTTAATCAAATCAAGCAAGATATCCTTAACGGGGATATCAAGCCGTTCTATCTTTTGTTTGGGAAGGAACATTATTATATAGATGAATTATGTAATCTTCTGATGGAAAATGTACTTCCTCCCGAGGAACGTGATTTTGGACAGATATTGCTGTATGGCGCTGATACGACAGCTTCCCAAGTAGTCAGTGCAGCGCGACAGTTCCCTATGATGATTTCACGGCAACTTGTTGTGGTCAAAGAGGCACAAATGTTGAAAAAGGTCGAGGATATCGGTGTATATTTTCAGGGTATAATGCCCACTACTGTTCTGGTAATATGTTATAAAACTCCAAATGACCCCACAAAAAGCAGCAAAAACATAGATAAGAGGACATCTTTCTATAAGGATGCTCAAAAGGTTGGAGTCGTTTTTGAATCCAATCAAGTCCCTGATTATAAAATACCAAAGTGGATTGAGGAGTATGTTCCAACTAAAGGATTGAAGATTTCGCCAGACGCAGCGGCGCTGCTCGCAGAGTCTGCCGGCATTGATATTCAGAAAATCGTCCTTGAGATAGATAAACTTGTCAAAGCTTTACCTGAAGGGAGTAAAACAATAACAGCTAAGGATGTTGAAGATAATGTGGGGATGAGCAGAGACTATTCTGTTTTTGAACTTACTAAAGCACTATCTGTCAAGGATATGCTTAAATGTTATAAAATAGTCCATTTCTTTGGTGAATCAGAGAAGAGATTTCCTATACAGTTGACACTTGCTGCACTTTCAAGCCATTTTTTGAAAATCCTTAGATTCCATGCACTACTGTCCGCCGGTGTTCCTAAAAATGAGATACTTGCTCAGCTGGGCATCAATCCTTATTTCGGAAGAGAGTATGATGATGCTGTAAGGAATTATAGTATGAAGAGGACAATGGCAGTAATAGCCATTATAAAAGAGTTCGATTACAGGAGTAAAAGCAATGCCCGTGGAAATGCTTCCGATGGCGAGCTTCTTCAGGAATTGGTAAGCAGAATATTGAATTAATCTATCAGCACCCTTTTCACTCGTTGTGGAATTGGAGTGAATATTTCGTATGGGATGGTATCCAGAAGTTTAGCCAACTGTTTTACGGTTGGTTTCTCACCGAAAATTGTAACTGTATCGCCGACTTGAGCGTCGATACCTGTGATGTCAAGCATACACATATCCATACAGATATCACCTATCGTTGGCGCTAATTGGCCATTGACTTCAAATGCAACTTTGCCACGTCCGAAATGACGGTTTACTCCGTCTGCATACCCAATGCCTATTGTTGCAATCTTATTGATACTATTCAACAATTTCCCATGTCTTCCATATCCTACAGTGCCATCCTTGTCAGTCAAATCTTTAATTTGAAGGATAGGGCATCTTAAGAATGCACAAGTCTTCATTGCGGATTGATCGACTGCACTGAATCCATAAAGGCCGATACCTAATCGTACCATATCGAATTGATACTTTGTAAATCTCTCTATCCCGGCAGAGTTGAGAATATGACGGATTGGCTTATAATCCAGTGATTCGGTTATTTTTGTACTCAATTTGTCATAAAGAGCAATCTGTTCAAGTGTAAAGTGATCATGAACAGAGTCATCCGACGCTGCCAAGTGAGAAAAAACTGATTGTATCTTTATTTCTGGAGACTCTTTAATGAAACTTATAAGTTCATCAATTGAATCCTCGCAAAAACCCAATCGATGCATGCCGGTATCAAGTTTGATATGTGTCGGATAGCCCTTCAACCCTTTTTTTCGTAGTGTATCTCTCCATCTGGTCAATGCAAGCATATCTGGAATAGAAGCTTCCAAGTTATGGTCAATAATCTCAGGATAGGCTTCAGCATTGCCACTTAGAACCATAATTGGAGATTTGATCCCATGTGCCCTAAGTTCCAATCCCTCAAAACTGAACGCTACAGCCAGATAATCCGCGCCAGCTTTCTCCATCAATTTGGCAATCTCTACATCGCCATGTCCATATGCATTGGCCTTAACCAATACAAGCATCTTTGTACTGTTATCAAGAAGAGAACGGAAATATTTATAATTGTGTAAAATAGCACTTTGGCTAAGCTCTAATTGAGCACTTGATAATGTTGATTGCATTCTTGATTATTTTGCCCTGCAAAAGTATAAAAAATAACACTGTTTTCTCTCTTTGTGAAGACAATTATTCCAGTAGTTTCAGATATCAATTTATCAGGATTCTGAAGCTGCTCTGGTGATATTTCTTCCAACTCTTGCCCCAGAAAGACGTCCAAATTTTCGCCACCTTTGAGATTGCAATATCCAAACCTGTGAATATCAGCTTGTTGAGCAGCGGTTGCAGCCTCTATGGCTATATCGTGATACCCGATTCTTGAGTTGAATCTCTGTGTAAAGAAGCCAGCTATAAAGATTACAAGTAATAACGAGGCTGATACATTAATCACTAAATTTTGCCACTGTGTCTTGCCATTTTTTGCCAAAATAAGGAAAGCTCCGTATGTCATGAATCCATAAGAAGGGAGAAGATATATCTGAAGTTTTGAACTTACGATAGTCATCATTACGAAAATAGTGGCTACAGTAATCAACATGAACTCTGCCAGAGGAGAGATGATGCGCTTCTTTATTAGGGCCCAAATTACAACCCCGACTGTGAGGAATACCCATGGCGCAGCAGAATACCAAATGCTGTAGAAGTAGAAAAAGAAGGATTTGTGATGAGCAAATGAATTAACGGCTCTTCCCATGGTTTGATGGAAAAGAAGATTATTGATGTATTCTGTGCCACCTTCAAGATATACAAAAGTCCACCATATCCCACATAATATGGCAAGAACCAGCCAAGTCATCCAACCCCAATACCTTCCTATTGTTTTAAACTCTCTTTTGACAATCAAAAAAACAGGAATACAAAATAGAGGAACCATGATTCCGACAGGTCCTTTTGAAAAGATTGCCATGAATATATAGATAGGGAATGCAATCCTCAATTTAAGAGACGTATCTCCTTCATACATTCTGTAGAATGTGTACATGGCAAGTGTGATGAACATGCACATCAGCATATCCATACGTAAAAATATGGATCCTCCAAGGAAATAGACAGAGGTAAGCAGCGCTAATTCAGAAGCTATCCTCCATTTTTCAGACAGCTCATCCTTGCACCATCTGTTAAAGATTGAGAGGATGACAAAAGCTGGGATGAGCGAGAATATAAGGGTGATAAGAAATGGGGAGTGATGACCAAGTAAGGTCTTGACCCCCATGATAATCCAAAAATACAAAGGTGGTTTGTCGGCATATGGCTCACCGTGATTGTACATGGTGAAGAAATGCCCATCAGAAATAGATTCGTCAGCTATACTGAGATATCTCAACTCGTTATCCGGAGTCACATCCCTCTGAATCATCAAAGGAAGAAGCAACAATGCATAGACAATGAACCTTATTATTTGGTGTTTCTTCTCCATAGAATCAAATTTCTTGTATAAGATATAAAGCCAATTCCTTGACCCAGAATTAGTATTGGATCAAGCCTGATGATACCATATGTTACAATAAGTGATGAACCTATTAGACTGATTATCCAAAAACCAGATGGCAATATTGATTCCTGACGTCTCTTTGAGTAGACAAATTGATAAATGAAACGCAGAGAGAAAATAACCTGTCCAGCCGACCCCCAAATCAGAAGCCAAATTGGAAGAGCCTCGTTCTGGAAAAGAGTGTTAACCAAATTCTCGTGACTTATGGCCAGAGATATGATGGCTATTGCCGGTAATAAGATAAAGAACGAAAGTATGGCGGATTTTGCGAACCTTGACAATTTTGATAAGACGCCTTTGATAGAGAGATTCCAGATATACACATAATAGCCTATTATCTGGCCTAGCATGATGCTGAAATCCTCGCGAAGCCATCCATAGATGAAGAATATGAACGATGCAACGAAACTTATTATCCAGAAAATTGTAGGGGAGACCACCTTCTTCGCCCTTTCAGATAATATCCACTGGACTAAGATACGTGCCGAGAAGAGCCCTTGCGCAAATAATCCGATTAAGTATACAAACCAGCTGCTATTCATCTTTCAAATTACTTTTTGCAATGGAGTTGATAGTGTAACGTTTTTTCATCCATCTGTATCCGAAGCAGTCAGCCAACGGGCCTATCAGTCTGTTCCAAAGATGATATTTCGATTTCCCGGCTACACGTGGAAAATGATTGACAGGAATCTCTTTATAACGGCCTCCGACCATCAAAACCAACGCTGGAATGAATCTGTGCATTCCCTTGAAGAATGGAATTGATTTGGCTATATCAGAATGCATAACCTTTAGTGGACAGCCAGTATCAGTGGCTCCGTCGTGTGTCATAGCTCTTCTGAATCCATTTGCAAATTTAGATGATGCTTTTTTGATGAAAGAGTCATTTCTTTTGGCTCTTACCCCTGTGACAAGTTCATAGTTTTCAATCTCTGCCAATAACTTGTCAAAATCTTGTGGATCTGTCTGTAAATCGGCATCGATGTATCCCAGATACTTTGAAAAACAGTTGTCTATTCCGAATTTTAATGCTCCACTCAAACCACAATTGTGGTCTAAATCCAAATAATAGAAATTCTCCTTTTGATTACACATCATCTGAATATCCTTTTCGCCACCATCGTTGGAGCCGTCATTGATTATCAAAACACACTTCGACAGTGGGCCACTTCCGTTGATGTAATTCCCTAACTTTTCAAAAAGAGCAGGAATATTATCCTTTTCGTTGTATAAAGGGACTAATATTGTAAAGTCAAATCTTGATGTTTGGTTCATTTCGTAAAAATAATTGGCAAATATACTCTATATATTTTTGTTTTGTGTTTTTTGGTAAAAATCGCTATTTTTAAAGTTTAGTAATCATGAAAAAATTACTTAACATCTATTGAAAATGTGCCGTCGGATTATCCTGTGTCTTCCTCTTTTGCTCTTAACACTCCCTCTGTTTGGAGCTAAAAGCATCTCTACTCCAATAGAGGTATTACAGCCCGATGGGTCCATAATTCATATTACAATAGTTGGTGACGAAACCGCCTCTTATAAATTGAGTTCATCTGGATATCTGATTGCACAAGGGGACGACGGCTTCTATTATTACGCTTCATGCAAGCAAAATGGGTATGTATTGAGCGACAAAGTGGTTTCCGACTCGGGAATTGGCATCTCAAAAACAATACCATATCTGCCAAGAGAGGTAAAACTATTCTATAACAATGGAGAATCCTTTGATTTAAATACATTGACTGCTACCAAATCCGCTACAAGAATGAAGAGTATAGTCATTCCTGTTCAGTTTCAAGATTTATCCTTCTCCTTCTCAGATATTAACTCCAAGGTTTACAATCTTTTTAACCAGTTGAATTACTCTTATGATGGTGCAACAGGTAGTGTTTCTGACTACTTTAAAGATAATCTCTCCTCATATGGTGAATTTCTGTTTGATATTTCACCTGTTGTTTCATTGTCACAAACGATGTCGTATTATGGAGCGAACAATGCACATGGCGTGGACGCCAATGTTAAGGAGATGGTTAAGGAGGCGTGTCGTCAGGCCTCGCAAAAAGGTGTTGATTTCTCAAATTATGATGTCAACGGAGATGGGAGAGTAGATAATGTTATTCTGTTCTTTGCAGGATACAATGAAGCAGAAGGTGGGGGAGATAATACGATATGGCCGCAATCATGGAATCTGGAGGAGGATTTTACTATAAACGGTATGAAAATCTCCGGATTCTCATGTTGCTCCGAATTGTCCGGCTCAAAAGGGAATCAGTTTACAGGCATTGGTACGATTTGCCATGAGTATTGTCACTTCCTTGGTCTTATGGATATGTACGATGTGAATGGTGTGAATGAAGGTTTTTCCGATGGATTGCAGGGAACCATATCCATCATGGATCGTGGTAATTATAACAATGATGGGAAAACGCCGCCATATTTCAATTCGATTGAACGTGAGATTGTGAAATTATTGTCGTTTGAAGAGCCTGTTATTGGTTCTAGAGTTGATTTGGCTCCTGTATACCAAAGTACTGTAGCATGCCAATTGACCTCTCCAAACAGAGGTGAATCATATATAATAGAGTATAGGGATGGGTCCAAATGGGATAAATATATCGGTGGTGAAGGGATTCTTGTATATCATATTGACAAAAGTAATACGATGGTAGGGTCTGTAACTGCTCTGAGTAAATGGACATCCAATAGTATCAACTCAAATGGATCTCATCCATGTGCATCGCTGATTTCCACAACAGGGGAAGCTGCTACCAAGGCAAGTGATTGTTTCTTCCCAGGTGATAAAAATATATATTCTATATTATCTTCTATCTCTTTCCCTTTGAAATCATGGAGTGGTGAAGGTGTTGCTAAAGGAATCCTGAATATGGAACCGAGTAACCAGGGTTATTGTTTTCAGGTAGTGAAAGATGAAGCCTGGAATCTGCCAGTAGTAAATGAATATTTTGTCCGCCCGACTCAGACAACAGCAACTCTCACTTGGAGAGCTGATAAAGCAATGTCAATTGGCAATTGGGTATTGGTTTGGGGTGCAACAACCAGCATGAAACAAGATACAGTGTTACTGAAAGATACTGAATATCAATTTACAGAATTGAAACCTGGTGAGGTTTTTACCGGAGATATTTATTATCAATATGGCTCTATTTATGGTAAACCTCATAATTTTACATTCAAGACACTTGAAAGGATGTCAAATTTGCCTTTGATAGGTTTTGTCGATAATCAATATTCCGTAGGTGACAAACTTCCGCTGGTAGTCTTGAACATTGTTGAAGAGACTGAATCTATTCTTTGGAGCATCAATGATGCTCAGATTGATGAAGACTCTTATCAATTTGGTGAAATAGGTACATATGTAATTCAGGCTGCTGTCAAATATACAGATGGCTCAACAGAAATATTGAGAAAAAGGTTGACTGTTTTAAAATGAAAAGGATACTATTCTATATCAAATTCATCTTTTCGTTGGGATTAATTGCCACAACGATGGCAGTCGCTTGTCCAGAGCCGATTCCTCCAGAGCCGGATCCTCCAGAGATTGACCCAAGGTCTGAAGATCAGATTGCTTTTGAAGGTTATGATGTTATTGGGCTGTATCTCAATGGGATAGGTGCCATACTATATAATCAGGATCAATACCAGGTATCCAAGAATGAAATGAGGCGCCAGTTCAGACTCCAATCGGATAATCAAAGACGTTATTTCGATTTACGATTTACTGCTGAGATCCCAAATGAGATTGGAGAGTCTGCTTTCTGTTCTGTTTCATATAGGTTGGAACCTGGCGAAGAAACAGATATCATTATCAAGTTGAATTTGGTGAAGAAAGAAAGTGGCTTAAAATGGCTATGGAATGATATTCAGTCGGTTGGCGTAATTATTTTTGAATAATATGTGATTTTTTTTTTGTGATTATTGAAAAAAATAATATAACTTTGAAAAAGATAAGGTGTTGACTAATTTTTAACCTAATATTAATATTATCATTATGAAACAAATTGTTGATCAACTAAAAGCTGAAATCGAAGTTTGGACAGTTAATGCTGACGCTCAGCTTAATAAAGGTAACAAAGCTGCTGGCGCTCGCGCAAGAAAAAGCGCTCTAGCTATTAGCAAACTTATGAAAGACTTCAGAAAAGTATCTGTTGAAGCTACTAAATAATTTCAGTCTTTAAAAGAAAAGAAAAAGCTGAAAGAGGCACTTCCCTCCTTCAGCTTTTTTTTTGTACTTTTGTCGCCCGATGAATATTGAACTTTCAGGACACTTTGGATATAAAAGGTTGTTTATGACCGCTATCCCAGCAGTCGCAATGATGCTGTTCTCCTCATTGTATTCAATCATTGACGGCATTTTTGTCTCAAATTTCGCTGGTACGACTCCCTTTGCAGCACTTAATCTCTCTTTCCCGCCATTAATGGTAATAGCTTCAATAGGTGTAATGGTCGGTACTGGAGGAAGCGCACTTGTTTCCAAAACAATGGGTGCCGGTGACCAGAAAAAGGCGACAGAGATATTCAGCATGTTGGTAAGGTTTGAAATAATCCTTGGGATAATTCTGTCTCTGCTTTTTTTTATCTTTTGTAAGCCTATTTTGATTGCTATCGGAGCCGATGATACCCTTATCCATGATTGTTTGATATATGCCCGTATCTGTAGTGTCGGTCTTCCATTCTTTATAGTACAACTCTCGTTCAATTCGTTTTATATGACCTCCGAGAGGCCTCAATTGGGTACAAAAATGACAATTGTCTCAGGGGTTACCAATATCATCCTTGATGCTCTTCTTATAGCTGTTTTTAAGATGGGGCTGGCAGGTGCAGCTATTGCAACAGTGATGGCTCAGATTGTAGGATCTGTATTCCCTCTTTACTATTACAGTTCGAAAAGGAATAATACCAGACTTAAACTCGTTCCTTCCAAGCCTCACAAGGGCAGTATCATGAAAGCCTGTACTAATGGGCTCTCGGAATATGTAGGGAATATTGCTCTCAATGTCGTTGGCATGTGTTATAATATTCAATTGATGAAGTTGATAGGTGAGAATGGAGTGGCAGCGTATGGAATATTGATGTATATCGGTTTTGTCTTTGCTGCATTCTCACTGGGATATAACATATCTATCACTCCAATTGTCGGATATAATTATGGATATGACAATAAAAGTGAATTAAAAAGCCTATTAAGAAAGAGTTTGGTTATCCAAATAGTATTTGGAATGGTATTGACCATCATTGCCGAAGCTGCCAGCGGGGTACTGGCTGGTACTTTTGTGGGATATGATCAGGAACTAAAAGAGTTGACGCAACATGCTATTAGACTTTATATGTTAAGTTTCTTGCTTTGTGGGGTCAATCTGCTTGTATCAGCTTGGTTCACAGGTCTTAATAATGGAATAATCTCTGCAATTGTAGCATTCGCCAGGACTCTCATCTTCGAGATGACCAGTATTTTCGTTCTCCCACTGATTTTGGGTATAGACGGTATATGGATGGCAGTAGATGTAGCTGAAGTAATGGCACTTATTCTTGCTATCTATTTACTTCTAAGGTATAGAAAAAGATATGGATATTAACTCCTAAAATAACTTTTTCTTTGAAATACCAGGAACAAACTCTTTGAGATAAAAAGGCTCAAAATAAGCTACATCTTCAAATTGTTTCTCGTCGAATCGCCTTGTTGCCTCCTCTGCCATAGCTTCTGCTAGAGGGAAAGCCGTCTCGAAAAGTGCATTTTTATCTTTACAGATCTCTTGGAATTTTTTTACATTGTCTCCGATAAATAGTACTTTGCCTCTTTTCAGAGTGTCATTATGGCTGTTTTCATCCAAAATATCGGCTTCAATTTCAGACTCCCTGCGAAGTGTCATCCCATCATATAAGGCACTATAGACCTCCATTCTTCTGGCATCAATCATAGGTATGATGAAATCAGCTTTCCCCTTGCCTTGATAAGCAAGTATATCTGTTGTAGGTACAGAAATTAGAGGAATAGAGGCGCCAAAACATATTCCTTTGGCTGCGGAAACTCCAACTCTTAGACCGGTGTAAGAGCCTGGACCGGAACTGACAGCAACCGCATCAATGCTGGAAATGGGACAGCCGCTCTTCTCCATAATTTCATTTATGAAAGGAATCAACATCCCGGCGTGCTGCTTAGGTGCAGTAGTGAACTGGCTGGCCAGAATTTGGCAGTCTTGAGTTATGGCGACTGAACAACATTCAGTGCTTGTTTCAATCAAAAGAATAGTTTTATTCATCTTCTATTTTTATCTTCTCTCCTTCAGAAATCCTATTTATAGCAGAATAAGGCCCAATAACTACTAAATCCTCATCAGATAGGCCTGAAATAATCTCAACTCTTTGAAGATTACGTATTCCACTTGTAATCTCTCTTAGCTCTGCAATCTTCTCTTTATTGACAATCCAGATATACTCTTTATTATCCTTGGTGAAGATTGCATTTGTTGGAATTGTTTTGATATCACTCTTCTTATCCACTATTATTGAACCCGATGCTGACATCCCTGGAAGAAGCATCTCTTCATTAATACCTGATATGAATGAATGAGAATCAATCAAAATTCTGACCTCAAAGGTACTAACTTGCTCGATGTTTGCACCAATATTTTTGGATGAATTTGCAATTTTGTTAATAAATCCATAATAATTCCTATCTGGGAATGCATCAACGGTAATCTTTACACTGTCATTTATTTTTACTTTAGGAATATCGTTTTCATTAAGATTCACTATCAATTCCATCCTATTCATACCGACTATTTGAAACAACTCGGTTCCTGCCATTTGACTTGTTCCTACCACACGTTCTCCTATCTTGACATTCATTCTGGAAATAATACCGCTCATTGGTGCCTTGATATATGTTTTGAGATAATTCTCTTTCGCCTCCCTCAATGCCGCTTCTGCTGTTTTGACATCATATTGACATGAATTCAATTGAGCTAATGAGATATTGTATTCATTTTCGGAAATCTCTTTCTCCTCTAACGAGATGTTTCCTTGAGTGAATAGTATCAAACTTCTTTCATGATTCTCCTTTGAATGATTCAATTCAATACTCTGTAAATCCATTCTGGATATGGCTGATCCCAATGATGCCTCTGCTCTTTCGACAAGTGATTCGTAAAGATCAGGTTTGATTCTGATGATAATATCGCCATAATTGACTTCATCACCTTCGTTGTAATTAATATCAACTATCTCCCCGGATACTTCAGGAGAGATGGATATCGATTTGGTAGGTTGTATTTTTCCATTGACAGGAATTGTTTTCTCAATGGTTTCAACTGTGGGATGAGAACATTCTACTACTATGACATTACCTCTATTTTTGTGTGCGATGTAAGCGATTAGAGATAATGTGACCAGAATAATTATGACTATGGCTTTTTTGTGCTTCATGATTATAAAGAGATTTTTTTTCCGCAATAACAGTCAATTATTATTAGTTGAAACAGGTATTGAAGTGATAGCTGAAACAAATTGGATTTGGTTTTTATCATTGAATTGTGAGCAATTATTAGATCCATTGCCGTAGCTGCACCTGTTTCATATCGTTTCTGCATAGCGTAATATGCATCCTCCGAACTTTTTACGCCATCTTTCATCGCTTCACGGCTGTCGTAATATCTATTTGCATCCACTATTGCATTACTGATTTTATTCTGTAGATCTGTTTGAACCTGCCTTCTTTCAATATTCGCATAACTTAAATTCAATTTTGTCCTTTTTACTTGAGAATAGGTACTATATAATCTGAAAAGTGGTATCTGAAGAGAGATCCCAACAGTTGGATTAATGTTCGCTTTCAGTTGTTCCGAGATCTTTTCATTTGAAGAGGATCCAAAATATGTCATATATCCCAGTGATAACCCTATTATGGGCATAAGTTGTGATCGTGATTGGTTATAGTTCAATTTGGCAATTATTTGTTTCTCCTTCGCAATATTAAGTATGGGGGAGCCTTCTAAATATTTTGAAATATTCCCATCTAAAGAAATCATCTCTTTTTTATCAATTATCTCGTAATCATATATAGGAATCTCTTCAATAGAGCCCCATGTCAATCCAAGAATCTGTTCAAGTGCCATCTTCTTTGAGATGAGCTGCCACTTCGCATCGATGAGTTGTACCTCTGATTCTGATTGTTTTGCAGAGAGTTCCAGAATTGCACTTTGAGGTTGTTTACCCATTCTGATAAGTTCTTTACTCTTTCCAATTTGTATAGTTATTTCGTCGAGCTCATTTTGAGCAATCTTTAACATCTCCCTTGACAGTAATATTTCAAGGTATGCCTTGATTATCTGGATATTGACATCCTCTTGAAGGGATTGTTCCTCATATTGTGACAATTTAAGTTCTGCTCTGCTGATTTTCGATGAGTATATTTTCTTGAACCCATCAATAATAGGGATCGAGGTGGATGCTGACAATGCTAGAGAGGAGTTCATCTTATTTTTTATGACGATTAGCTCCTGCATGTCCACAGACCTTCCCCAGCTATAATTCCTATCCGCATAAACGGCTATTTCTGGAATATAGTTTAGATTGGATTGTGTGACCTCGACTCTTTGTTTCTCTATTTCAATGTTGCTCTTTTGAAGCTGGATATTATGTGTTTCTGCATATTCCAAGCAATCCTCCAAGGTCCAAATGCTTTGACCATTCATTTTTATAGTGCTCAATATCAGTAGAGTAACAATGAATAGTGTTTTTTTCTCTCTGTTCATAATACTGAAATAAAGACCGGAAGAGTCACAGGCGTATCAGGGAGGGGCCTATGCCCTTCCGGTCAGATAAAGAAATTATTTCATGTCAGATTACTAGAAACCTTTTGTGAATAACTTGGATATAAACTTACACACTACACCCAGTGCATAGCCGATTAGATAAAGGACGTTTTGAGCCTCCTTATCGACGCCTCCAACTACATACAACGATTCACGTTCATATACAGGACGGAGTCCGATAGTTGTAAATCCTTGAATCATAATGCCATTCTATTATATTAAGCCCCAACCGTTAGCGAAGCCGCTTACAAGTTTTGGTATGTAGTTAACAATGAAATCTACAACAGCCTTTACGTTCTTCATCAGATTGTCCCAGCTGACTCCGCCTCTACACTGAAGTTCGGAAGAATTCATCTCCATCAACCCCAGTTCAAACATTTTTATTTCTTCCATAATTTAAAGGTTTAATAATGATTCCGTACTTTAATGGTGACGGTGTTAACCAATATGTGTGTGCACGCTCATATCAAAAACCAGATCTGCTATCTTTGCATTGTCATTTTTGTGTGTGATCATAATGATGCTCTTTCCAAGACTCTTCTGTCTAATAATCTCATCGAGTATATATCTTTGAGAACCATCGTCAAGAGACGATGTGGCTTCGTCAAGAATAATGATTGCAGGATCTTTATACAATACTCTGGCAAATGCGATTCTCTGTCTCTGCCCGCCGGAAAGTTTGCACCCTTGTTCTCCAATTTTTGTGAGAATTCCCATTGGTAAAGTGTTGATAAATGATTTCATACCGAGCCTATCCAATATTGCGGCAACTTTGGAAATGTCTGGATCAGTACTGAAACATGTGACATTTTCCAAAATGGATCCATTCATCAATGTTGTGTTTTGAGGTACTATTGAAATATAATCTCTCCAGGCTGAAAGATTGAAAAGATTGATGTCAATATCTCCAAGTGTAATCTTTCCAGTTGTGGGTCTGTAATCCCTCATCAATAAAGAGGCGAGGGAACTCTTCCCGCATCCGCTTTCACCTTGAATAGCCGTGATCTTACCCTTCGGAATAAGCAAGCAAAAATTGTGAAGAAGAGTTTCACATCCTGAATAGGAAAAAGAGATGTTTTGAAAGTTAAGATCATCGGCGCACTCAAGGGGAAGCTCAAAAGTATTTGTACCTTCCGGTTCCATGTCAATGATATCAAACAGCCTCTCTGTTGAAATCTTCGCCTCATTAACTGCATTGTTGATGCCTGCCAGTTGGCTCAGCGGTGCAGAGAAGAAGGTGGTCAGAGAGTAGAATGAAACCAATTCACCTACTGACAACTCTCCATTAAAGATAAACAGTGAACCTGAAATCAATAACAGTAGTGTCAATACCTTTGAAATTGCATCAGAGGTTGTGGAAAAAAGGCCCAGATACTTGCCTCCTTTATATATTTTATCAGCCAGTTTTACATATTGTTTTTCAATCTTTGAGAAAAAGAACTCTTCGTTCCCGAAATATTTAATAGTCTGTACTGCAGTAATCCCTTCAACAGTCCTCTCCTCGAAGATTGCAGCATTTTCAATCAATTCACGATTCACTCTTTTGTTTACTCTATTGGCAATAGCAAAGAGAATTACATATAGCGGTATGAATAACAGTGTCATTAATGCAAGTTTCCAATAGAAAGTAAACATAAGAGCAAATGATACCAGAAGTGTAATAGCACCTGTAACAATCCCCGCGACATTCTCTGTCAGGAATACCCTGATTTTTAAAATGTCTCCAATCCTGGAATTAAGCTCTCCGGCGCCCCTTTGCTTAAAGAAACTCAAAGGGAGATTGAACAGATGCCTTATATAAGTTAAAATCAATTTACTGTCTATTTTTGTCCCGGCTTTTAAAGTGAAAACCAACCTGCTGTATCCAATAATCAATGCACACAACATCAGTCCAAACATCAATAATCCAACTTTCAACAGGGCGCCATAACTGTTGGATGGCAATACATTGTCAATTATCTGTTGTAAGAACAAAGATGTACTGATACCGACAATTATGTATATGATGGCTCCGATAATAGAGAGAGAAAGCTCTTTCCAAGTGTACCTGATAAGTTCATTCAGACGACTCGATATCGATGTTTTTTGCCCTCGGCTACCGCGGAAATCCGGATCTGGGGTCATGATGAGGAGATATCCACTCCATTGCTCCTGCAGCTTATCAATTGAAATCTTGCGACGTTCGCCAATTGCCGGGTCCATTATCACTGCGTGTCTACGCTCCATTTTATACAACACAACGAAATGAAGATCATTGTTTTCAGTCAGGATATGGAGTATGGCCGGGATTTTGAGTTTATATAGAGGATCGATACTCTTCTGCTCTGATTTTAAAGCTTTTGCTTTGAATCCCAATTGTCCGCACGCATCAATGATGCCTTTAAAACTCGTACCTGTTTTGTCAGTACCCGATGTCTCCCTTATGATGGTCAATGGAATATCTATTCCATACCATGCTGCTACGGAAGCGAAACATGCTACTGCACAATCTGTTGCATCGTGTTGTTTAATATTCGTTGACATACGGTTCTGTCCTAAAAGGGGAGCAATCCAATCGCCTCTGACCTATCTGCCATTCAGTCAATTCTCCAGCACAGCTCCCCAGAGCGTTATACATAATAATAAATTGATACAAAGGATAGTATTATTGAGAATACAACAGTGAAAAGGTATATTCCAATAAATAATTTACTAGGTTTTGTCACCAGTGATTCCGTGGTGAATTCGATTTGATCGAGTGAGATGAGATTTTGTCTTTTTGTCTCCATTGTATTTTCCTTCGGTTCGTGTTGCAAAGGAAATCCATTCGAGAGCCAAATTGCACCCGAAATCTCAATTTTATATAAAATTGTAAATGTGTTAGAAAATAAACTTTTTAAAAAAGTTTAACGAAGTATGAAATAGTAAACATTACCGGCTTATTTTGTAAGGTTTACTAACTGAGGGAAAATGTGTTTCGCGAAGTTGAGGAGCGGTGAAAACAGTTTAGATTCCTCAATTTTCTCCTTTGGAACGGCTTGTATCAAGTTATTGATAGAGTCGATGAAATAGATGAGAGTAGAGATGATTATAGCGGTTATAAAAAGAGCTAGGAGAATGCCCAACAACCTGTCGACCCAGCCAAGAAGTGAGACCTTGATTATCTTGGAGATGACTCCTCCCAATAGAGTGAAAACTATAGCGACAATACAGAATATTACTATGAATGAGATTAAATTGAGCCAGAATCCTTGAAGTGAAGTCCGCTCTGAAATAAAGGTTGAGACTATATCTGTAAATCGTAGTGAAAGAGTGATTCCGAAATAGATGACACATATAGCAACAATCTGTTTTACAAGGCCCTTGCTGATTCCCATATATATCGCAGGAAGGAAACAGCAAACGATGATAATATCAATTACGCACATCTTGAATTCACTTAAGACAATAACACTCCAAAATTAATAAATTATTGCCATTATTCCTCTATTTCTTTGGCTTTTACATCGTAAATAAGTATCTTTGCAAGATTGCATGAAGAATTTTTAAAAACACAATAAATTAAACTTATAACACATGGCAAACAAACTTTTTACTGAATTTCCTCCAGTCTCTACTGAGCAGTGGGAAGCAGTAATAAACACTGACTTAAAAGGTGCCGACTACGAGAAAAAACTCGTTTGGAAGACACACGAAGGTTTCAATGTTCGTCCTTACTACCGTGCTGAAAATATGGAAGGTCTTAAAGACTTCGGTACAGGCAAGAAGACTAACAATTGGTTCATCAACTATTCAGTCAACGCTCGCAGAAACAATTTCAAAGAGGCGAATGCAGAGGCTATTGAGTCTCTAAACAAAGGCGTTGAATCAGTTTCATTCTTTATCGATCCGTCAGCTGTCATTACAGTTGCTGATTTTGCTGCTCTTTTGAAAGATATCGACATTACTGTTGCTCCTGTAGCTTTCAGAAGCTGCTGCGTTAAGAAATCTTATGAGAGTTTCAAGAATTTCCTTGCTTATGTAGATGGTCTTGGTGTTGACAAAGATGCAGTTAAAGCTAGCTTTGACTTCAATCCACTTGGCTATTTGAATAGAACAGGATTTTTCAATGCTGATTCTTGTGCTGCATTGGCACAGATTGTTAAGGATGCTCAAGCATACAAGGGTATCAGAGTTATTGCAGTTGATGCATCAATCTTCAACAGCTGTGGCGCTTCTGCAAAAGAGGAACTTGGTTTCGCTCTTGCTCAGGCTAGTGAATATATGAATTGCCTTACAGATGCAGGTCTTGCTGCAGAAGAAGTTGCCCGCAAGATTTTCTTCAACTTCGGTATTGGCAGCACATACTTCATGGAGATTGCCAAATTCCGCGCTGCACGTGTCCTTTGGGCAAACGTAGTTGCCGCATACGGTGTTGATTGCAAATGTGCAAAGAAGATGGTTATCCGCGCAACAACAAGTGAATGGAATCAGACAGTATATGATGCATACGTAAATATGCTTCGTGGTACAACTGAGGCTATGTCAGCTGCTATTTCTGGAGTTGACTTCCTTGAGGTTCTTCCATTTGACTTCGCTTTCCGCGTTCCTTCAGACTTCTCAAATAGAATTTCACGTAATGTTCAGAATATTCTTAAAGAAGAGGCTCACTTCAACAAAGTTGTTGATCCTGCTGCCGGTTCTTACTATGTAGAGAATCTTACAAACTCTCTTGCTCAAGCTGCTTGGGATCTATTCAAGAGTGTTGAAGACGGTGGTGGATATGTAGCTAAATTCAAAGAGGGTTTCGTTCAGGCTGCTGTCAAGGCTGTTTCTGACAAGAAAGACAAGAATATCTCTACCCGTCGCGAAACACTTCTTGGTTCAAACCAATATCCTAATTTCCTTGAAAAAGCAGAGGATTTCATCACTAAAGAGATCGTTTCACGCGATATCCAGACATACTGCGGTATGGCTCTTCCAACTTGCGGTTGCACTAAGGATCAAGTTGCTGAACCTCTTAAACCATATCGTGGATCAGAAGCTTTCGAAGCACTTCGTCTTGCTACTGACCGCAGCGGTAAAGAGCCTAAAGCATTCATGCTTACATTCGGTAACCTTGCAATGTGCCGCGCAAGAGCTCAGTTCTCATCTAACTTCTTCGCTGTTGCAGGTATTAGAAATATTGACAACAACCGTTTCGCTTCTATTGAAGAGGGCGTTAAAGCTGCCATCGCTTCAGGTTGTGAAATCGTAGTTGCTTGCTCATCAGATGATGAATATGCTGAAGCTGTGCCTCAAATTGCAGAACTTCTTGGTAATAAGGCTATCCTTGTTGTAGCCGGTGACCCTGAATGCCGTCCTGCACTTGAAGAGAAAGGTGTTAAGAATTACATCCACGTAAGATGTAACGTTCTTGATACATTGAAAGAGTACCAAAAAATGCTTGGAATTAAAGAACTATAAAAAGGAATATTATGAGACCAAAATTTGATGATATAAAATTTGCAGCTCCGGAACAATGTGCTTGCCAATGTGGTGCTAATGATACTCCTTGGAAGACTCCGGAAAATATTGAAGTTAAATCTTCATATACTAAAGAAGACCTTGCAGGTATGGAACACTTGAACTACGCTGCCGGTGTAGCTCCTTATCTTCGTGGACCATACTCAACAATGTATGTAATGAAACCTTGGACAATCCGTCAATATGCAGGTTTCTCTACAGCTGAAGAATCAAATGCATTCTATCGTCGTAACCTTGCTGCAGGTCAGAAAGGTTTGTCAGTAGCATTTGACCTTGCAACACACCGCGGATATGACGCTGACCACCCACGCGTAGTCGGTGACGTAGGTAAAGCAGGTGTAAGTATCTGTTCAGTTGAGGATATGAAGGTTTTGTTTGACCAGATACCTCTTAACAAGATGTCAGTTTCAATGACTATGAACGGTGCCGTTCTTCCTATTATGGCATTCTACATCGTTGCAGGTCTTGAACAGGGCGCTAAACTTGAGGAGATGGCTGGTACTATCCAGAACGATATCCTTAAGGAGTTCATGGTTCGTAACACATATATTTACCCACCTGAGTTCTCAATGAGAATTATCGGCGATATCTTCGCTTATACTTCTAAAAATATGCCTAAGTTCAACTCTATCTCTAT
>DCGV01000051.1:0-3216 GCA_002314725.1 Bacteroidales bacterium UBA1769
AATATACATTATTTATCTCAAAAAAAACATTAATTTTGCATCGAGATTTAAGAGTTGAGAGTCTAGAGTTGAGAGTCTAGCGCCACACTTATCACAATATGCGAATAGATATACTTACTGTTGTTCCGGAATTATTAGAAAGTCCCTTAAACCACTCAATTATTAAGAGAGCTAAGGCGAAAGGACTTGTGGAGATATACATACACAATATCCGTGATTATGGCAAAGGCAATTACCATCAAGTGGATGATTATGCCTTCGGCGGAGATGCAGGTATGGTAATGATGATAGAGCCGGTTTACACATTGATTTCGAAACTTTGCGAAGAACGCAAATACGATGAAATAATTTATACATCTCCTGATGGCGAAATACTGAATCAGGGCATAGCGAACGAACTCTCTCTGATGGAGAATATCATTATACTATGTGGGCACTACAAAGGCATAGACCACCGCATTCGTGAACATCTCATCACTCGTGAAATCTCAATTGGAGATTACGTACTCTCAGGTGGTGAAATTCCAGCTGCCGCGATCTGTGATGCCGTTATTAGATTAATTCCTGGCGCTATCAGTGATGAAACATCAGCGCTATCGGATTCATTTCAAGATGGGCTTCTAGCTCCCCCTACATACACACGTCCGAAAGAGTTCAACGGATGGACAGTTCCTGAGGTTTTATTGAGTGGCAACCTCGCTGCCATCAAGAAATGGCAGGACGAACAGGCTCTGGAGCGGACAAAGGCATTGAGACCGGAGTTATTGGAAGAGAGGGAGAGTTGAGAGTCCAGAGTTAAGAGATAAGAGATAAGAGTTAAACTCTGGACTCTGGACTCTAGACTCTAGACTAAAATGTGGAATTAAACAACTTACTTACTTAAATATTATTTATCATGAAAAAAACATTATTAGCAACATTGGCAGTTCTATTCCTTGCACTTTCTGCTAATGCGCAGGTTTCAGTAGGTGCAGGTTATGCAAAAATCGGTGAAGTTTATGAAGATGGTGAGTTTGATTCAATCAATGGCTTTTATGTTTCAGCTATGAACAACACTGCTATCACTAATTATTTCAGCATCAATACCGGTTTGAGATTTATGATGGGCAAACAGGAAAAAAACTATGGTTCATTCCTTGGTACAGGTAAAGAAATCGCTTCAGGAATTGAGGTTCCAGTAGAGTTCCATGTAGGTTTAAAAATCGCTGATTCATTTGGAATCGGAGCATATGTAGGTCCATACGCATCTTTTGGTATCACATCCAAATACAACTACCAAAATAATGGCATCAATGCTACTATTGACTGGTATGATGAAGACAATCTAACTGGATACTACTATGACAGATTCGATTTCGGAGCTGTTGCAGGTGTAACCGTTGATATCATGAAACATTTACAAGTTAAAGTTGGACATCAGTGGGGTTTGATTGACACAGATCCTCAAGACAATCAATCTTGCAACACAAGAGTTCTAACTGCAGGTATCGCATTTATTTTCTAGATCTAATTGAGCAGATTTTATTGGACAGATTTTTGACAAAATGTTGTCCTCAATATAGAGTTCGGTATTTACACCGAACTCTTTTTTTTAATTCTTCGGCAGCAGAAGTATTGCATCGGCACGTGTTCCGACAGCAGCACGGAAAGTGTATTTGAATTTGCCGTCACGACGTTGACAATATGTATCAATCTGTTGCCAACCATGAAGTCCTGTATCTATCCCGTTGATAGACTCGACACCTTCAGGAGTCTGTGTTACGACACCACCGGTATACATATACACTGCATATTCGCCTTTTGGAAGAGATGTCAGACGGTATGTGATCTTGGAATTGTTTTTCATAGCTATGAGATAATCACCACCTATGAACGAAGTCTCGCAATCCGAAGAGGCAGACCATGATTTCACAGCATCAGAGGGCGTATCAACCAAATAACGACCATCATTACTGAGTGCCAAGTAGTCTGAGATAGCGTCTAACATTATCGATCCGAAATCAGAGAGAGACTCCTTGGTAGCGACATTTGATGTATCAAAACAGAAGTGCGAATATGGAGTTTCAATAGTCAGCGCAAGAGTCCGTGCACCCCAATTATTCCAAACCCAACCCTCGAAATACCTTGATCCTCCATTTGAGAAGAGTTGTTGATCAAGTCTCATATATGGATTGAAAACGCATGATAAGCCAGCGAAAAGCAGTTGATTCCTAAGAAACACCTCTGAAGTAGCCCCTGAACGGTGGATATAGAATGTAGCATGTCCATCATGTTGAGAATGGCTGTTGAGCGCTATTTCAAAAGGTTTCTCCTCTGACAATGCTGCAAAGGCTTTCTTTATGCATTGAACTTCAACACAGGTGCTATCATCCGAACGGTCATAGTTTATCTCTTGATTGATACCAGAGACATTTGAGCGTGAAAGACCTTCAGCTACTCCATCTGGATTTGTAAGTGGAAGTACATACAAATCAATCTGTTTTCTCAACGAAGCAGCCTGTGGAGTTTCGGCCAGAAAGGCATCGATTATGCCATCAACCATATATGACCCAGGTGCTTCTGATGGATGGATCCTGCCATGAATCCATACTCTATGTTTATCTGCAAGCGAAACTGAATTGTCAGTAATATGAAGAAGTTGCATCGGACGTTCCTCTGCACTGTATCCTATAGTATCAACCTCTACATTGTTATTTTGGGAAAGATCATCTATTCTTTTTTGTGCATATGAATATGTATATGGTTCATATAGAGCCACATATACCGAATCAAATAGAAACTGTGCATGCAAGGAGTGAGGTTTACTCTCTTTGGGATCAAAATGTTTCCAATTCTCATTATCGTATGAGTATGATGCCATATTCATAAGATAGTTATCCGGGAAATAAAGGTACAGATCCTTACCTGCAACACCTTTCATTTTGAAATAAAACCAGTTCGCATTGGCCGACAAATTATCAATCGGGTTTTCAGGGTCAAATGATCCCTTGACCAAGTATGAAAGGATAGTTGTTGTATCCCCTATTCTTTTTGCAAAAAATACAGAATCTATCAATGTTACCTCTCCAACCCTTCCCGATTCGAAATCTGTATGGAATGTGACAGGCATACCATTTTGGCCATAGGCCGCAACAGTAAATAAAAGAGAAAAAAATAAAACAAACCGTTTCATATATCTAACTCAAGTTTCTCAAGTAACTAATTTGGTAATTATCA
>DCGV01000051.1:3250-29134 GCA_002314725.1 Bacteroidales bacterium UBA1769
CGAAACTTACCCACCGCACTTTCTTTTTATTTTTGACCCCATCCCTAAATCCCTTCCTGAGGGAAGGTACTTTTCTTACGGCCTAAAGGCCTCTATATGTGGTAACTTTCGCAAGTGAGAAAGTTGAACTCTCAACTCTTAACTCTGGACTCTGGACTCTTAACTCTCAACTCTTATCTATAACAATACCCGACTCTCAGTTCTTCAAACATCTCAGGATGAGCACGTAACGCTGCATCATCCGCCATAATATCATATTCTTCCGGGATAATCCCATCAATGGAGTCTGTTTGTATACCAACACCCTTGGTAGAAGACAACTTAGGAAGATTGAAAAAGCCGCAAACGGCCGCCAGAGTCATATTTGTTCCATTTATCTTCCCCTGAACGGAATAACCTGCAATATGCATAGTGGCAATATCAACTGCCCTCAACAACTGTTTGTTAATAAGAGGCTCACCTCTCCACACATCAAGAGCAACTCCACTGAATTTAGAAATATTTGCCAACAATACACCTTCATCAACCACCTCGCCACGTGAAGCATTAAGAAATATGGACCCCTGCTTCATTTTATTGAAAAAACCGGTTGAAGCCATATTCCTGCTATCCTCGGAAAGAGGGACATGCAGCGTAACAATATCCGAATGTGTCAACAAATCATCCAATGAAACAAATTTTGAACCGCCTTCAACTGCCTCCCTTGGAGGGTCATTCAAAAGAGTATTCATTCCATATAGTTCTGCCATAGCAGCAACTTTACTCCCGACGTGACCAACACCTATCACCCCTATTGTCAAACCATTCAAACATATATTCTTAGTTTGGGCTATGGTGGTGACAGCAGCATATACCCACTGACAAACAGCAGAAGAGTTACAACCCGGAGCACTTGCAACTTGAATATTATGACTCTTACAATACTCCAAATCAATATGATCAGTCCCTATTGTAGCTGTTGCGATTAGTTTTACCGATGTTCCTTCCAGCAATTCTGCATCGCATTTGGTACGAGTACGTATAATTAAAGCGTCCGCATCGATAGCTTCAGAGTGTGAAATCAAGGAACCATTCAGATACTTGACTTCCCCATATTGTTCCAGCACTCCATTTATGAAGGGTATAGCAGAATCAATAACAAACTTCATAATATCAATTCAAAACTATCTGATTGATGTAAACCCCGTTTAACACTTTATTCATTTGCTTGATTATCTGCGGCTTAGCCATTGACAATTGATTTCTTACAACAGATGAAGTAATCTTACATGTCAAAACTTTATCCTTGTAGTATTTATTCGATGTCATTGTCATTGCTTGTTCATGAGTCAGATACCTTGATGTCAAATTAAATACTACAGAATCCCAAGCATTGAAGATACGAACTCGGAGAAGTCCCTCATCTAATTTTTCGGTCTCAACCATCTCTTTCAAGCAGTTGCCCAACAATTTAAAAGGTTCCCGTTTCATATTGAATTAAATCTCGGAAAAGATTCCTGAAGCCACATTAAACTCTTTGCAATCAGCGTTAAAGAGGTCCACGATATTTTTCATTCTAACTTTATTACTATCAGTGATGAAGATTTGTCCAAAATTCTCCTTGGCAACAATTCCCAAAAGATACTCTACCCTGCTCATATCCAGTTTATCAAAGACATCATCAAGCAACAGAAGCGGAGCGACACCGTAAATACTCTTCATCCAAGTGAATTGCGCCATCTTCATGGCAAGTAGATAGGTCTTTTGTTGCCCTTGAGATCCACATTTTTTCAATGGATGTTCGTCCAATGAGAATAAAATATCATCTCTTTGTATTCCTGAGGATGTATATCTCAATAATCTATCTTTTACACTCTCTTTTCTAAAGAGTTCATCAAGAGAGAATTGATCCAAATCGGATCTGTATTCCAACGATGCATCTTCTGCATCACCACTCAACTCTCCGTAGTAATCTTTTACCAGCGGCAGCAATTTATGACACAAGTTTTTTCGGGCATCATAAACATACTGAGCATGAGGTATCATCTGTTCTGAAACAGTCTCCATCAATTCATCAGAAATCACATCAGCCTTCAACAATTTATTACGATGAAGCAAGAGTGTATTATATGCCTGAATATGTCGCAAATAATCCTTATCTATCTGCGAAAGGATGAAATTCATATACTTACGCCTTTCATCACCCGAATCGTTTATCAATGAGGTATCTGCTGGAGAGACCATTACAATAGGGAATTGTCCTATATGGTCTGAAAACCTGTTATAAGCTTTACCGTTGCATTTGACAACTTTTTCACCATTACGGGTTACCATCATACCGACAATCTTTTCCGTGGAATCATCTGATTCGTAAACTCCATTCAGCAAGGTATCATCCTCTCCATAACGGAAGATATATTGATCCGAAGAGCTGAAGAAGCTCTTTGTCATAGAGAGATAATAAACTGCGTCAAGAAGATTTGTCTTGCCAGCACCATTGTTTCCTGAAATACAATTGATTTTTGGAGAAAAGGACAATTGTAAATCAGCGATGTTCTTAAAGTTATGAAGTGTAATCTTTTTTAGAAACATACCGCGACTCGTATCACAAAAGTAAGAAAATATCTTTGAGATTCACATTTTTTATGTATTTTTGCGTTTCTTATAAGGTTTATGTTGTATTTAAGGATATACCGCAAATCCTATAGCTAAGATTGATAGAAAAATAATTAAAAAATAACAACTAATATGGCAAACACTAAACACCCACAGACAGAAGTAGTGGAAAATGAGAAGCTTTCTTTTGAAGAGGCATTTAAAAAGTATCAAACAGTTATCATGATTGCAGTAGTTGCAATTCTTGTAGTCGTATTTGGCGGATTGGCAATCAATAAATGGATCGTTGAGCCTAAGCAAGCTGAAGCTAATGCTCAAATGTTCCCAGCAGAAGCTGCTTTCGCTGCCGGTAACTACGAAATCGCACTTAATGGTGACGGTAACAATTTCGGTTTTGTAGACGTTATCAACGATTATAAAGGAGCTGCTGCTAAATCAGCATATTTCTATGCAGGTGTTTGCGAGCTTCAATTAGGCAATAACGAATCTGCCATCTCTTACTTTAAGAAATACAAAGGAAAAGACAAAGTAATCGCTGCCAGAGCAATTTGCTGTATGGGTGACGCTTATGCAAATTTAGGAAACGCTGCTGAAGCTGTTAAATGCTTTGCAAAAGCTGCAAAAGTATCTGACAATGAATTTTCTGCAGCATACCTTCTGAAAGCAGGTATCGCAGCTGAAGAACTTGGTGACAATGCTGCAGCATTGAACTACTACAATCAGATCAAAAATGACTATCCTGCATCTATGGAGGGTTATGACATTGATAAATACATCACTAGAATCCAAAACAAATAATCAGGAGAATCGCAATGGGAAGAGCTTTTGAATTTCGTAAAGAGCGTAAGTTCAAACGTTGGGGCAATATGGCCCGCGTTTTCACTCGCATTGGAAAAGAGATAACAATCGCTGCTAAGCAGGGCGGTTCTGATCCTAACGGGAACCCACGTCTACGTACTCTTATTCAGACAGCTAAGTCTGAGAATATGCCAAAAGAGAATATCGAGCGTGCCATCAAAAAGGCTACCGAAAAGGATCAAGGTGATTACAAGGAGGTTGTATATGAGGGTTATGGGCCTCACGGGGTTGCTTTCCTTGTCGAGACTGCAACTGACAATACCAACCGTACAGTAGCAAACGTAAGAAGCTACTTTACCAAATTCGGCGGCACATTAGGAACTTCAGGAAGTGTAGCTTTCATGTTTGACCACAAATGTGTATTCAAGATGAAGAGCGCAAATCCTGTTGATATTGAAGAGCTGGAACTTGAACTTATCGATTATGGTGCAGAAGAGGTATTTTTGGACGAGGACGATGTAGTGAACATTTATGGTGACTACGCATCTTTCAATAATATCCAAAAATTCATTGAAAGTAACGGTTACGAACTCGTTTCAGGTGGATTTGACAGATTCCCTAACGGCGAACTTAAGACCGTAGCTGCTGAAGACCGCGTTGAACTTGACAAGCTTATTGCTAAACTCGAGGAAGACGAAGACGTACAGAACGTCTACAACAACCTTGCTCCAGAAGAGTAATTCTTAATTGCTTCATTTTTGAGGCAGCCAAAACCCCGAAAGTACAACTATATTCTTTCGGGGTTTTGCTATAAAAATAATTTCAAAATCAAATAGCCATGGATCTATTTTCAATGAGTCAGGAAGATCAACGTCTTGAAGATATCATCAATGCGCAACGAAAATTCTTCCGTACAAACATCACTTTTGACATCAAATGGCGCATTGAGCAATTAAAGCGCTTAAAACAAGTCGTCATAGCGCATGAGGAAGAAATAGAAAGAGCTCTATTCCAGGATCTTGGCAGAACAAAAGTTGAATCATACATATGTGACATTGGACCCACCATTTCAGAAATCAACGAAATGATTTCAGGTCTGAAGAGATGGTCTAAACCGGAGACACATTTCAGTGGATGGATATGTTTCCCAAGTACAATCACGAAAGTGTATAAGATGCCTTACGGTGTCACACTTATAGTAAGTCCCTTCAACTTTCCATTTGTCTTATCCCTGGGAGTCCTCGCCGCATGTATCAGTGGAGGAAACACCGCTGTCATAAAGGCTAGCTCCAAATCCCCGGCATGTACAGCCGAACTGCAAAAGATTATTGCAGAAGCTTTCCCTTCAGAATACGTTAATGTATTAGATGGTGGACATGACGTTGCTGACGCATGTCTAATGCAACGGTTTGACAAAATTTTCTACACCGGATCCCCAGCTGTAGGCAAACATGTTATGGCAAAAGCCGCAATCAATCTCATCCCTATCGCTATGGAATTAGGTGGTGAAACTGGAAACTGGTGCATTATCAGAAAGGATGCGGATATTCAGGATGCTGCAAGAAAGATTGCATTTTTCAAATCTTGCAATTCAGGACAGATCTGTATCAACATCAATCAAATTGCCGTAGCGGAAGAGATTGCTGAGCAATTCATAGAGGCTTTAAAATTCGAATTCATCAGACAAGTCACAGCAGTTGCTGAGAATAACAAAGATTATTCACATCTCATTAACGATGATGCCTTCAAAAAGTGTGAAGCCATCACTAATGAATACAGCAGTAAAGTTGTATTTGGTGGACGAGGAGATATGATATCTAAAAGATTTGCTCCTACAATCATATATCCAGTCAGCCACAATGATAAAATTGTCAAGCATGAATTGTTCTCCCCTATCCTTCCAATTGTACCATTCAAGGATTCTGAGGTATCATCCATCCTGGACGCCATTGCTGAAAGAGAGCATCCCCTTGCTCTTTATCTATTCACAAAGGACAAAAAATGGGCTAAGAGTGTCATGAGTACCCTTCAATTCGGTGGCGGGTGTATCAATGAAGTAGGCATTCACCACATGGTAAAGGGTGCACCATTCAATGGTGTAGGTCACTCTGGAATGGGTGCTTATCACGGCGTATGGGGCTTCAGGGAGTTCACTCATCCTCAAACGGTTCTCTTCGGACGTCGTTGGTTCAATCTATCGCTTCGCGAACATCCTTACACCGGCAAATATGAGAAGATAAAGTTGGCGATTCTACGCAAGTTGGAGAAGTAGTTGAGAGTTGAGAGTCCAGAGTCTAGAGTCCAGAGATTAGAGTCCAGAGTCCAGAGTCTAGAGTCTAGAGATTAAAGACTTTTCACAATAAACGCACTTTAAAAGACGCAGGGTTAGGTTAAGCGTCTTAAAAGTGCGTTTATTGTTTCTCTCAACTCTGGACTCTCAACTCTGGACTCTCAACTCTGGACTCTGTTAACAAATTGTTCAAAGAACACTTATTTATATTAGGTTAATATAACAATTTTCAGTAATTTTGCAAGATATTTCGAAGGAAAATTTTTTAACGTTAAAATAATATAAATTACAATGAAAATTTCTCACATTGAACACTTGGGAATCGCCGTTAAATCTCTAGACGAGGCTATTCCTTACTATGAAAACATTTTGGGTCTTAAATGCTACGCTATTGAAGAGGTAGCTGATCAGAAAGTTAAAACAGCTTTCTTCAAAGTTGGTCAGACTAAACTTGAACTTCTTGAAAGCACAACAGAAGATGGTACAATCGCTGGTTTTATTGAGAAACGCGGTGAAGGTATCCACCACATGGCTTTCGCTATCGAAGATGGTGTACAAAATGCACTTGACGAGGTACAAGCTAAAGAGGTTCGCGCTATTGACAAGGCTCCAAGACGTGGTGCAGAGGGTTTGGATATCGCTTTCCTTCATCCAAAGTCAACTCACGGTGTTCTTACTGAATTGTGTGAAAAAGGCAAATAATTGTCGCAGACGGGCTGGCTGGAACTAGCGTTCCAATCAACCCTTTTATTTGAATATTAATAACTAATAAATATATTTCAAAACAATGAGTCAACAACTCGAAAAAGTAAAAGAGCTTATCGCACTTAGAGAACAAGCTCGCATTGGCGGTGGTGAAAAAGCTATCGAAGGCCAACACGCCAAAGGAAAATTTACTGCTCGTGAAAGAATCAACATGCTTCTTGATGAGGGCAGCTTTGAAGAATTTGATATGTTTGTTAAACATCGTTGCTACAACTTCGGAATGGAGAAAAAGACATTCCTTGGTGATGGTGTTGTAACAGGTTGCGGTACAATAGCAGGTCGTCTTGTTTATGTATTCGCTCAGGATTTCACTGTTATCGGTGGTTCACTTTCTGAAACACTTGCTATGAAGATCTGTAAAGTAATGGATCAGGCAATGAAGGTTGGTGCTCCAGTTATCGGTCTTAATGACTCAGGTGGAGCTCGTATCCAGGAAGGTGTGAATGCTCTTGCAGGTTACGCTGAAATCTTCCAGAGAAATATCCTTGCATCAGGTGTAGTTCCTCAGATCTCTGCTATCCTAGGTCCTTGCGCAGGTGGTGCTGTATATTCTCCAGCCTTGACAGACTTCAACATCATGGCTGAAGGTACAAGTTATATGTTCCTTACAGGTCCAGCTGTTGTTAAGACAGTTCTTGGTGAAGATGTAACTCAGGAACAGCTTGGCGGTGCAAGCGTACACGCTTCAAAGAGTGGTGTTGCTCACTTCACAGGTAAGAATGACGAAGAAGTTATCGCTACAATCCGTAACCTTATGGCATATCTTCCTCAGAACAATATGGAGGAACCACCTTACGTTCCTACAAATGACCCTATCGACAGAAAAGAGGACTTCCTTAACGAAATCATCCCTGATAACGCTAACGAACCATACGATATGTATGAAGTTATCAACAGCATCGTTGACGACGGTCAGTTCCTAGAGGTTCACAAAGATTACGCCAAGAACCTTATCGTAGGTTTCGCACACTTCGGTGGCACTTCAGTAGGTATCGTTGCAAACCAGCCTAAAGCTATGGCAGGTGTACTTGACAGCAACTCTTCAAGAAAAGGTGCACGTTTCGTACGTTTCTGCGACGCCTTCAATATTCCTATCGTTACTTTGGTTGACGTTCCTGGTTTCCTTCCTGGTACTCAGCAGGAGTATGGTGGAGTTATCCTTCACGGTGCAAAACTTCTTTACGCATACGGCGAAGCTACTGTTCCAAAAGTTACAGTTACACTTCGTAAATCATATGGCGGTAGCCACATCGTTATGAGTTGTAAACAACTTCGTGGTGACATGAACTACGCTTGGCCTACAGCTAACATCGCTGTTATGGGTGCTGACGGTGCAGTTAACGTTCTTTACGCTAAGGAAATCAAAGCTGAAGAAGATCCAGCTAAGAAGGCTGAAATCGCTGCAGCTAAGAAGAAAGAGTACGACGATCTATTCTCTAACCCATACAATGCAGCTAAATATGGTTACATTGATGACGTTATTGAACCTCGCAACACTCGTTTCCGTATTATCCGCGCTTTGGAACAGCTTGCAACCAAGAAGCTTACCAACCCAGCTAAGAAACACGATAACCTTCCTCTATAATAAAACCACAATTGATAAAAATGAAAAAATCAAAAATATTTTTGTTGATCGTTGGTTTGTGCCTTACACTTGGTGTTAGCGCTCAGAACGTATCAGGCCTAAGAATCAATGAATACTGTGTCATAAATGAAAACGGTATCGGAGATGAAACTGGTGAGACTGGTGCGTGGATTGAGGTATTCAACACTACTTATGGTACAGTTGATATAGCAGGTTGCTATCTATCCAACGATGTAAACAACCCAAAAATGTACTTCATCGACAAAGGTGAGAAGAAGACAAAGATTCCACCTCGCGGTTACTACGTTTTCTGGGCTGACAACCAATCAGCTAAAGGTCAAGATCACCTTAATTTTGATTTGGCTGAATCTAATGTTATTATTCTTTCTGCCACTGACGGCTCTTTAGTTGACCAAGTTGAAATCCCCGCTGCAGCACTTGACACTAACGCAGTGTACGGTAGAGTTGATGACAGCAAGTCTATCAATGATTGGGAAGTTAAAGTAATGCCTACTCCAGGTTACCTTAACAGAAGTAATCTGTTTACTGAGTATAAACTTGGTGTCCTTACAGAGGGTGAATTCGACCCAAGAGATGTCATGACTAAATCTGAAAAGATGATAGATATGGACCCTTACGGTTGGATGATGGCTATTATCGCAATGTCTGTAGTATTCTGCGCTCTTATTATCCTTTGCTTCTTGTTCAAAGGCGTAGGTGCATTGTCTATGCGTTCTGCAAACAAGAAATCATCAGCATCTGCTCCTGCAGCTTCTGAATCGGTTAAACATTCAGATACATCTGCAGATACTTATGTGGCGATTGCAATGGCTCTTGAATTATATATGCAGGATAATGAAGCTCACGATGAAGAGAGTGACGTTCTAACTAAACTTCATACAGACCGTTCATATTCACCATGGAGTTCTAAGATCTACACTTTGCGTCAGACTCCTCAATTGAAGAAATAACACTAAATCAGAAATAAAATGAAAGAATATAAAATCAAAATTAACGGAAACGACTTCAATGTCGCTATCGACGAAGTTGAGGATACTACAGCAAAGATAGAAGTAAATGGTACTCCTTATACTGTAGAATTCGAAAGACCAGTAGCCAAGAAGGCTAAACCTAAAGTTGCCGCTCCTAAGGCTCCGGCTGCTGCACCAGTTAACACTCCAGCTGCCGCTCCAGTAGCTGCTGCACCAGCAGGTGGTAACACTGTAACTTCACCACTTCCAGGTGTAATCCTTGACCTTAAGGTAAGTGTTGGTGACACTGTCAAGAAAGGCCAGACTATCATAGTTCTTGAGGCTATGAAGATGGAAAATGCTGTTGAATCTACTTGCGACGGCGTAGTTAAAAGTATTAAAGTTGGTAAAGGCGACTCAGTCCTTGAGGGCGCTCCACTCGTAGTAATTGGATAGTATGGAAAATATATTAGCTAATCTTAAACAATTTTGGGCTTTCACAGGCTTCGCCAATTGCAATTTTCAGTATCTGATAATGATTGCAATCGGTATCCTGTTCATATTCCTTGCTATCAAGAAGGAGTGGGAGCCAATGTTGCTAGTTCCTATCGGATTCGGTATCCTTATCGGTAACATTCCTCTATTCCAAGGCTTGAATGTCGGTGTATATGAAGAGGGCTCCGTATTGAATATTCTATACCAGGGTGTTAAACAGGGTTTCTACCCACCTTTGATCTTCCTGGGTATCGGTGCTATGACTGACTTCTCAGCGCTGATCTCAAATCCAAAACTTCTTTTGATCGGTGCAGCTGCACAGTTCGGTATTTTCGGTGCATACGCAATCGCTCTTGCTTTCGGTTTCAATGCCGCTGAAGCTGGTGCAATCGGTATCATCGGTGGTGCTGACGGTCCTACTGCAATCTTCCTATCATCAAGACTTGCTCCGGATTTGATGGGTGCTATCGCTGTATCTGCATACTCATATATGGCTCTTGTTCCAGTAATCCAGCCTCCTATCATGAAGCTTCTTACTACTAAGAAAGAGCGTCTTATCCGTATGAAACCGGCTCGCGCCGTTTCTCCAGTAGAGAAGAAGATCTTCCCTATCGTAGGTTTCCTATTGACAGCTTTCATCGTACCTTCAGGTATTCCTCTACTAGGTATGTTGTTCTTCGGTAACCTATTGAAGGAAAGTGGTGTAACCCGTCGTCTTGCCAACACTGCAAGCGGTCCGCTTATCGATATCGTAACAATCCTTATCGGTGTGACAGTTGGTGCTTCAACTCAGGCAGACCAGTTCCTACAGGTTAAATCAGTTTACATCTTCATCATGGGTGCAGCTTCATTCGTAATCGCTACTACATTCGGTGTATTGTTCGTTAAATTCTTCAACCTATTCTTGAAGGGTGACAACAAGATCAATCCGCTTATCGGTAATGCCGGTGTATCAGCAGTACCTGATGCAGCACGTGTATCTGAGATTACTGGATTGAAATATGATCCTAAGAACCACCTTTTGATGCATGCTATGGGTCCTAACGTTGCAGGTGTTATCGGTAGTGCAGTTGCAGCCGGTATCCTTCTTGGATTCCTTGCTTAATCAAAATAAGGATATACTAACGAAGGGTTCGGCAAAAAAGTCGAGCCCTTCGTTATTTTTAGCTATTTAATATAGTTATTTTTAACATAAATCAATTACCTTTGAAGTTGGTAATAATTTTAATTCATATCATGAAACAACTACTTAAACTTTCGGCTATCATAATCACCAGCTTATCACTTACATCTTGCATTTATAGTGATAGCACATCAGATGTCATTTATCAAATCAGCCTGACAGTCAACTCGTCAAGTACTACTATCACTACACAGGCAGGACAAGACGCATGCGCTCAAATAGAGGCATATATGACAACTCTTGCAGGAAAGGTAGCCAGACAATGGATGGACACTGTCAATTTCGAGGATTTCTCAGGTCCTGATCAGACAGCAGCCCAAACATGGGAATCAATACAAAATGACATTGCTATTTACAAAGATGCTTGCAATCAGGTAATCAGCAAGTTAGATTCAAGCAACAAGGATGTTATTTATTACTCATACTCCATTACTATGACTCGTCTTTCAGGTTACGACGGATCAACCGAGACACTGGAGACAACATCATTGGAATTCACCTTCAACTATATTTAAAATTATTTTTGTCTCAACTGATTTCTCATACATTAATTGTCCAATCAGATGAATTTTAGTGAAAAGATTTTTGTCCTAGATGGGGCAATGGGCACTATGCTACAAAGACATCATGTAGTGAAGACTATTGGTGATCTTTGTAACATAGAAAATCCTGACATCATAGAATCTATCCATACCAGTTATATTGATGCCGGAGCTGATATCATTGAGACAAACACATTTAATTCAAATGCAATCTCCCTTTCTGAATTCGGTCTATCAGACAAGGCATATGAATTGAATCTTCGTGGTGCAAAGATTGCAAGAACCGCAGCAGACAAGGCGTTGAAAAAGGTATATGTAGCAGGAAGTATGGGCCCGACATCCAAGATGCTCTCGCTTTCTAACATAGACAATCCCCAACAATCAAAAGCCTGCTCATTTGACGAGATGGCACAAGCCTATTATAATCAGGCACTTGGACTGATTGACGGTGGCATAGATTATTTTCTTGTAGAAACTATATTTGACAGTCTGAATGCGAAAGCTGCACTCTACGCCATATCCAAAGCATGTGAGGCAAAGGGTAAAAAGATCAGCACAATGATTTCTGCTACAGCAAATGACCTATTTGGGCGGTTGCTGACTGGACAAGAAATCGAGGCTTTTTTCCACACTGTCAGCAGTTATAATATCATCAGCTTCGGATTGAACTGTTCATTTGGAGCAAAGGAGCTCAAGCCTATTATCGAGAGCTTTGCCTCTAAAGTACCATTTGCTATCAGCGTCTATCCGAATGCAGGTCTGCCTAATGAGATGGGTGAATATGATGAAAAACCGGAAGACACAGCTAGTGCAGTCAAAGAGATGGCTCTTTGTGGCCTAATAAATATTGCAGGCGGATGTTGTGGTACCACTCCTGACCACATAAAAGCGATATCAGATGCACTTAGAGGTATCGCACCTAGAGAGATTCCAAAAATTGATAAGAAGCTTGTAGTAACCGGTTCCACGTCAGTGACAGTTGACAGAAAAGAGCAGAATTTCATAAATGTCGGAGAACGGACAAATGTAGCTGGTTCGAAGAAATTCGCAAGGCTTATTGCTGAGAAGAATTACGAAGAGGCTGCATCTATTGCTAAAAAGCAGATTGAGGATGGAGCCAGCATCATTGACATCAATATGGATGATGCTATGCTGGACTCAGCTGTGGAGATGGAAACTTTTGTCAGATATATTGAAAACGACCCTGACATCGCCAAGGCTGCTCTTATGATTGATTCATCTGACTGGAAAACCATCCAGGCGGGATTGAAGAGTGCCGTGGGGAAATGCATTGTGAATTCCATCTCATTGAAAGAGGGCGAAGAAGAGTTCCTAAAAAAAGCAATAGAGATAAAAGACCTCGGCGCCGCTGTGATAGTAATGGCCTTCGATGAAGATGGTCAGGCTACTACATTCAATCGAAAGATAGAGATTTGCGAAAGAGCATACAACCTTTTGATCAATAAAGCGGGATACAAGCCGACTGATATTATTTTTGATGTCAATATCCTTACCATTGCCACCGGCATGGCCGAACATGCAGATTATGCAGTGGATTTCATCAAAGCAGTCAAGTGGATTAAATCCAATCTTCCAGGGGCATACACTTCAGGTGGAGTGTCAAATATATCATTCGCCTTCCGCGGGAACAATCCCGTAAGAGAGGCTATGCATTCAGTTTTTCTATACCACGCTATCAACGCAGGATTGGATATGGCAATTGTCAATCCATCAATGCTTCAGATATATGACCAGATAGAGCCGTCTCTGCTACGAGCTGTAGAAGATGTCGTTTTGAACAGAGATGATAAGGCTACTGAAAGACTTATTGCTATAGCAGAAAAGATTAAATCAACTGATATTCAATCTACTTCCGATTCATCTCAGGAAGCTTGGAGATCCGGAACGACTGAAGAGAGATTGGCATACGCCCTTATAAAAGGAGTTACAGATTACTTGGAGTCTGATTTAAATGAAGCCTTGAAAGATAGTGGCGCTGTAGAGATCATTGAAGGCCCACTTCTTAGGGGGATGGATACAATTGGTAAATTCTTCTCTGAGGGAAAGATGTTCCTTCCACAAGTCATAAAATCGGCCAAGGTTATGCGAAGTGCCGTGGACTATCTCCAACCATTCATAAAGCATGGAGAGGCAACTTCTATTACCAAGAAGAAAATGGTTCTGGCTACAGCGAAAGGTGACGTTCATGATATAGGTAAAAATATTTTGAGCGTTGTACTTTCATGTAACAACATTGATGTTATAGACCTTGGCGTTATGGTTGACAATAAGGACATTATTGCTTCTGCCATCGCAAACAATGCAGATTTCATCGGAATCAGCGGTTTGATTACACCATCACTAAAATATATGGAGGAGTTGTGCGAAGAGATGGAATCTCACGGACTAGCTATCCCATTATTTGTCGGTGGAGCGACTGCTTCTCAACTACACACGGCAGTAAAACTTGCTCCTAAATACAGTAGTGATGTCTTCTATACCACAAATGCTTCAGAATGCGCTATCAGAATAAATCAATTTATTCAAGATCCAAAAAGCACAAGAAGGAGCAATAGCGCTGAGCAACAAAAAATTGCAGAGATTTATGCAAATCGTCAAGAGAGTTTTGTCACTATTGAAGAAGCGAGGGAGTTAGCCCCTCATTATTCAGAAAACAGCTTCAAGCAGCCATCTGAATTTGGGAAGTGTAACTATTTTGATGCAGATATTGATGCTAGGAAGTATATCGATAGAATTGATTGGCAAATGTTTCTATCTTTCTGGGGATTCAAAGGAAAACTTTCAGATCTCTCACAGAGCAATGCTGAAGTTTCAAAACTTTTAGATGAAGGTAAGAAGAAACTTGAAGAGATGTTGAACGACCACTCTTTACAGATTGCTGCATCAATAAAATTCTTTGATGCTCATAAGGATTGTGATTCCATCATAATAGATAATACTGACAAATGTTTCAATGTAGGACGTGGCACATCGAGTTTAAGTGGATATCAATCATTATCTGACTTTTTCAGAAGCGATAAATCGACTAAAATTGGAGTTTTCGCGATTAAAGTTGAAGATAAACATCATTGTAAATGTTGTGAATGTCATAAGGATTATGAATATCTATTGAGAGCGAGTCTATGCCAACGATTGGCAGAGGCCACTTCTCAATGGCTGACAGACAATTTCAATTGTGGAGCCCGTTCGATACGACCTGCATTCGGCTATTCATCATGCCCTGACCACTCGCTCAAAAAAACCGCATTCGACCTGCTTGATGCAGAGAAGTCTTTAGGCATCAGATTGACAGAGAGCTACGCAATGGTTCCTACTACATCAATATGTGGACTTCTCATTGTTCACGAGAATGCACAATATATAAACGTTACATCTAACAGACAATAGAATGAAGGTTATTGATATCATCAACTCGGCAAAAAAACCATTTCCATCACTAGAGATAGTTCCTCCATTGAAAGGAAGTGACATAAACAAGTTATATAATGCCATCAATCCATTGATGGAGTTCAATCCGCCATTTATCAATGTCACATGCCACCGTGAGGAGATTGTATTTCAACAGCGTGAAGATGGATCCACAAATAGGAAATTAGTCTCAAAACGACCAGGAACAGTCGCAATTGCTGCTGCTGTGATGAAACGTTTCCCTGTAGAAGTAGTACCTCATGTAATTTGTGGAGGAACCGATAAATACAGGATAGAAAATGAATTATTAGACCTCAATTTCCTTGATATACATAACGTTATGGCTTTACGTGGGGATGCCAGCAAAGGACAGACTCATTACATGCCTGAAATTGACGGTTATCTTCACACTGATGCCTTGGTTCGCCAAATCTCAAATTTGAATAATGGTCATTACCTTGACGAGACCCTTACCGACACTATACCTACTGATTTCTGTGTAGGAGTTGCCGGATATCCAGAGAAACATTACGAAGCTGATACGCTTGACATTGATATAGCGAATATAAAGAAGAAGGTTGATGCCGGTGCCGATTATATCATTACTCAAATGTTTTTTGACAACTCAAAATATTTTGAATTTGTCAATAAATGCAGGGCTGTCGGCATTAACGTCCCTATCATTCCAGGTCTGAAACCTATCTCTCTGTTGTCCCATATTGACAAATTGCCTACTACTTTCTCTATCTCTCTACCTGAAGCTCTTTCAAAAGAGTTGAAGAGATGCAAAACTAACGAAGATGTATATCATGTAGGTATTGAATGGAGTACAGCACAAAGCAAAGAGCTTCTCAAATTCGGAGTTCCAGCAATACACTTTTATACTATGGGTAAGGCTGAAAATGTAATTTTTGTGCTAAAAAACATTTTTTGACCATTTTTTGGCAAAATTTGGACATAATTGATACGATTTTACATAGTTTTTTTATTTATTAATTGCTAACTTTGAATGATTTTCGGTCATCGGAGAAGAATTTTTCCGATGGGTACTTTGAAACATTTATATAAGTTATGCAAAATAAACTTCAAGAACTCACTGACAAACTTTATAATGAAGGTTTGTCAAAGGGAAAACAAGAGGCCGAGGAGATGGTTGCATCTGCAAAGGCCAAAGCCGATCAAATTATTGCAAAGGCAAAGGGAGAAGCGGAACAGATTATTGCTTCATCAGAAAAAGATGCTGAAGAACTTCGTTCAAAAGTTAACAACGACATTAAACTAGCATCTACTCAAACAATCTCTTTCGTTAAACAGCAAGTTGAAAATGCTGTTATTACTAAGGTAATCAACGATCCTGTCAAATCAGCTCTATCTGATGTTGAATTCGTTAAAAGTATGATTACTAAAGTAGTTTCTGCATTTGACGCTGCAAATCCTCAATCTAAGGGACTTGACGTTATTCTTCCTGCAGATGCACAGAGCGAATTATTCGACTTCGTTAAGAATCAAATAGGAAAATCTCTAAAAGGTGGAATAGAGGTAAAATCCGTAAAGGGAATGGCCAATGGCTTCAAAATCGCCCCTAAAGATAGTGGATACCAAATCAGCTTTACTGAGAGTGAATTCAGCAATATGTTTGGCGAATTTGTCAGACCTGCAACAAAAAAAATCTTATTTGAAGAATAATGTCCAATTATCCCTATATAATAGCTGGGTTGCCTGATATTCTTCTGGATTTTGAATCTCGTCCATTTGATTTCAATGAGATTAAATCTGGAATCACTGCTCTATGCGATAAGGATGATCAGAAAAAGATTGATTGGCTTATCTGCGCATTGGATGGTGAGCACTACTCTTCCCTATTCTATAAAGGTTTGAGTAAAATAGATGACACTTTCATTCAGAAATATATCGGCTTTGACAAAGAGGTTAGAAATGCCAAAGTCAAATTCATAACCGAAGGCACCTTAGCTGTACAATCTGAAGAGCAAGAGAGGTCTGAACTGTCTGAACAACTTGAGTCTATCTTCAAGATACCTAATATTATAGATAGAGAGAAAGCATTGGATAGACTATACTGGGATAAAATAAATGAAATCACTCTTTGGGAGTATCTTTCATTTGATATCATTCTGGCTTTTATTGCCAAAGCTAAACTCGTTGAGAGATGGAACAAACTTGATAAAGCTAGCGGTGCTAATTTCTTCAAACAATTGGTTCAAGAGGTAAGAGGCACTTTCAGAGGCGTCGAGTATGAATAAAAAGCAAAAGTAAATTTTTAATATAATGGAAAAAACTACTGGAATTGTAACTGGTATCATCGCCAACCTTGTTACTGTCAAGGTTGATGGAGATGTAGCTCAAAACGAAATCTGCTACATTGATTTGGATGGCACCAAATTGATGGCAGAGGTCATCAAAGTTACAGGAAAGAATGCATTCGTACAGGTTTATGAAAGCACCAGAGGTTTGAAGAAGGGTGATGCTGTGGAGTTTGACGGACACATGTTGGAGGTAACTCTTGGTCCAGGTCTTCTTTCAAGCTGTTATGATGGTCTTCAGAACAACCTTGAAACAATGGAAGATGTCTTCCTAAAGAGAGGTGAATATACAGCTCCTCTTGACGAAAAGAAGAGTTGGGATTTCGTTCCAATTGCCAAAGCTGGTGACAAAGTTCAAGCTGCAGATTGGCTGGGCGAGGTAAAAGAGGGTTGGTTGCCTCACAAAATCATGGTACCATTCTCTTTTAAAGGTGAATATACAATTAAATCTATAGTATCAGCCGGAAGTTATACAATCAATGATACAATCGCTGTCCTTTCCAATGAGAACGGAGAGGATTGTAAAGTTACAATGACTCAGAAGTGGCCAGTTAAGGTTGCCATCGGTGGATATATTGAAAAACCTCGTCCATATTGTATTATGGAGACAGGTGTCAGATGTATCGACACAATGAATCCAATCGCAGAAGGTGGTACAGGTTTCATCCCTGGTCCTTTCGGTTGCGGTAAAACCGTACTACAGCACGCTATTGCGAAGCAAGGTGATACTGACGTAGTAGTTATGGCTGCCTGCGGTGAGCGCGCCAACGAGGTGGTGGAAATCTTCACTGAATTCCCTGAATTGATTGACCCACATACAGGTCGTCACTTGATGGAGAGAACAACTATCATTTGTAATACATCCAACATGCCGGTTGCAGCCCGTGAAGCCTCTGTTTATACAGCGATGACTATTTGCGAGTACTATAGAGCAATGGGATTGAAGGTACTTCTACTTGCCGACTCTACATCTCGTTGGGCACAAGCACTTCGTGAAATGAGTAACCGTATGGAAGAGTTGCCTGGAGCCGATGCATTCCCAGTTGACCTTTCTGCTATCATAGCAAGTTTCTACTCAAGAGCTGGTATTGTAAGATTACACAATGGTCATACCGGTTCAGTTACATTCCTTGGAACAGTATCACCTGCAGGTGGTAACTTGAAGGAACCTGTAACAGAATCAACAAAGAAGGCCGCACGTTGCTTCTACGCTTTGGAACAAAGCCGTGCAGATAAAAAGCGTTACCCTGCAGTAAACCCTATCGATTCATACTCTAAATATTTGGAATATCCAGAAATCCAGGAGTATCTGAAGAAAACAATCGACAAGGAGTGGGTTGACAAGGTAAATGTCGCTAAGAACCTAGTACGTAGAGGTAAAGAGGTTGCAGAGCAGATCAACATCCTCGGTGACGATGGTGTTCCTATCTCATATCATGAGCAATTCTGGAAATCAGAATTGATTGACTTCGTTATCCTTCAACAAGATGCTTTCGACCCTATCGATAGCGTTTCACCTCTTGAGAGACAAGAGTTTATGTTGTCAGTAGTATTGGATGTTTGCAACCATCCATTCAAATTCGAAACATTTGAAGAGTGTGGCAAACAGTACAAAGAGATTATCAACATCTTCCGCCAGATGAACTATGCAGAGTTCAAGAGCGATAGATTCAATAAATATTTACAAGAAATTAATGATGTTTTAAGCAATGAACAATAGTAAGGCATTTCAAAGAATTTATACTCAACTTGAGGCTATTACGAAAGCAACTATTTCGCTTAAAGCTCAAGGTGTCAGCAATGATGAACTTGCCACAGTGGCTGGTCGTCTTGCACAGGTTGTAAAGATTAAAGATGATTTGGTTACCCTACAGGTATTCTCAGGTACTGAAGGTATTCCAACCAATGCTGAAGTAGTCTTCTTCGGTGAGGCTCCATCCATCAAAGTAAGTGATGAACTTGCCGGTCGTTTCTTTAATGCATATGGTGATCCTATTGATAATGGCCCAGCAGTAGAGGGTGAGAAGAGAACAATTGGCGGTCCATCAGTAAACCCTTACAGAAGAAAGCAACCATCTGAATTGATACCTACTGGTATCGCAGGTATTGACTTGAACAACACATTGGTATCAGGACAGAAGATTCCGTTCTTCGCAGACCCTGACCAACCATATAACCAGGTAATGGCACAGGTTGCACTTCGTGCAGATGTTGACAAGATTATCCTTGGTGGTATGGGTCTATCAAATGATGATTACTTGTATTTCAAACAGGAGTTTGAAAACGCAGGTGCACTCAATAAGATTATCAGTTTCGTAAATACAACAGACCAGCCTCCTGTAGAGCGTCTGCTTATCCCTGATATGGCCCTTGCAGCTGCAGAATATTTCGCAGTTGACAAGAATGAGAAGGTCCTTGTACTTTTGACAGATATGACTCTTTATGCCGATGCATTGAGTATCGTATCCAACCGTATGGACCAAATTCCTTCAAAGGACTCTATGCCTGGTTCACTATATTCAGACCTTGCAAAGATTTACGAGAAGGCCGTACAGCTTCCTTCAGGTGGTTCTATCACTATCATTGCAGTTACAACATTGAATGACGGTGATATCACTCACGCTATTCCTGATAATACAGGTTATATCACAGAAGGTCAGTTGTTCCTACGTCAGGATACAGATACGGGAAAGGTTATCATCGACCCATTCCGTTCTCTTTCACGTTTGAAACAATTGGTAATCGGTAAGAAAACAAGGGAGGATCACAACCAGGTTATGAATACTGCAGTACGTCTATATGCTGATGCTGCAAACGCAAAGACAAAACTAGAAAATGGTTTCGATTTGAGTGATTATGACCTTCGTTGCCTCGATTATGCAAAAGAGTACTCAACTAGACTTCTTGCAATCGATGTAAATATCTCTATCAATGAGATGCTTGATACTGCATGGGAGTTGTTCGGTAAGTACTTTACAAAGGCAGAAACAGGTATCAAGATTGATCTTATTAATAAATATTGGAAAGACAATAACTAATGGCAATAAAATTCCAATTCAATAAAACATCTCTGAACGAACTTAACAAGCAGTTGAAGATTCGTACAAGAGCTCTGCCTACCTTGAAAAACAAGGAGTCCGCACTGCGTCTTGAGGTCAAACGTGCTAAGCAACGTTCAGAAGAGCTCATCGACAAACTGGAATCATCTCTTAAAGAGTATGATTATCTGGCAGAGTTGTGGAATGAGTTTGAACCTGGTTTGATTGCTGTCAAAGATGTTGAATTGGTTACTGTTAAAGTTGCTGGTGTCAGGACTCCGGAGCTGAAGAGCGTCGAATATGATGTCAAGGAGTTCGATGTTTATGCCAAACCAATGTGGTATAGCGAGGGTGTCAGAATTCTGAAAGAGTTGGCACAACTCGGCATCGAATCTGAAGTATATAGTGAAAAGAGTCGCATTTTGGATTATCAAAGGAAGAAGACAACTCAGAAGGTTAATCTTTATGAGAAGGTCCAGATTCCTGGATACAATGAGGCAATCCGTAAGATAAAGAGGTTCATGGAGGATGAAGAGAATCTTTCTAAGGCTTCGCAGAAGATTGTCAAAACCAGACATCAGGCAGAAGAAGAGGAGGAACAGCTATGATTGAAAAAATGACAAGATACGATTTCGTCGTATTCAGTGGAGACAGCACATCCTTCCTCTCATCAATTCAAGAGATCGGTTTGATGGACATAACCCGTTCAGCTAAACCTATTGATAAAGAGTCTTCTGATCTTCTTAATCAAATCAAGGAGATTAAGGGGATGATTGATAAAGTATCAAATACCCAGATAAGTGGAGACGTTAAACCAACTGCTCAAGATCTAACTTTCAATGATGCAGAAGAGATTCTGAACAGCTATTGCGAGATTAATTCAAAAATAGTACAAGCTAAAGCTGACTTGGAACTTCTACGTGTTTGGGGTAATTACGACAGTGGAGAACTTGGAAAACTTGATGAGCTTGGTCTGAAACTTAGATTTTATAAGGTTCAAGCCAAAAAATTCAATCCGGATTGGGAGAATCAAGTGGCTCTTGAGATTATCGAGAGAGATGACAAAGGTGTCTATTTCGTAACTGTAGCACCAAAGAATGAGCCATACTCTTTTGATATTGACCCAGTTGAAACACCTGAGTATTCGTATCATGAACTTGAAACGATAATTCATGGATACCAACAGACAAAGTCTGAAATTGAGTCTTCAATACTTGGTCTCAAAGCACTGATTCCTGAAAAGGAGAAAGAATGTAACTCCTTGATTTCCAAATTGGAAATCTATCTTGCAGACGGCTCTGCAGAAACAACTGCTGAGAATTCAATTTCAGTATTCAAAGGATTCGCTCCTACCGCTGACGATGAGGAGGTATGCAAGAAACTTGATACATTGGAGGTATACTATCTAAAAGAGGCTGCCACAGCAGAGGACAACCCTCCTATCAAACTTCACAACAACAAATTCGCCAGAATGTTTGAGGTGTTGACTGGAATGTATGGTATGCCGAATTATGGAGAGTTCGACCCTACCCCGATATTAGGACCATTCTTCATGCTCTTCTTCGCAATGTGTATGGGCGATGCCGGTTATGGTATTCTTCTATTCATTATTGGAACACTACTTGGAAAAGGGAGTGGCAGCATGAGTAAATTCGGACCGTTAGTAAAGGCATTGGGTGTAGGAACATTTGTTGTCGGTATCATACTTGGTACATTCTTCGGAATCAATTTAGCAGAAGCATCTTGGGTGCCTGCGGGATTGAAATCAATTATGATTACAGGAGAGATTGCCGGTTATTCTGCTCAAATGGCTCTTGCAATCGGCGTCGGTGTATTCCACATATGTCTAGCTATGACTGTCAAAGCTATTTGTCATACAGTTCAAAGTGGTTTCAGAGCATCCGTAAGTGATTGGGGCTGGTTGATAGTAGTTCCAGGTGGAATAATAATAGCAGCACTTTCATTATCCGGTGTCCTGACTAGTGAAGTGACTAAATGGATAATTATCATACTTGGTATAATTGCCGGACTTGGAATATATGTATTCAACACACCAGGTAAAAATCCTCTATTAAATATAGGATCAGGGTTGTGGGGTACATACAATATGGCGACAGGCCTTTTGGGCGACGTATTATCATACATCAGACTATATGCTCTTGGACTTGCCGGAGGTATGTTGGGAGCAGTATTCAATGATCTCGGTGGCATGATAATAGATGCATTATCTCTCCCTGGTTTGAACTTTGCTCTTGGTGCACTGATTATGATCTTCGGTCATGCATTGAACTTAGCTATGTCATGCCTTGGTGCATTTGTCCACCCTCTTCGTCTGACATTCGTAGAGTACTTCAAGAACGTTGGATATCAAGGAGATGGTACAGAATATAGACCTTTAACGAAAAATAATAAATAACAAATAAAATCAATTAATTATGATGACAAGTACAATTATGGGTTATATCGGCCTTGCAATTATGTTGGCATTGGCAGGTATCGGAAGTAGTCTTGGTACTACTATCGCTGGTAACGCAGCAGAAGGCGCTCTAAAGAAAGCTCCAGAAAAATCATCTGCATACATGGTTCTTTCAGCCATGCCTGCAACACAGGGTTTGTATGGTTTCGTTGCTTTCCTAACTTGGTTGGGTAAAGATTTCGCAGCAGAAGGTTATAAATTGTTCGCTGTTGGTATCGCTATCGGTATGGTTCTAATTTATTCAGCAATCCGTCAAGGTCAAGTTTGCGCAAATGGTATCATTGGAACAAGCCAAGGACACAACGTTTTAACTAACACTATGATTTACGCAGCTCTTCCAGAATTCTATGCAATTCTTGCAACTGTTGCAGCATTCATGGTATAAACAAACATATTCATTAAAGTAAGTGAGCTGACTACTTGTAGCCAGCTCATTTTTTTTTACTATTTTTGCAGTTAGTAATCATTATTCCTAATTCCTTCGTATACGAGAAATACTTTTTATGGGGGTTAAATCGAAACTTGTTCTCCTTTTTGCAATCATCTTCCTGCCATTCATATCCTTGGCACAGGATATGGTTTCCTCTGGCAGCAATGATGGTTTACAGAAAAGTATTCTATACAACATAGCATCATTCACTGATATCCGAGACAAGAAATTGAGTGATGTTGCTGTCAAATTACCAGGTGTATCTATCTCTCCACTTACATATAATGGAATGACCGTTACAAAGGTGCTGATCAATGGTATTGATATGATGAGCAGTGATTATTCATCTGTCTGGGCCATGAAACCAGAAGACGTCGAGAGAATAGAGATAACTGAGAACTATGTATATGAGAAGATAATGAGAGGTATTGAGTATAGCAATAAAGTATCTTTCAATATTGTTCTTAAAGATAGTGCCAAAAGTAAATGGAGTGGTTCAGTAAAAGGTGGACTTGGTGCCACACCATTATTATATAGCGGTGAAGCACAGGCACTAAATATAGATTCACAGACTCAAACCACAATTCTTTTGAAAGCGGACAATACAGGATTGGATTTCAGTGGTGATATATCTATTCCGTCTCCATATTACTCAACTACTCTCAACGGCATCTCTTTCCTCACCATAGCTCCAACATTGGCACCGCTTTCTACTCAACGGACAAGAATCAATAACAGTTTGTTTGGCAGTATCAATAACACTTTACATATAAACAATGACTTGCAGCTAAGCATGCAGTTGAGTGTCCACACAGATAAGCTGACTGCATCGAATGAAGGCGTTACCTCCTATTTCATGAGTGAAGGTTCAAGTTTGGATATGGAAAAGGGTGATTATGCCATCAAGAAGCAACGGGATTTAGTCTCAAAGATTGGAATCCTGTCCAATTCTTCAAAACATTATTTGAACAACATTTTCCAATTCATAATATCGGACAATTACGGTAATAATGAGATTACGGGGTCATATCCAAGCAATCAAACCATGAAAACCGGTCCGGTATCAATAAGTAATACCTTAGCATATAAAAAAGCTTTTGGACATAGTATTCTGAGCGTTGACATGGTTACATCATGGGACAGCAGAGAGCAAGAGCTGGAAGTAACCAGATTACCTATGGATCTTCACCAGGAAATAGCTACCGATGGGTTCTATTCCAATTTATCTGCTTCGTATAAGTTTGTAATAGGAAAATTTTCAGTCTCAGCGAAAGCCGGCAATATATATAAGCAGCAAAATCTTAATACTATTCTCTCACCTATCGACCAGGAGCTTGTAGATGTTACAGGAATGACAGAACTGAATAATGATTCAAGGGTATCTTATCTTAATTTCAATACTGATATAGCTGCAACTTACATTACTGACAAATTACAATTGGAGATTAAAACCCCATTGAATTACTTCAATTATTCATTTAGAGATAATAGTACAACTGATGGCAAAACAACAAACAAGTTCTATTTCCAGCCATCAATTAACGGAAAATATCAAATCAGTGACAATCTTTCAATCAGTGCTTCCGTAGTTACAACCAATACAGGATTAGTCACCAGCAGATTATATTCCGGCATCGTAATGACAAATTTCCAAACGTTCTCTCAAGGTAATGTAAACTCTAAGAGCGACATGACTGTCACTTCATCTGTTTCTGCTTCTTATAGATATCCGAAGAGCTCCCTCTTTATCAATGGATCATTCAAAAGGGCGACAAAGAATCAAGCTTTGTTATATGTAAGTTCTTTTACAGAGAATTACAAGTTGACCGGATACATTCCTGTGGATGCACCTTTCAACACATATACAAATGATGCAACTTTTGACATAAGCAAAGGTATCAAGTCTTTGAAAGGAAAAATAGGTCTTACTTTCTCATATAACGATACGCAGGCATCAATGTACCGTAACGGTACAATAACCCCATATACATCCGACAAATACATTATCGGAGTCAATATCAACGGAAAACTCATCGAATGGTTGAATACCATTTATAAGATAACATACACGAACACAAATATTGTCATGGGTAGCAACACTTCTGCATCGTCGGTGAGTAACGGAATTGTTCAAAGTCTTGAATTGATATTTTCTCCATGGCAAAAGTTCAACTTCAGCTTCTTAGGAGAGCACTATATGAATCAATTATCTGCAGATCAGTTCAAGAATTTGGTTATGATTGATTTTAAAGCTGAATATAAAATCAATGACCGATGGGATTTGATTGCGTCAATTACAAATCTGCTTAACCAAACAAAATATGATTATAAACAGATATCAAGCTATGGAGCATCAAGCTCATATACATCATATCTAATCCGACCAAGAAACTTATTATTGAGCGCATTTTTCAAATTTTAATATTGTTTTATATACTCAATTATTTGGAATTGTAATATGATATGACTATATTTGCGGTCCAAAATTGTAACAACTAATTAATTTATACAAAAATGAAACAAGGAATACATCCCGAATCCTACCGTCTTGTAGCTTTCAAGGATATGTCAAACGAACACGTATTCATCACTCGTTCATGCGTCAACACAAAAGAGACACTTGTAATTGACGGTGTTGAATATCCTCTAGTAAAGGTCGAAATCTCCAACACATCTCACCCATTCTACACTGGTAAGATGAAACTTGTCGATACTGCAGGTCGTGTTGATAAATTCTACAGCAGATACAAGAATCTTAAGAAGTAATAAGATTTTAGGATATAAAAAGAACCGAAAGATTTTTCTTTCGGTTTTTTTGTGTCTATTATTTTCATTCGATGAAGTTGTATAGGAATGTAAGTATTTTATTATTTTTCTAATCTATTTTATCATTGTTTGTAAAAAATTGAGCTATCGTAAATAAATTAATATTAACTTTAATACAGCCGAATTTAATTTGACAGTGC
>DCGV01000093.1:0-4997 GCA_002314725.1 Bacteroidales bacterium UBA1769
CTGTTCACTTGAATCGGGGGTATAATCATTACTCGGTAATAATTACATTATACAAAGATAGCACATCTTTCGATGAGGCTCAAAAGGAGTTATCAACAATAATTACTAACAATAAGTCTATAATCATCAAGAACCACTCATATCCCAAATCAAGACATAATGAGTGATAATAGTTCCGGGGATATTAGTTTCAGAAATAAGCTTCATGCCTATTTTTTCGTATAGAGACTTTAAATCAGAACGATGAGTGTCAACATATACTTTCAGCTTGAACTTTGTAGCACAATCTAATCCAAATTTCAACATTGAGCCGCCAAAGACAGTGTGTTGTTTCTCTTCTCGAACAACAAGAGTATGACAATAGAGTGCTCCATAGTAGAGCGATTTATATTGTTTATTGGAAAATTTATCATAAGAGATCATTCGAACAAAGATATTCAAACCCATATGGAACAATAATTTAATACCGCCATTTCTCATCCATGTAAAATAACCGGCATATGGTTGTTCCATATTCAACAATATGACACAGGCATTGATTTCTGGACTGTCTGCTATAATAAGTGATCGATGGAATTCAGTTAATAATTCAGCCTGCCAATATGAAAGGATCCCTTTGGGGTTTTGTACCTTTTCTTTAAAATTTGTGCCATTCCCACCTTGATCGAACCACAATGTCAACGGATATCTCTTTGCAAAACCGTTGTTACAGCACTCAATAATCTTTGGGATATCACTCTTCGTAGGAATATAAAAACCGCAATTTCTTGCATATTCTTGGATTAACTGTATCTCTTTAGCTTTCATATTACAAAGAACTTATTGCTGTGTTGCTACAGTTACCACATATCCGAATTGAGTATTAACAGTAGTTTGAAAAGAGACATTATTATAATCAAGAGCCTTCAAATCATCTACCAAGCCAATACCGGTCATTTTCAAATAACTCTCTTTTTTTGTCCATAACTCTGTAAATATTTGCTCTTTATCATTAGAGGACAAAATTAATCTCAACTCATTTTCATTAAAGACATTGTTTGCGATATCTTCATCAAATTGAATACATTCCACATCGATACCTACAGGTATTGATGAGATTGCACAAGCTACTGCATTATTACAGTGACTGATATTGAAATAAATGAAAGGGTATCCTTTCAATGATGGTTTTCCATACTCCGAGTATTCAAACTGAAGATTTCCGGTAATCCCAAAGTCGTTTTTCAAACCATCTTTCAACATAATGAACGATTTTGCACATAAATAACGATCTAGACAATTAATGTATGACATTGCCTTATTAAATCGCCAAGAAGGAAGATGGGATACCAAGTCATTGAACTCTCTTTCAGGGTTCAGCTCGCTTGGTATTGGAAATATATAGATATGGACACGATTATCCATCTTTCTCATCTTGCAAAGTTAGAAAAGAAATGAATTGATAGAACATTTAATTACAAATAGCATATATTTGCACCATGTTCAAATTCATCATTTTTGACTTTGATGGCACATTGGCAGATACAAATGCCGGTATAGTTTCTACATTTGAGGCTACATTTCAGCAATTATCATTGCCAATCCCATCTAAACGTGACATTTCGGCAACAATAGGATTAACTCTTAAAGATGGGTTTATCAGATTGTTGGGAGAGAACACCGATTTAGCTGACAAAGCTGTTTCCATCTATAGGGAATTATTCCCTTCCATCGCTTTTGAAATCATTGACTCATTCCCTAATATAACCGAGTCTCTTTCACTTTTACACAAGGAAGGCATACGAATGGCTGTCGCTTCATCAAGGAGCCATGCGTCGCTGGATTATTTGGCAAAGAAGATCGGTATATATCAATTTTTTGAAGGTATATACGCTTGCGAAGATATTGTTAACCCCAAACCGGCACCAGATATGGTAAATCTCATTATTAATAAACACAATCTAGTTACAGATGAGATACTTGTGGTAGGAGATGCGACCTTCGACCTGTTAATGGGACTAAATGCAGGATGTAAGGTATGCGGAGTCACTTGGGGTAACCAATCCAGACAGGAACTCGCCTCCGTAGGTCCAGATTATTTAATAGATTCTATTACAGAACTTAGTAAAATAATAAAGAACAGTTAAAATGTAATATCTGAAGGCATTCTCCAATCACCTCTAGGAGATAATGAAACTGTTCCAACTTTAGGTCCGTCAGGCATACATGATCGTTTGTATTGCTGAGAATAGAAACGTTTTAAAAAGACTTTCAACCACTTAGAGATTTCATCTAAAGTATATCTACCATTGAATGCATTAGCGGCAAGGAACTTAATTTTTTCCTCTGAAAAGCCCCAACGTACAAAGTTATATAGGAAGAAATCATGTAATTCATATGGTCCAACAATATCTTCGCTCTTCTGTGCGATTTCACCTTTATCATTTGAAGGAGTCAATTCCGGACTGATTGGAGTATTTACAATATCAATAAGGATTTCTCGGATTCTCCCATCGAAATATGTATCTGCTATCCAACCCACCAAAGTTTTTACCATGGTCTTTGGTACGGAATTATTTACACCATACATTGACATATGATCGCCATTGTAGGTGCACCATCCTAGAGCCATCTCTGAAAGATCTCCTGTCCCTATTACTATCGCACGCTCTTTACCGGCAATATCCATCAACAGTTGAGTACGTTCACGTGCCTGAGAATTCTCATATGTCAAATCATGAAGTGTCTCATCTTGGTCTATATCAGAAAAGTGCTGTCGGATTGCTGGTACTATCGAAATCTCACGTGCAGAAGTACCTAGAAGTGACATCAAATCATTCGCATTATTGTGGGTCCTGTCACTGGTTCCAAATCCAGGCATGGTGACAGTGATTATATTCTCATGTGGGAGATTCATTTTATCAAAAGCCTTTGCTGCAACCAAAAGTGCAAGTGTAGAATCAAGTCCACCTGATATACCTAATACAACCCTATTGCAATTAATATGTTCCATTCTGGTCATCAAACCAAGGACCTGACTGGCAAGCATCTCTTTACAGCGAATACCCAAAGCCTCAGTATCTCCCTGAGGAACAAAAGGATGTGGTTCAACAAATCTTAATAGGCCATTTGTTATATCTGAATCAACTGCATCCCCTGCATCAATCTCTATAAAATGAACTGCAGGCCCACGGAAAGCACTTTCACGAGCTCTACATGTCTCAATCATCTCAATATCTATATCAGAACAGATATAGCTTTCTATGTGCTGGAATCGTTCATTTTCACTCAGCTGTGTACCAATCTCATAAATCATGGACGAGCCTGCCCATACCAAATCTTGTGTTGACTCACCATAACCACAACTGCAATATACATATCCAGCCAGCAATCTGGACGAAGTAGATCCTACCAGTACCTTTCGATATTCATGTTTCATTATTATCTCATTGCTGGCAGATAGATTCAGGATAATATGTGCTCCTGCAAGAGCCTCCCATGTGCATTGAGGTACGGGAGCCCACAGGTCCTGACATAATTCAACACCTATTAGAGCACGTCCTATCTTGAATATTTGATGTGTTGAAAGTAGTATATCATTCTGACCTGCATAAGTTATACGGACATCATCTGATGGAAGTGCGGATGATGATTCAAACCATCTTGGTTCATAAAACTCACCATTCCCAGCAAGATATGTCTTTGGGACGATTCCCAGTATCTTGCCTTGTCTTATCAAAACAGCGCAGTTGTAAAGGCGGCCACAGCGTCTGATTGGAGCTCCAACAACTATAAGGGGTTTCAATTTGGCTGACTGTTTCACAAGGTCCTGAACCGCCTCTTCAGCAGATAAAATAAGGGGCTCTTGACCAAGAAGATCCGCACATGTATAACCAGTGATACTTAATTCAGGGAACACTATCACAGATGGGTTTTTCTCATCTTGAATACGTTTGGCTAAAGCAGCTATCTCTTTTGCGTTATCGTGAGGTTTCGCAATATGTACAACTGGCATTGCAGCAGCAACCCTTAAATACCCTAAATTATTCATTATCAAATTATGTTGGTACAATATGTAAATATACTACTTTTTAGCGAATTTAATAAATCCGACATAGATAAGAAGGATCACATTCATAAGTAGTGCATAGATGATTGCGGGCACGGCTATGATTCCACTATTGAAAATGAATGGACTTGTAGCTATTGCGATTGCTTGAGCTGCATTCTGCATGCCGACTTCTATGATAATAGTTCTTCGTTCTTTTAAATTTAGCTTGAAAATGACACAAAAAAGAGCTGAAATCGTTATAGCTAATATAATTAATGATCCTATACTAGAAAAAATGTTTAAGTTATTGCCAATGGCCTCTCTATTCTGAATAAAGAAAAATGTAGCAAGGAAAAGAATGGCTGGGAATGCGCATTTTGATAAAACTTTGTCCATTTTCAATGCTGCATTTTTAAAAAAGTGATTCAATAAGATACCTAATATGATAGGAACCAGCATTGTGAATAGATTTTGAATCAATAAATTACCTACAGGCAGAGTAATACCCACTGCCTCACCTACAGCAGATGTGGTCCAATGCATAATCATTGGGACTGTAAACAGTGTAATAATCGAACTGAAAGCAGTAAGGGAAACAGACAATGCGATATCCCCTTTCGCAACCATAGAAAAAATATTACTTGAGGAGCCTCCTGGACAGCATGCTATTAATATCAAACCTATGAAAAAGAGGGGTTCTAAATCAAAAAAAGATGCAATGGCAAAGGCAATTGCAGGTAGTATTATCAATTGACCGAAAAGCCCTATCAATATACTTTTAGGTCTTTTAAACAGAAGGACAAAGTCACTGAGTTTAAGATTGATACCTAAATCAAACATTAAAATAGTCAAGATAGGTAATACTATTAGAACTGAAGAATTCATATGCGCAAGAAATTAAAGCCGCAAATTTAGGACTCTACAATCACTAATCCAAATAATAATATTCAACTTTCGCAAGTGCGAA
>DCGV01000093.1:5143-64351 GCA_002314725.1 Bacteroidales bacterium UBA1769
AGTTACTTGCGAAACTTGAGTAATAATATTCATTAAATGTTGATAAATAATATGCATTCACACTACTTCTATTTCAAAAAATATTACTTTTGTAAGTTGTAAAAATAGTGCATATGAGCAAACTTAGATTCGATGTAGTTAAAGACGCTTTCAAAAAGAAAGCCGTAGAAGTTAAAACCCCAACGAAAAAAGTCTCAGAATACTTTGGAGAGCTTGTTTTTAATAGAGAGAAGATGAAGAAATATCTAGATTCTTCTACTTTTTCCAAACTTTCTGACTGCATAGACAATGGTATTGCTCTAGATAGTGAAACCGCAGATAAAGTTGCTGAAGGTATAAAGAGATGGGCACTTGAAAATGGCGCCACACATATCTCCCACTGGTTCCAGCCGCTAACGGAAGGTACAGCTGAAAAGCATGACTCTTTTATGGAGTATGATGGGAAAGGAGGTATGATAGAGACCCTTACAGGAAAATCACTTGTACAACAGGAACCAGATGCGTCATCTTTCCCAAGTGGAGGTATCAGAGCCACTTTCGAAGCAAGAGGCTACACAGCATGGGATCCTACTTCTCCAGTATTCATTCAAGAAGATACACTATGTATCCCTACAGTTTTCGTAGCATATACCGGAGAGGCATTGGATTATAAAACACCTCTCAAAAAAGCTCTAAAAGCTGTCACCGAAGCGGCTCTTCCTATCTGTCAGTTATTCGATCCTAAGGTAAAAAAAGTAATCTCCTATTTAGGTTGGGAACAAGAGTATTTTCTAATTGACGAAGATGTATATGCAGCACGTCCTGACCTGGTATTGACAGGAAGAACTTTGATGGGCCACGCTTCCTCCAAGAATCAACAATTGGATGACCACTATTTTGGTGCTATTCCTTCCAGAGTTGAGGCATTTATGAAGGATATTGAGATAGCTGGTTACAAATTGGGAATTCCATTAAAAACTCACCATAATGAGGTTGCTCCAAATCAATTCGAACTTGCTCCTATTTACGGTGAAACGAATTTGGCTAATGACCAGAACCAAATCATGATGAATATCATGAATTCAATAGCCAGAAAACATGGATTCGTTGTTCTATTCCATGAGAAGCCATTTGAAGGCATCAATGGTAGCGGCAAACATAACAACTGGTCACTTGGCACTGATACGGGTGTCCAACTAATGGCACCTGGAAAGGATCCTAAAGGCAATTTGCAGTTTATCACATTCTTTGTCAACGTACTAGCTGCTGTCCAAAAATATAATTCAGTTCTAAAGGCAAGCATCGCCTCAGCTACGAATGCGCATAGACTTGGAGCCAATGAAGCTCCACCGGCTATTGTTTCAGCATTCTTGGGACATACTATGACTGAATTATTGAAGAAGCTGTTGGATGTTCCTTCCGACACTCCTATCGAAATCGCCGGTAAAAAGGGTAAGAGTTTAGGGTTAGTCGAAGTACCTGAGATTCTTATGGACAATACGGACAGAAACCGTACCTCACCATTTGCATTTACCGGAAACAGATTCGAATTCAGAGCAGTAGGTTCAAGTGCCAATTGTGCTGGAGCAATGACTACTCTCAACGCTGCCGTCGCCGATCAACTTATTGAGTTCAAATCACAATTGGATAAAGAGTTATCTAAAGGAAAGGCACTTAACATTGCAATAATGGACACTTTAAAACCTATTATCAAATCTGTCCTTGATGTTGTATGTTTTGAAGGAAATGGATACACTGATGAATGGAAAGCAGAAGCGACCAGACGTGGACTTGATACAGAAACCAATGTTCCGGAATTGTTCAAAGCTTTCACTGAAAAGAACAGTGTTGAAATGTTCACTAAGTTAGGTATCTATACAGAAAAAGAGCTGGAAGCAAGAAATGAAGTACGTTGGGAGACATATTGTAAGAAAGTTCAGATTGAAGCCCGAGTAATCGGGCGCATGGCTATCAATCACGTAGTACCTGCAGGATTTACATACCAAACAAAATTGCTTGAGAATATCAATCTTTTCAAATCTAATTTTCCAGATACTTACCAATCAATGTGCGCTACACAAATTAAGCTAGTACACGAACTATCTAAAGTAATTCTTGATATTCAGAAAAAGGTTGAAGATATGATTCAGGCACGTCAAGTAGCAAATCATATTGAAGATGTTTATCAAAGAGCTCTTGCATATCATGACATTGCTGATTCACTATTCGGCATAAGGAAATCGATAGACAACCTAGAAGAGATAACAGATAATGATATATGGCCATTGCCAAAATACAGAGAGATTCTATTCATTAATTAGTGTGGATTATGAGACAGAAAAAATATATTCTTCCGGAGAGCGAAATTCCAACTGCATGGTATAATATTCAGGCTATTATGCCGAATAAGCCACTGCCTATTCTAAATCCAAAGAGTCGTGCCGTACTTAAACCAGAAGATTTATACCCTATTTTTTGCGAGGAGTGTGCAAAACAGGAGCTCGATCAGACTAATGAATGGATACCTATCCCAGAAGCCGTAAGAGAACAATATGCAGCATATCGCAGCACCCCACTTGTTAGAGCCTACGAGTTGGAGGAGGCATTGGGAACACCAGCTCATATCTATTTCAAGAATGAAGGAATCTCCCCTTCCGGATCCCACAAATTGAACTCGGCCATTGCACAGGCATATTATGCCAAACAACAGGGAATCACAAATATAACAACCGAAACAGGTGCTGGGCAATGGGGTGGATCACTCTCTTATGCTGCTAAGAAATTCGGAATCGAGTGTGCTGTTTATATGGTTAAGACCAGTTTCAACCAAAAACCATACAGACGTTCCATTATGCAGACATTTGGAGCCGCTATCACACCATCCCCTTCAATGTCTACAAGAGCAGGAAAAGATATCCTTACAGTCAATCCTAACGATCCAGGATCACTTGGATGTGCCATCTCCGAAGCCGTAGAGTTGGCGTTGACTACACCTAATTGTAAGTATGCCGTAGGTTCAGTTATGAATCATGTTTGCCTTCACCAAACAGTTATTGGTCTTGAAGCCGAAAAACAGATGGCAATGGCAGGAGAGTATCCAGATATAGTAATTGCATGTTTCGGAGGCGGCTCAAACTTCTGTGGAACTGCGTTCCCATTTATGAGACACACTATTTTGGAAGGGAAGAAAACACGTTTCATTGCGGCCGAACCTACTTCATGTCCTAAACTAACCAGAGGCAAGTTTGAATACGATTATGGAGATGAAGCTGGTCTAACGCCGCTTCTTCCAATGTTTACTTTGGGACACAATTTCAAACCAGCATCTATCCATGCAGGAGGATTGAGATATCATGGCGCTGGGGTCATTCTATCTCAGCTGATGAAAGACGGCTATATGGAGGCACAAGATTTCCCTCAAACAGAGACTTTCAAAGCAGGTATTCTTTTCGCAAGGACAGAAGGTATCATCCCTGCCCCAGAATCTTGCCACGCCATAGCTTGTGCCATAAATGAGGCTAAGAAGTGCAAAGAGAGTGGAGAAGCCAAAACTATCCTATTCAACCTTTCCGGACACGGATTCGTCGATATGGGTTCTTATGACAAATACCTAAGTGGGGAGATGTTTGACTATAAATTAACAGACGAGGAGTTACAACAATATATAGCCAGCGCTGACGCATTGAACAAATAGTGTAGTATCGTACTAATGAAAAAAATCTCTTTCATACTGCTCTCTCTCTTTATATTAGGTTCTTGTACTAAACCTGATGAACCTGATATCAATACAGGAGATGATGTTGTTGATGGATATGTGGTATACAACTCAGGGGAAGCCACAATAAACCAGATGATTCAAGAGATTAAAAATGTTGAGAATCAAAGTGATTTACTTGTAAAGGTCATTTCTGATATATTAGTAAACTATGGTTCATCGTTGGATTTTTCACAAAGAAATAATTATTACGACTATCAATACGCATCACACGGGCCAAATGGCGAACCAATGAACTACTCCGCCCGTTTGTATATACCATCATCAGCATTTGAAGGAAAACCTGTCAAGGGTGTTATGCTGATAAGTCACCATTTCGTCATCAACAATAACTTATCCCCTACCAGTTCACATACATTTGAGGCACTAGCCACCAATTTCGGCTATATTGTAATTCTACCTGACGGCTATGGATTTGGGAAAAACAATGGTAACTTCCCTATCATCTATGACGCCGTATTCAATGGTTCGGTATATACGGATGGACTTATCGCCGGTATGCAATTGCTGGACAAACTTGAAATCAGTTACTCTAAGAATGGTATTATCAATTGGGGATACTCTCTTGGAGGAGTAGATGCACTTGGCGTTTTGAAATATACTGCGCAACATCCAGAGACTAATATAAAATTCAGCAAGACATTTGCAGGTGGAGCATTGACAGATGTTCCATTGAGCCTACAGAAGTATCTAACCGAAGATTGGCCCTCTGCCAAATCATACATCATCATCACGATAGCTTCAATCCTGGAACACAATCCGGAGATTGACCCTAAAGACGTTTTCAAGGAGCCACTCCTATCTACTTACAAAGATCTCATCTCATCAAAGGGTCATAGAATAGATTACATCAAGAATTATATGAGCGATATGACTCTTGACTCCATGTTGACGGACGAAATGATGAATTTATCATCAAGCATAAATAAACAAATCCAATCCATATTAAAAAATAAAAAAATAGCAGGTGGTTGGTCTTTACCTTCAGGAAGTAAGTTATTTCTTTTTCATTGTATAGACGATGATAAAATTCCATACGAAAATTTTCTGGCTCTAAAAGATTATCTTGAATTGAAATCTAATACCGAAGATTTATCTTTCTATTCAGGATACTTTCTATCTCATTTAATTGGAATGGCAGCTTTCATAACCTATACAGCCCAAAACATCGACTAGTGAAAAAGTTATTTACTTCTCTTATATTCTTATTCATTCAACTTACTCTTTTTGCTCAAGTAGATACAGTAGCTTATCAACAACTGGAAGAGACTGTTGTAAGTGCATACAAGAACAGTAACATAATCAAGGGAAATTTTGCCGAGGGATTACATACCAGTGCCATTCAGTTGGAAAAATTCCCTAAACTTTTCGGACAAGTTGACCCTGTGGTCTTCGCACAATCCCTTCCAGGAGTCCAAACCAATGCCATTTTATCATATGGTATGAATATTCAAGGGTGCAATGATTCACACAACAACTATACTGTTGCTGATATGCCATATCTACTACCGCCACGTCTATTGGGCCTATTTCCTGTCGTCAATACCGATCACTTCACTGACATTGAATTATCAAAAAATCCAAAAGGAAATAAACTTGGTGGGTATCTATCATTCGATGTAGCTGACACTATCCCGTCAAAAATAAATATCAATGCCTCCCTGGGACTGATTTCCGCACAAGCATCGATATCTGCACCCATCAATGATAAAATATCATTCATAGCATCAGCAAGGGCCTCTTTCTTAACTGCTATATACAATAACATTGTCTCTATTAATGCAGGATCATTAAATACTGATTTCAGGGATTACAACGCTACTCTTCTATGGATACCTGACAGTATGAATACGATAGATTTCAATATTATAAATAGCAATGATTTCTACACCATCAATTATGGTGATTATGGCTATTATTTTGACATTAAAACACCGCAAGTAGTCGGTGGATTAAGGTGGCGACACAATGGCAATATCAAATTTAACAATCGGATCTATTATCTAAACAAACAATCTGATATACAATTATCTCAGGAATCAATATCATCTAAATTGGCCTCATATATCAAGGAGATTGGATGGAATTGGGATTTCAACCTTCCACTTGGAATCAACATATACAACCAATTCAAATATTACGATATCTTGCCACAAAAACCAAGTATTGACTATGTATATGAATTGAACCTTACACAACAGAAAAAACAGACAGCGATTGAAGCTTCCAGCAGAATTGAGAAAAGTTTTGAATTATCAAACTTAACATTCAATCCTTCAATCACTTTCAATCATTATAAGCAACTTGGATACTCAGAAAATTATTTTAATATAGATCCTGAACTTTATGTCAAGTGGAATCTATACCATAATGGATATTTTGTATTCAATATAGGAAGGAAGCATCAGTACTTGTCGCAAACTTCTATGTTGCCAAGCAGTGTCCCAGCTTCTTTTTGGTTTGCATCGGGAGAGATAATACCACCCCAAGAATCACTGTTTGCAGATGTGACATATCAGAAAGATTTCTTTAACGGCAAATGGTCACTTACAAACCAAATCTATTATAAACACCTTACCAACCAAGTTGAATATTATGGTTTTCTGTTCAATCTTATGACTTCTGATTACCACTTAGAAGACAATTTAATTAATACAGAGGGCAATAATTATGGTGCAAATATTATGATTTCCAAGAATGCAGGGGATTTTACAGGTTGGATAGCATATTCCTATGGAAGAGCTCTACGGACCACCGTAGATGACACTTTTACAACGATATTCCCAGCTTCTCACGAGCGTCCTCATGAATTTAATCTTGTTATTTCATATCATTTCAAACAATTCGATTTTGGAGCGAATTTCGTATTGGCTTCCGGAACACCATACACAAGAATCAAATCCCTCTATTTGATACAAGATGCAGTCCTAGCTGATTTCGATGATTTCAACGGAGCGAGACTGGCATCATACCATAAGTTAGATATTACAGCAACATATAACTTCAAAACCAAAGGTGATTTTGAGCATGGAATTAATCTTTCCATCTATAATGCCACTTGCAAGAATAACCAGATAGGATACAGAGTAAAGATGTTGGAAGATAACACTATTCTCTATGGTCCTGCAAAATTATTCTTCAATATTCTGCCTACAATCAACTATTTCATTAAGCTATGATAAAGAAGATTACCCTATTAATATTGACAATTGTTCTCATATCATCTTGTACTATTGAAGAGCCATATGAGAATAGCTCGCAGTTGGTTGTAGAGGGATGGATTGAAAACGGCAGGAATCCAATGGTTTTCGTAACAATGTCGCTCGATCCGTCTGCAGAGACTATTTCAGCATCAGAACTCAGATCTTTGGTGTTACGATATGCGAAAGTCACTATCGAGCATAACGGCATCACTTATCCACTAGTTGCTAATCTTTCAGATGATTACTATCTACAGAACTATTTCACAACATCCAAACTGTTTGGAGAAGTGGGTGAAACTTATACATTAAGGGTTGAATATAATGATCAAGTAGCTGTTGCCACTACTACGATCAACGAACCTGTGGAAATTGACTCTTTTGAAGTATTACAATCTGTTATTGAAGGCAACTATAGGATACAAGTAGCTTTTCATGACAATCCACAGACAAAAGATTATTACAAGTTTTCGGTGCAAGTAACCAATAAAGAGAAAAAATATTCATCATCATACATGTCTATGATTGATGATTCACTCTACGATAGCGAAGTCATCTCTATTATTGTCGACAGAGGTAACCAACTTCCAAATTTAACCCCTGAATACAATTTTCAAAGTGGAGATGTCGTGAAGATAAAATTGCAAACAATCACCCAAGATTCATACCGCTTCTGGGCGAATTTTAACCAGAATTCCCTTATTACTCTTCTCCCAGTAAACATTTCAGCACCTGGATGTGTTGGTAATGTAGATGGCGCATTGGGATATTGGGACGGTTATGGTATAAATGAGTATACAATATGCGTAGATTAATATTACTATTATCGGTCACTCTGATATTTATCTCGTGTGAGAAGATTGAAGAACCGATAGTTAAAGAGAACCGACAAATTAGTAAAGCCGAAGAGGTTGAAGGCGTATTGGCAGCTTCTGCAGGTGATCTTTCATCATTTTTCAATCAACATCTTTATATAGGTAATCTTGTCAATCAAGTCAGTGCAAATCCAAGTCTTGGACCGGCATTAACCACTTTAGTAACTGCGGTTTACTCTATTGATATGTATGGTAAGAAAATCGTTGATATTAGTAAACTTAATGGTAAGTTAACTTATTCTGAGTCCCAATGGAATTTTGAATCAACCAAAGATTTTTCATTATGTTTCAAAGGACAGGAAAATGAAGAGTGCGAAATCAATTTAGTATTAGACTCTGTATTAACTTCAAATCCATTATATAATAACGATTCTTTATCAATATTAATTCCTCGTACAATAGATGCATCTTCATTTGTCAACTCACAATTATTTTGTACAACAACCATCTCTTCAATAATTAACTCTTCCGATTACCAAATTGGGTTTGAAAGTAATTATACTGCAGGAGCTAAATTATCATCTCTATTTCACAAGACAACAGGCTCCGATGATGAATTTCTTTCCCTAGGTTTGAGTTTTAATTGCCAGAATGACAACCTTGACAGTTTATTAAATGTCAACCTATGTTTAGATGTACTTGAAAATAAATATGAATTGAACACCACTATCGGAAACCAAGTAACTTTCAAAGCAGATATTAAAAACTACTCATATTTGGTCCTTTATTTTCCATTGATAGAGGATTATATCAGCAACGAAGTATCACAGGAGAAGATAGAGTATTGCAACTCTCTTCTTGAAAAAGTAAATGACAAAATACCTATTGAGATGTATTATCAAGGTGAGTATATAGGGAACTGCAATTTCCAACTGTTGGAAGACAATTACAAATATCACATCGCCTTTGTAATGACATACATTGACAACGGAACTTCGTATGCATTAAGTGGATTTAAAGATGTAATGCAAGCCATAATGGGTTTGTATTATGGCTATGAAAACGTGAAGGAAATAATAACCGGTATCAACAATTAAGCCTTCTTTATTGGATCACAAGTAAGACCTATACCAAGTTTCTTATATATTCTTTGATCCACATCACTCAACATAACTGTGAAGTGGGCTTGGCATCCTTTAAGTTTCTCAAGACAACTCAAAGCCTTCTTACAATTATCGTCTGTTGTACTCAACATTGATAGAGCCACCAGCACCTCATCGGAATGTAAACGTGGATTCTTACCGTGAAGATAGGAAACCTTTGTCTTCTGTATAGGTTCAATCATTGACTGAGGTATCAACTTGATTTGATGATCAATTCCAGCAAGATATTTAAGGGAATTCATTATCAAAGCAGCACTAGGGCCTAATAGAGAACTGGTTTTTGCTGTAATAATCGTACCGTCTGACAGTTCTATCGCTGAAGCTGAGGTCTTCTCCTTCTCTTTACGTTCCTTAGCAGCCACTGTTGTTTTCCTGAAATCAGTGGTAATATTGCACTGCTTCATCAAGAGCGAAATTTTATTAATCTCCTCCTCATTACACCCACCTTCAGCAAGTCGGTTTAGTGCGGTATAATACCTACGAATAATTTCATTCTTGGCAGCATTGCAACAGATTTCTTCATCGTCAATGCAGAATCCAATCATGTTGACACCCATATCAGTAGGTGATTTATATGGATTTTTACCATATATACCCTCAAAAAGAGCATTCAACACAGGAAATATTTCAATATCCCTATTATAATTGACCGCAATTTTACCGTATGCATCAAGATGGAACGGATCGATCATATTCAAATCATTCAAATCTGCAGTAGCAGCCTCATATGCAATGTTTACAGGGTGTTTCAGGGGTAAATTCCACACTGGGAATGTTTCAAATTTTGCATATCCAGCTTGAATTCCCCTCTTTTGTTCCTGATATAATTGGCTTAGACATACAGCCATCTTCCCACTACCTGGACCTGGAGCTGTAACCACTACCAGCGGACGGGTTGTCTTTACATAATCATTCTTTCCGAAACCCTCGTCAGAATCGATCAAAGCAATATTGTTAGGATATCCTTCGATTGTGTAGTGGAAATAGGTAGGGATACCCATCCTTTTCAGACGTTTTTTGAAGAGTTCGGCACTGCTTTGACCATTATAGTGGGTTATGACAACGGAACTGACAAGAAACCCTCTTGTAACAAACTCTTCACGAAGTCTCAGAACATCTTCATCGTAAGTAATACCAAGATCCTGTCTGATTTTATTCTTTTCAATGTCTAGGGCGCTGATTACTATTACAATTTCAACGCTGTCAATCATTTGACGTAGCATTTGGAACTTACTGTCCGGTTCGAAACCAGGCAGAACTCGACTGGCATGATTATCGTCAAATAATTTACCGCCAAATTCTAGATAAAGTTTACCTCCGAAGAGCGAGATACGCTCCTGAATGCGTTCTGATTGTATCTTAAGATACTTTTCGCTATTGAAACCGTTTGTCATAACGGGTTACAAAAATAGTTGAAAAAAGTCATTTGAAAAAATTAATTCTACCTTTTTTGTTATCCAATCATTTTTTGCTTCAGTAAAAAGAAATTTTTACCTTTGACGGGAACACATAAAATCAAAGTTATGAACGGAAAGAAAGTAGTAGTAGCAGGTGGCGGTGTATTAGGTAGCCAGATTGCATTCCAAGCAGCTTATTGCGGATTTGACGTAACTATTTGGCTAAGAAGCCAAGGCAGTATCGGAAGAACTCAACCAAAGATTGACAAGGTAAAACAATCATATATAGATGCCATTGAAGCAATGGCTGGTCCAGATGCGATGAATCAATGGTGTGCAGGTATTGCTGACCCTGTAACTTTCGACAAGGAGAAATGTCTTGCACAAGTTGAGAAAGCATATCAGATGAAGCTAGAACTGGACATGGCAAAAGCTGTAAAAGATGCTGACATTATAATAGAATCAGTTGCTGAAAACACCCAGGAGAAGATTGCTTTCTATAAAGCTCTAGCACCGCTGATGTCAGAAAAGACCATCCTTGTCACCAATTCCTCTACAATGTTGCCTTCTACATTTGCGAAATATACAGGTAGAGCAGACAAATATCTTTCCCTACACTTCGCAAATGCCATTTGGAAAAATAATACAGCAGAGGTTATGTCACAACCTCAGACAAGTCAGGAAGCATTTGATGAAGTCATGCAATTCGCAAATGAAATCCGTATGATTGGTCTCCCACTAAAAAAAGAGAAATCAGGATATCTTCTTAACTCTATGTTAGTTCCTTTCCTTCTTTCTGGATTGGATTTGTATGTTAACGGCATCAGTGATCCAGCAAGCATTGACAAAGCTTGGAGTCGTGGCACCGGAGCTCCTCGTGGACCTTTCCAAATCTTCGACGTAGTAGGTATTACAACTGCATACAATATAGTTCTTCAGTATCAGAAAGTTCCTGGACTACTCTCCCCTCTTTTGAAGAAGATGATGATGCCTTACAACTTCAAAGGCATGGAATCAATCCTGAAAAAGATGATAGACGAGGGCAAACTTGGAAAATCTGCAGGAGAAGGTTTTTATAAATATTAGAATAGTGGCAAATTTCAAATATTACATAAAGTCGGCAAGGTTGCGTACCTTGCCGCTTTCACTTTCCGGAATAATCATCGGTGTCTCGTTAGCTTCCAAAATCTCTGAGCCAGATGTTCTGACTGTATTGTTCACCTGTTTGACAACGTTATTTTTACAAATTTTATCCAACGTTTCCAATGAATTGGGTGACCATCTTTTAGGAACAGATACAGAGGATCGTTTGGGCCCTCAATACTCTGCAGGGAATCTTTCCATTGCAGAATTAAAGAGAATGATTGTCGCAAATATCATTCTATCATCAGCGAGTGGTTTAACAATGATATGGTCAGCTTTTGGAAGCCTATTCTGTATCAAATCATTGATTTTCATATTGCTCGGCGCATGCGCAATAGTAGCAGCCATTAAATATACTTTAGGCAAAAATCCATATGGATACAGGGCAAAAGGAGATCTGTTTGTATTTATATTCTTCGGTCTTGTTCCTGTTCTTGGATCATACTATATCGCTTCAGAAACATTACCGACATTATTATCAATACTCCCGGCAGCAGCAATCGGATTCTTCAGCATAGGTGTTCTGAATATCAACAACATAAGGGATATTGTAACAGATGCGAATACCAGAGTCACGACAGCCATTAAATTTGGAGAAAACAATGCAAAAATATACCAGATAATACTAGTGACTCTAGGATGGATTTGTCTGTTTGTATATACCTATTACAGCTCTGTTGATTGGAAATCATATATTATTTTGATAACGTTTCCGATTTACATTATCAATACATACCAGGTATATCGCAGAAGCGGAAGATCGTTAGATGCGATGTTGCCAATGTTGGTAATGACAACATTCCTTTTGTCAATACTTTTCGCTATTTTCAATTAGGTATTCAATCACTCTCTCTTGAGGATTGAAAGGTTTGAGATCATCCAGACACATTGCCATTACGGCAGTGTGAATCATCTCATCTTCAGACAACACATTGCTGTTATTTGAGAAATATTTGCCTGCGTCTAAAAGAACACGTTTTGGAACCAGCCCGATGATCTCTGTACCTGTCACTTTTAAACCACGTGCCTCAGCTTTCCTGCATACTTCCTCATAAGCTTTATGAAGAGGAGTTACATTGATATCTGTAATATTCATCGATACCTGAGCAATACCATACTCTTCGATATACCAGCCAATAGCTTTGCACCCTTTTAAAGTACCTGGAATCCAACTACTCTTACCAGAAGATTGGATCTTGCGCCCCCTCTCCCTCACATCGCATGCAACATCCATGGCACTGCTTACAGATTTAGTATTGAGATTAAAATTGACAGCAATAAGATAATCCCTTGCTCCGACATTGGATGCGCCCACCCGTGCAATGGTATCGTTATATGATTCGGGGCCGAAATCAGGTTTTCTATCTGGATCAGCTATCTTTTCGGGAAGTGATTCATATTCTCCACTACGACATACTTCAAGTCTCTTCCGTTCGGGTTTGAAGGCAGCCATCTCATAACAATAACATGCGATACCCAGCTCTTCATACATTCTCTTTGCCAGGTTTCTTGCCAATTCTGCGCACTCTTGAAGCGTTATGCCATCAATAGGGATAAGTGGAAGCACGTCTGTCGACCCACTGCGTGGGTGTTCTCCATGATGGTTTCTCATATCAATCAATTCTGAAGCAGCCTTTGCACCTTGAAAAGCAGCTTCCAATACCACTTCTGGTTCTCCAACGAAGGTAACAACAGTTCTATTTGTTGCATAGCCAGGATCCACATTAAGGACCTTTACTCTTTTTCCATCTATAGCAGCGCTGGAGATGGCTTCAACTATTCCGTTAATTACATTGTTATTACGTCCTTCGCTATAATTCGGAACACATTCAATGATTTTAGACATATATCACTCGTATTATCACAGATATAAAGGTACTATTTTACAAATACACTGCAAATAACAAAAGAGAAAATAATGTAACTTTGCATGATAATGAATTGTAACGGTAATTGTCAAGAGTGCATTGAAAGATGCAAAAATTACAAAGAACCGAAATGTATCAACGTCAGTATTGTCGGTTCTACCGGAGATTTCTCACAGATGAAATTCTCCAGTAACCGAATTGCCCTTATCAGAAGCAAAGATTACCTGATACGATTTTATGATCTTACAGGCACAGACAAACACGTTGGGTTACAAATCATTGATACAAATCCTGATATAGTTGTCAACACTATAGATTCCAACAATCTGGAGGACAGTTTAAGAATCACAACACGACTGATTGACCTTGATTCGAAGGTAATAATGGCCTTGACCAATTATGACGACTACCTTCAAACGAATCACTCAATAGATTTTCAAACACTTGGCAAATTGTTCAGTTTCCCTGTCACAACTTTTGACAATAGTTATGAGAGTCTGAACAAATTGATATCCACAATCGTTGAAGTCTACGAAACCCCATTTAATAAAAAACGTCATATACACGTACATTATGGTCAGGATATAGATAAAGCGATAGATGAGATAACTCCATTAATATCTTCTATACCAGAATTAAATAAATATCATGACAGATATCTGGCAGTCAGGCTTCTTGAAGACCAGGAGTATATTCAGCCACTTTATGAAGATAAAACAAGTTCAAAGGAGTTGATCTCTATTACCGCGAAAATATCCAAAGATCTTAGCAGAAACCTTGGTGCACCGATAGATGTCCTTATTCGCAACGCCCGTCACGGATATATCCACGGTGCCTTACAAGAGTCTATTCTTCACTCAAACGATAATTCCGACCATACCATCCTTCAGAAAATAGACTCTATCCTAACAAGTAAATGGTTAGGATTCCCATTGATGTTCATTATTCTCTTCGGCATATTTGAAGCGACATTCACACTTGGGGCCTATCCTCAAAAATGGATTGAAAATGGTATTGATTCAATAATCACTCTATTGTCAACCACTTTAAATCAGGGGTGGATATCAAACCTACTGATAAATGGCATAATACAAGGTGTTGGAGCTGTCCTGGCATTTCTTCCCAACATCATCATTCTATTTTTCTTCCTGTCTCTGCTGGAAGACTCTGGATATATGGCAAGAGCGGCTTATCTTATGGATAAAATAATGCATAGGATAGGGCTACACGGTAACTCTTTTGTTCCTATGTTGATAGGATTTGGATGTAATGTACCTGCCATTATGGCCGCACGATCCATAGATGACAAAAAGGATAAAATACTCACTATGTTGATGATTCCTTTCATGTCATGTTCCGCAAGACTACCTGTGTATCTCCTCTTTGTATCAGCCTTTTTTGCCAAACAAAAGGCACTGGTGATGATATCAATCTATCTTGCCGGTATCCTTCTGGCAATTTTATTTGCATTCTTCATGAAAAAGACAAACTTTTTCAAAAAGAATGAAAATGAAGATTACGTATCTGAATTACCACCTTTCCGCAGGCCAACTTGGAGAAACAGTGGTAAACATATTTGGGAGAGAGTGTCCGATTATCTAAAAAAAATATCAACGGTAATTCTCGCCGCTTCAGTCATAATTTGGGCATTGGAATACTTCCCTGCCGATAAAACAAATAACGGCATCAACAAAGAGGAATCACACCTGGCTATGATTGGGAAAACAATTGAACCAGTAATGAAACCTTTGGGATTTGATTGGAAGATGAATGTATGCCTACTTACCGGCCTGCCTGCTAAAGAGGCAATCGTCAGTACAATGGGTATTCTGTACCACACTGAAGATGAGACATCGTTGACAGAGGCTTTGCAGACAAATGGAGGTGTGACAGCGGCTGAAGCAATGGCTTTTATGATATTCGTCCTTCTCTATTTCCCATGCATTGCTACAATCGCAACTCTCAACCGTGAAATAGGAAAGAAATGGGCCATCTTCAGTGTAGTTAACTCGCTGATTCTGGCATGGGTTATGGCTTTTATCGTTTTCCAGATCGGATCTCTGCTATAGAGCCCCCAACAAAACATCGATATCTTCACTCTTTGTTGCCCAACTTGTAACAAATCTAACTCGACTGCTTTCAGCACCACGTGGTCCCCAGAATTCGAATGTAGCAACGCTCTGTAGTTTATCGATCACTATATTAGGGAGATCGAAGAATTGTTGATTAGTTGGAGAATCGATGAATGGTTTGTATCCCATCTTAACAAATCCCTCCTTCAATCTCATTGCCAGCGTAATCGCTGATGCAGTGGCCTTAAAATATAAATCATCTGTAAAAAGGGCCTGATATTGCACGCCAAGAAGTCTTCCTTTAGCAAGGAGGGCTCCATGTTGTTTAATAAGTGGAAGGAAGTGATTAAGCAATCCACTCTTTGCGACAACAGCTTCGCCAAACATAGCCCCACATTTTGTACCCCCGATATAGAATACATCTACCAATTGTGCAATTTCAGCAAGAGTGATATCAGATGCAGCCAATCCATATCCTAGACGAGCTCCGTCCAAAAAGAGTTTTATTCCATTTTCATGACAGATTCTACTCAACTCTTTCAATTCATCTTTTGAATACAAAGTACCATATTCTGAAGGGAAAGAAATATAAAGCATACCAGGAGCCACCATATGTTCGTAAGTATCATCTGCATAGAAATTCTTAATAAAATCTTCTACATCTTTAGGTGACACCTTACCTTGATATGATGGTAGTGTAAGAACCTTATGACCAGTAGCTTCGATAGCGCCTGATTCATGTACGTTGATATGGCCTGTTTCGGCTGATAGGACACCCTCATGATGTCCAAGTACTGCATCTATTATTGTGCTGTTGGTTTGAGTACCTCCTACTAAGAACCAGACATCAAGCGATGGGTCCCCACATGCATTTCTGATTAGATCTTTAGCCTTAGCGCAATATTCATCACTGCCATAACCGGGGGTCATTTCTAAATTTGTCTTTACAAGTGCTTCTATCACCTCTGGAAGAGCACCTGCCATGTAATCTGTGTCAAAATGTACCATGATTGTTATCCGATAAAACTCCTGATAAGTGAAGTCTTTGGAACTTCTCTATCAGAGACTGGAGTAAAATAGCTTAAAAAATGTAATAGTCTGTATGCCTCTGAATACTCACGGCAATTCTTTGGAACTGTCCTTAAAATAGTTTCAGCATGTGGACGCATAACAGCGAATTCAATCAGATAGACAGAATTAAACATAACATCAGCGCTCTCTTGGTAAGGATAGATCCACTTTACCTCATTCCTACGAACCATTGGCCAGTTCTTGATACTCTCTCTAGCCGAGAAGGATCCATTGTTAAAATCACGTACAATCCTACGTAATAATCTGTTATCACTTGTAGGAATACAATTGTGATTATCTAAAGATATGCTGGTTATCGTATTGATGAAAATTCTGAATTTTTTAAACTCTTCTATCTTGTCTGTCAACTGTGGATTCAAGGCATGGATACCCTCAATCAACAATATACAATCCTTTTCCAATTTAAGAGTCTTGCCATTATACTCTCTAATACCTGTAACAAAGTTAAATTCAGGAACTTGAACGGTTTCTCCATCAAGCAACTTCAAAACATCAGCTTGAAGTGCATCATGATCGACTGTTTCAAAGTTATCAAAATCATAACTACCGTCAGGTAATTTTGGGGTCTCAACCCGGTTTACAAAGTAATCATCCGTTGAGAAAGATAGAGGATGTAGTCCACAAGCCTTGAGTTGAACACTCAGACGTTTACAAAAAGTGGACTTTCCACTGCTGGACGGTCCAGTAATAAGAACAATCTTCACTGGATTAGCAGCACGAAAACGAGTATTAATCTCCTCTGCAATCTGAACAATCTTCTTCTCTTGAAGAGCCTCTGCAACCTGAATCAAATCAGACGCATTGCCATTTTCGATTGCTTTATTGACATCACCAACCGTCTCCAATCCCATTATTTCGTTCCATTTAACATTTTCAGATAGTACACCAAATGTTTTGGGTTGATCCAAGAATGGAGCTAGGCGTTCAGGATGGTGTCTGTCAGGTACTCTTAACAAAAGACCTGTCTGGTATTGACTTAAATCCCAAACCTTCAAATATCCTGATGATGGAACTAGTTCATCGTAAAAATAATCTGCGGTGTCACCTAAAGTATAATATGAGATATAAACCTGTCCAGAAGTTTCTAAAAGTTTAACTTTATCATCGTAACCTAGTTCTTTAAACTTTTCTATTGCCTCTTCTATCCTTACTTCATGTCTTCTAAAGGACAAATCCTCACCTACCAGTTCATTCATACGGCACCTTATGGCCTTAACGTCATCTTGATTGACAGGTGATTTATCCTCTTTCTCAATTGAGCAGTAATAACCTTTGGCAATGGGTCTGCGAAGCATTATCTCACTATTCGGAAGTATATCATGTATCGCTTTACACAAAAGGAAACAGAGAGATCTGCAATAGAAATCGCGACCTATATAAGCTGTATAATCTAGGAATTCGACCTCTCGACTATTATAGATTCTATACTTCAATCCTTGAGCTACATTATTGACTTTTGCAGCAAGTATTGGATAAGGTTTTTCAAATTCAAATTGATCAACTATATCAAGGAGTGATGTTCCCTCTTCAAAATCTCTATATGAGTTTGTGTTTTTACAAAATACTTTTATCATATTCTGAACATTTCAGGATTATTCAAAATTTTTATATGGTACTTCAGGTATATTCTTACTAACTATAGCAGATAGTTTTTCAAGGTTCTCTTTAGAGTTGGCACCAATGAATGGAGTTGGCGTTTCATATTGCAATTTTCCACCATGAAGAGAGCAGCAACATCCACCTGCCTCTCTAAGAATCAGTGCCGCTGCGGCAAAGTCCCATGGCAATAGACGTATTTCAAACAATAGCTCTCCACATCCCATTGCCAAATAACATATCTCCAAAGCACAGGATGCGAATCTTCTAAAATCACATACATCCTGATAGACCTCCTTCAATACATTCATACACAATGGGGCATATTGTTTCCTATAAAGACATAATGCTGTGAAATATAGACTATTCTCATATACTCGGTCAGACACATGGATTGGTTCTCCATTAAGGAAAGACCCCTTCCCTAATTCTGCGCTGAACATCATCTCTTTAAATGGATTATAAACGACACCCATAATCACCTCGCCATTGTGGGCAAGAGCAACACAAATAGATGACTCCCTTAATTGCCTGACAAAATTTGTCGTACCGTCAATAGGGTCGATTATCCATTCATATTCATGTCCGGGGTCGTATACATTCTCTTCTTCGCATATAAACCCGCTTCCAGGAACCAATTTGGAGAGTTTCTCATACAGGAAATTCTGGATGGAGACATCCGCACTGGTAACGATGTTTGCGAACCCACCTTTGATGGTAACATCGTAATTCTGTTTCAATATCAGAGACGACTCTCTAACTATAGAAATTATATCTTGAAGTATATTCTCTTTCATATTAGTACTTCCCCAAACAATTATCTAAATCTTCAACAATCTTCTCTTTATCCATTTTTTGACCAATAAAGACTAGTTTGACCATACGGTCACCGTAGGTATCATCCCAATCCTTTACAATAGATGGATCTTGTAACATCATCTGAATCAATTCTTCACGAGGAGCAGTAGCAAACCACTGTCCGCACTCCTTTATTTGCTTCTGGACACCAGCCTGTTCAAACATATATGACATATCGGGCTCATCTTCAAAATAACAAATACCCTTTGCACGGATAATGTTTTTAGGCCATTTTTTAGCTACATAATGATCAAATTTATTTAAATCAAATGGATCTCTACGGTAATAAACAAACGTACCTATACCATACTCCTCCACTTCCCCTTCTCCATCATGATGATGGTGATGTTCGTGGTCATGATGATGTTCATGTTCATGTTTATGTTCGTGGTCGTCGTCATCGTCTTCATCATCGTCATGATGATGTCCGTGACTATGCGCTTCCTCCTCCTGAGACTCATCAACGGCTCCTTCAAGAGCCTTTACCCATCCAGCAGAGCCGGAAACTGAATCATATGAGAACAAATGAGTATCGAGAAGTAACTCAAGTGGCACTCTTGAATAATCACACTCTATGATACGTGCATCAGGCTGCAGGTTCTTAATGATTTCACGCAATCGCCCCAACTGTTCAGGGGTCACCTCAGACGCCTTGTTAATAACAACTATATTACAGAATTCAATCTGCTGAATCAGAAGATTTTCAATATCATCTTCATCAAGATTGTCTTTCTGAAGATCTTTACCGCAATCGAACTCACTCTCCATCCTCAATGCATCAACTACAGTGATTATTGAATCCAGTCGTGGAGTTCCATTTTTAGTGTATGTACCTTTTAATTGAGGGATGGAGCATATAGTTCTGGCAATCGGTTCAGGCTCACATATACCACTTGCCTCTATCACTATATAATCAAATTGATTTGTATCGATGATACCTGCAATCTGTTCAATCAGATCCATCTTCAATGTGCAACAGATGCAGCCGTTCTGTAGAGCGACTAGGCTTTCGTCTTTCTTACCGACGATACCTCCTTTCTGGATTAAATCGGCATCGATATTAACCTCACCAATATCGTTGACAATAACTGCAAATTTGATACCCTGTTTATTGGTCAGTATATGATTAACCATTGTCGTCTTCCCACTGCCTAGGTATCCGGTAAGCAGCAGAACAGGAGTCTCTTTTCTATTCATTATTGTTCCGCAATAACTGCAATGAAATGAAGATCTTCATTGCTATCATTAATTAATGTATGTTCGTGTCCTTTAGGGCAATATGTACTGCTATTTGCAGTAATAGTCGACCGTTCTCCATCCATGATGACACTACCCTGACCTGAAATGATATATATCACCTCACTATTTGTTTCATGCTTATGAAGACCTATCGATGCACCTGGAATAAGGGATGCCCTTAGAATCCTGACAGAACCATCGAAAAACATCTGTGCATTGATATACTTCTCCCCTCCCTTGAAATTATCAATGGGAGTCACCTCAATCTCATTATAATTAAATTCCATATTTATTAATCATTGATGTAACAAAAAAAAACTTGTCAGCCAGTAATATATTTCTCAGGGTGTTTCGCCCCAATATGCATATTTTCATATATCAGTTGTATTGATGCAATATCAGCTTTTGCATCATCAGTAATATCAAATTTCTCTCCTCTGCTAACCTCTTTCTTCGACCAATCGAAATAGCCAAGATAGACAGGGATATTTGCCTCTTTTGCAATTAAATGGAACCCTGTTTTCCATCTTTTCATAGGCTTTCTAGTCCCCTCGGGGGAGAGACAAAGGTGAAAGGTATCACACTTGTTCATCTCGTGTATAATACTGACCATCAGCGCAGTAGGATTCTTTCTATCAACAGGTATTGCACCCAATTTACGAAGAATGGGTCCCATCGGCCAAAAAAAGAACTCTTTTTTAACCATTATTCGACCTTTCCCACCAATAGATGTATAATACAGATATGAAATAGGAAAATCCCAAATCGACGTATGTGGTGCGCCAAGAATGATACACTTCTTTTCCGGAACAACTTCACCAACACCTTTCCATCCGAAAATTTTAAGTATAAAAGCGCAGATTTTTCTCCACATAGATTTGTTGAAACTATAACATTGTAAAGATAACAATAAAATCAAAAATAGTATTAACTTTGATACGATAAGGCAACCCTTTTCAATAACTAATTACCTAGATAATAATAAATCAAATAGATATGAAATCAAAAGTTTACTTCACCTCATTTAGGACCAATCCGGAGTTGAACCAGATCCAAAAATTGGAGAAATTGGTAAAAGCAGCAGGCATTGAAACCATCGACTTCAAGGACAAATTCACTGCGATTAAAATGCATTGTGGGGAACCTGGCAACATGGCCTATCTACGTCCAAATTACTCAGCGACTATCGTAAAGATTATAAAAGAACTTGGTGGAAAACCATTCCTTACAGATAGCAATACTTTATACACTGGTAAACGTAACAATGCCATTGAGCATATGGATAGTGCAATGGGTAACGGATACTCTCCATTAAGCATTGGCACACAATTTATTGTAGCCGACGGCTTGAAGGGACTTGACTATATTGAAATACCTGTTGACGGACAATATTGTCCTGCTCCTAAAATCGGATCAGCTATTGCTGAAGCAGATGCCATTGTATCCATTTCACACGTAAAAGGGCATGAAATGTCCGGTTTCGGTGGGGCGCTGAAGAATCTAGGTATGGGTAGCGGAAGTGTCGCTGGTAAAAAAGAGATGCACTGCAGCTCCAAGCCATACATCAATCAAGACAATTGTCGCAGTTGTGGAATGTGTGCCAAGAATTGTTCTCAACATGCAATCATCTTCACACCTGGTCATAAGGCTTTCATTAATAAAGAGATCTGCATCGGATGTGGCCAATGCGTTGCAACTTGTCAATTTGAAGCAGCTGTTGCTGATCGTGACGAACAATTGAACATTCTAAACTGCAAAATAGCTGAATACGCAAAGGCTGTTGTAAAAGACAAACCTAATTTCCACATAGCTATTATAATGGACGTATCTCCTGAGTGTGACTGCTGGTGTTATAATGATGTTCCAGTAATACCAAATATAGGAATGGCAGCCTCATTCGATCCAGTAGCATTGGATTGTGCATGTTGTGACCTTGTCAACAACACTCCAATCTTAACTAACAGTAATACAGTTACAGATCGTTATGTAAAAGAGACTTGTGTATGCGATAAAGATCACTGGAAACTCATCCACCCTGACACTAATTGGCAAGCCGGTGTCGAGCATGGCGAAAAAATAGGTCTTGGTACGAGAGAATATGAATTGATTACTATTGAGTAATCATTTTGGAACAATTTTTGAAAAGATTTCCACGTTTAAAAATTAAAATAAATACTGATGAAAAAAAGTTATTCACTTCTATTTGCTGTTGTTCTATTTTTAAGTTGTTCATGTGTGAAAGTTTCTATGGATCAACAGATTGGCAATATCTATAACTATATCGAAAAAGATAGCGACCTAAAGGATCTGTTTGATAAAGCGCCAACTATTGCCGATGATGAAATAGTGGAATATTACAGCTACATCCTGTCAAAGAAGATCAAAATCGAAGATATGTGGACACAGGATTTCTCAATCGAAGATACCCTTACCGGTCCTAAGGATTGCCAGAATTTGATTGCAGAAATACCTGGAAAAAACAAGAAAAATCAAGCTATCATAATTTCGGCTCCCCTTAGCGACCCTACTGCATGTGTATCTGCAATAGAGATTATGAAGACTTTGAAAAAGGCAAAAGTCCGCAGAAACAACTCTATTCGACTTCTCCTTTTCGATGGTCAAGAGGGCTGCCATACATACCGCGACATTTCAAGATCAAGAAATGAAGCAAATCTTCTGAATTTAGAGCTTGCCAACATGGCAAATCCTTACCAAAAATTCTCAGTATTTGAGCGTCAGGACATTTTCGATTCCATATCAGAGATCGTCCCCCAATATCTCGATAAATATTATAAATGTACTGTCGAATATGACGATTCCGACCGTGCTTATGTAATCAATCCTCACTATCAATTTGTTACAGACGATAATGACAACAAGTCATTTGCTACTTTCCAAGCAAATACATCTCTTGCAGCCGCTCTAGTTTGTATCTTGAACTAGTATTTAAATTACAACAAATATATTCATCAACTATGAAACGATTTTTGACTTTATTATCTCTTGTTGCAATTTGCTCAATTGCTTATGCGCAACAAAACATCTTCGCAGGAAGGACTCAGATTGTCTCTCCTCAAATAAATCCGGACAACACAGTTACTTTCCGTTACCGTGCGCCAAAAGCTCGTACCGTTCAAGTGACCGGTGACTTCCTACCAACACAAAAGACTCAAACAGCACGTGGCGTATCAGAATCAGCAGGAGTTGCCAATCTCGTTCAGAATGAGGACGGAATTTGGGAATTCACTTCAGAGCCATTGGCAAGTGAACTTTACACATATACATTCATTATCGATGGTATGACCGGTTTGATTGACCCTAACAATGCATATGTCCAGAGAGATGTACAGAATCAATTCCCATACTTCATTGTTCCAGGCGGTCAGGGAGATTACTATTTGAACCAGAATGTCCCTCACGGCACACTATCTAAAGTTTGGTATCACAGCAACATGCTGAATATGGACAAACGCATCTCTGTTTACACTCCAGCTGAATACAACAATCCAAAGAATAAAAACAAGAGATATCCTGTTCTTTACCTGCTTCATGGAATGGGTGGCGATGAAGAGTCATGGCTTTCAACTGGCCGTGCTGTTCAAATCATTGACAATTTGGTAGCTCAAGGTAAAGCTGAACCTATGATTGTTGTCATCCCTAACGGCAATACCATGCACCAAAGTGCTCCAGGTGAGAGTGGCGAAGGAATGTATCAGCCATACAGCGCACACTCTATGGACGGCACATACGAACCTACATTCGGTGAAATCATAAAATTCATTGACAGCCAATACCGCACAATCGCCAAGAAGAGCAGTCGTGCTATTGCAGGTCTTTCAATGGGTGGTTTCCACTCATGCTACATATCAATGAACTACCCTACTTCATTTGACTATGTAGGTCTATTCTCTTCAGCATTTACCAATGCAGACCAATGCGGTGCAGATGCATATAACAATAAGATTGAGAAACTGACAGCACAGTTCAATGCTAAACCAAAACTATATTTCATCGCAATTGGTAAAACAGATTTTCTATACACTGCCAACCAAAACTATCTGAAACAACTTGATGAAAATGGTTTCGCAGGCAAATACGAATACTTCGAGAGTGAAGGTGGCCACATCTGGCGTAACTGGAGATTGTATTTGACAATGTTTGCACAAAGGCTTTTCAAATAAAGCATTTACCATAAACAATCCTAAATAATACAGCCAATAAAGACGCTTAACCTAACCCTTGCGTCTTTATTGGCTGTATTATTTATGATTTGAAGTATAAAATTAGAATGGTAGCCCTATACCAAAATGGAATGCAAAGCCATCACTGTCAAACCATTGCTTCAGAGATCTCCACGACGCTGAGACAGGATCATAACTCTTGATACCCAAATCCAGACGAACAAGAATCATATCAAAATCAAGGCGTAATCCACATCCATGACTCATAGCGCAAGTTTGGAGCATATTCTCAAATGAGAAGTAACATCCTTTGGAATCTTCAGGAATATCCTTGCCATCAAAGTTCAGATTCCATACATTTCCTGCATCGACAAACAACGCTCCGTTCAACTTCCAGAAAAGAGGGAATCTGAGTTCAACATTTGCCTCCAAGTGCATATCACCAGTCTGGTTTGCAATAGAAAAAGAGTGATCCAACGGAGCATTTCCAGGACCTACAGACCTCGTCTGCCACCCTCGCAAACTGCTTACACCACCTGCGTAGAATAATTTCTCAAAAGGCAAAGCCGATGAATTCCCATATGCCAATCCAGCTCCAGCTAACAGACGTGTCGCTATGGCAATATTATTATGGTGGCCAAAGAACAAAGTTCTACCTACAGTGACTTGTGCTCTTGCAAATTGAGAGTATGGGATACCCCATATAGTTCTTTGACCAGATTCGGATTGAGCGAAAGCATCATTGAACAAGCTTAACATATTACCTGATATATCACCCTCAAATCTGGAATAGAAGTATGATTTCTTCGGATTTGCAGATGGATCGGTTGTATAAAGCATATTGAAGCTTGCGCCTATATCGAAGTGATTGGTATATGCATTATAGAAATATGGATCGTTGAATTTTGTGTAAAAATCATCACTCAAGTTAAAAATACGGACTATATTTACCTGAAGAGGATATAGATTATAATAGTATTTCTTCTTATAATTCCAGCTGTAACCCATTGAAGTAGAGATGATATCACGAGTATATTCCGGTCTCATTTGATAATTGAATCCTAATGATACATCTGTGCGTGGAACATTCTGATCAAATAGAGTATTAGGTAGCAGTATGAATTTAGGGAATGACAGTGACGAGGATACAGCGAACTCGTTAGAACGGGTATTATCCTTCAACTTAAATTGGAAGTTACCACGGAAACTTAAAGAAAGTTGTTCCCCTCCTCCAAATATATTTTTGTGATTATAAGATAACGAAGGAGCAACGCCGAACAGCCCTGTCGAATTTGCCGAACCTTCAAGATTCATCTTGATACTCTGCAATTTAGATGGAGAAAGAATTATTTTACAATCGACCTGTGATGAATCAACTTCATCTAGTTGGATATTTACAGTACTGAACAGACGTACACTCGAAAACCTTTCGTATGTATTATTAATATCATCTTCACTATATTTCGCCCCCGGTTCAATTCTGTTAAGTGCAGTAAGGAAAGATGGCCTTACTTTCAAACCTTTTTGTGGAAGTATCTGAACGTCACGGATTGTATACTGACGGTGAGGCCTTGCTGCTTCTGGAGTTTCATTGGTAGTATAATCCTCCAATTTAACTATAATATTAGCTTTATCTGGTACAGTAGTGGAATCGGCGTAATAGAAGAAGTAGTTCTTCGTAAACCCGTAATAGCCATTGTTACGGAAAATTTTCGCAACCCTTTCCGATTCATTTTCAAGTAGTTCCTGTGTGAGATAATCACCTGGCTTAATAATACTTTCGCCAATGTTTTGAAGCATAAGCGCAGCAAGTAGTGAATCCTTTATATCAAAATTGATTTCATTTATACGATAGCGTTTACCAAGATTCACTTGATAGTCGACCTTTGCTTTCTGCTTCTTCTTTATGATTGATGAAGATATGTCTGAACCATAATAACCTTGATATTCAAGATGCGAGAGCATCCCTGAAATACTGCTGTCAACCAATGTAGAGTCAAATACAACAGGCGCTGTGCCCAACTTTTCTACAAATCTATCCCATTTTGTATCATTGCCATCACTCCAGTTATAAACATATAAAAAAGGATTCCATTGTCCAATGAAATAAGTGTTAGCCTCCTGCTTGATATATGGTTGAAGGGATGATGCTTTATAGGATTTGTCGTTAAGAATGGTAACGTTGTTCTCAGATAAACGGTATTGATCACTCTGTAATACACGTGTTGTACTACAACTTGCCAATATAATAGCCAAAATGAAATATAGAAAAACTCGCTTCACTATCTTCTTCTAAATTCTGAACAAGTTATTGCTGTTGCTATTGCGACATTGAGAGACTCTGATGTCTCAGCTCCCAAAGGATACGGTGGAATGAACAGTCTATCGGTTATCTTGGATGCTATTGCATCTGAAATACCATTACTTTCTGAACCCATTATTATAAGACCGGAAGAGTCCAAATCTTTGTTATAAATTGTATCACCATCAAGGAAGGTACCGTAAATTTTCATTCTCAGAGAGTTAAAACTATCTATGACAGTATCTAAATCGCAGTAAATGAATTTAATACGGAAAATTGCACCCATAGTAGCCTGGACTACTTTTGGATTAAAAATATCAACTGTATCGTGTGATGCGAAGATAACATCAATGCCAAACCAATCAGCCAGTCTTATTATCGTACCGACATTCCCAGGATCCCTAAGTGAGTCCAAAGCCAGAGCCAATGGTTTGGTAGAGATTATTTTTTCAATGTCAGACTCTGACGGTAGAGATGGTTTTTTGATAAGTGCCAAAGATGGAGAAGGCGATGACAAGTTAGTAACTCTAGACATTGCATCCTCTCCTATCTCATCTTTACGATAGACATTCACAACTTCAAATTTGGAATGCAACGCCTCATCAACAATCTTATCACCCTCTGCCACAAATAATCCAGTCTCATCGCGAAACTTCTTCTGCGACAGAGATCGAATCAACTTTATATCGTTTTTACTTATCATTAATTCTATCCATAAAATATTATTAATTTCATATGATAATTATATTTGTGAAGGAGACTCTCCCCTAATCCTATGTCTCCTGAGCAAATATAATTATCAGATTATTATTCTATTATTAAAAATAATATTTATTCGAGACGCATTTACGAAGGAAGAGCGTCTCTCACAAATATTATTTTTAAATATGAAATCTATCATTATCTATTAGCGTACATATCTTGATAATAATGCTCGTACTCGCCGGAAGTAATCCTCTCCATCCACTGCTGATTATCAAGATACCATTTTACAGTCTTCTCAATCCCCTCTTCAAACTGAAGCGACGGAGCCCATCCGAGTTCATTCTTCAATTTCGATGAATCAATAGCATATCTTAAATCGTGTCCTGCGCGATCAGTAACGTAAGTAATTAGTGGAAGTGAGAATCCTTCCGGATTCCCAAGGATTTTATCCACTGTTTTGATAATGACCTTTATCAAATCAATATTTTTCCACTCATTGAAACCACCGATATTATAAGTATCACCTATCTTACCATTATGGAATACGACATCAATGGCACGAGCATGATCCTCTACAAATAACCAATCTCGGATATTTTCACCTTTTCCATATACAGGAAGAGGTTTTTGATGACGGATATTATTTATGAAAAGAGGAATAAGTTTCTCAGGGAATTGGTATGGGCCATAATTATTCGAACAATTGGTCAACACAATCGGAAGTCCATAAGTATCGTGGAAAGCTCTGACGAAATGGTCAGATGAAGCCTTGGATGCACTGTATGGAGAGTGAGGCTGATATTTCCGATCTTCTGTGAAAAACTCTTCGCCGAAAGGACCGCCACCTGGTTCATCACCACCTTGTGAATTTGTAATTTCAAGTGCGCCATACACCTCATCAGTTGAAATATGGTAGAAAAGGCATCCTGGTCTGAAAAGACCATCATCGCATGCCCCGCACTGTGGCATTTTTCCACTCTCCAACCAATACTCCTTCGCAGCCTGAAGCAAACTCAAAGTACCTATCACATTGGTCTTTGCAAAAGTGAACGGGTCTTTTATGCTCCTATCCACATGACTCTCAGCAGCGAGATGGATGACACTATCAATATCATATTTTCTAAAGAGAGAACTAACTGTTTCTATATCACAGATATCGCCCTTCTCAAAGTGATAATTCGGGCAGTTCTCAATATCTTTCAGATTTTCAAGATTCCCAGCATAAGTTAATTTATCCAGATTGACAATCTGATAATCAGGGTACTTATTTACAAACAGACGGACAACATGAGATCCTATAAATCCTGCACCACCTGTAATGAGAATATTCTTCATAACTTTTGCTAATTAGAAATAAAGCGAACAATCGCCATAACCTTCAAATTTAGCAAATTATTCTGAAACATCCAATCTTGTATAATCTTTTGAATTTACTTTAACCACCACTTCTGACGTATGGCGATTGATGTTGAAGAAGCTGAATGCTTCCTGCGGAATAGTAACTTTGACAGTTACTGGCTTATTGGAGAAATTGACGACAACTATCATAGCTGATGATCCGAATCCTCTCATAAAGACAAATTGTTTAGATCCATCAAAATATTCAGAGGTAGGATTGGCATACATCAAATCATATGTCTTCCCCTCTGAGAAAATAGCATCAGCTGTTGCAATCTTTAAAATCCGTTGATACTCCTTATAGACAATCTTCTCGTCTAAACTGAGCTTATCTTCAAGCCATCTTTTTATTGAAGGTACAATACAGTAATCGAAAATAGATGTCTTCCCATCCACTCCACTGAAACCCTCACTCTCCATACCTCTTTCGCCGAACTCTTGTCCCATATATATCATGAATGGTGAAGTATTGAAAAGAAGAGAAGCAGCCAATGGAGCATAAGCCGCCTTCCCACTGCCGGCATAAAAATCAGAAGCCACTCTAACCTCATCATGGTTTTCAAGGAAGTTTAACATTCTAGGTTGCATATCGCCAAGGAATTGCCATTGATCTGTCAGGGATCTTGCCTGAGCATTACCTTGGACTATAGCCTTTATCGTATCGTAGAAACAAGATTTATCATAGAGTAAATCAAAACCCGCTTCGAGATATTTTTGAAAATTATCTTTGGAATAGACCTCTGCGATGAAAAAGATGTTAGGATACAACTCCTTAACCTTTTCAAAAGCCCATTTAAAAAAATCGGAAGGGACAAGCTCAACCATATCGCAACGGAATCCATCAACACCCTTTGATACCCAGAAAAGAAGAATGTCCAACATCTTGGTCCAAGTATCATGGTTTTCATAATTCAGCTTTATGGTATCATACCAATCATTCTCGGTCAAATAGGTAGAGAAGGTATTTCCAGTCGCTTTTGCTGGATTTTCATAATATTGATCCGATATATTTGACGGCATATGGAGAGGCCCGTCTAATATATAGAAATTTTCGGCCTTGAAGTAGGATTTGTACTCTCTATAAACATGATTTGGAACAAAATCTATGACAACTTTCATCCCGGCTTTATGCGTTCTAGAGACGAGAGCTTCAAATTCTGCCATTCTATTGTCTTGATTGACAGCCAGTGCTGGATCGACATCAAAATAGTTACGAATAGCGTAGGGAGATCCTGCTTCCCCTTTTATTATGGCCTTATTGCAATCAGGAACGCCACGAAAAGAGCTCTTGGTTGCGTGGGAAATGACACCGGTATACCACATAGCCCCAATTGACAGAGTCTTGTATTTGCGTAATACAGCATCAGTGATATCATTGAATTTACCGCTGCCATTAATATCGAAAGAGCCGCCGGGAACGCAATTACGTTTCCCGAAGGCTCTTACTAACATTTGGTATATGATAAATTTTACCAATTCAAAATCTTCTTGAAGTCGTATGCTTCAGGATCTGGTACGTATGCTTTTGCAGCAGCGTAATCAGCTTCAGTTATATAGTGGCAAACGTATTTGTAGAATACCTGTGCCATATCGCCTTCAATATCAACCAATCTTGGTGGAATCTTACCAGTTTCATCCTGAAGGTCAGTTAGATATAGAGGATTGATTTGACCCATTGGATCTACATATACCATACAACCGGTTTCACCCTTCTTGAATAGTTCATAAACGCCTAGACCAAGTTGTGAGCAATATGTCAAGTCAAATGCGATAGGATCCTGGCAACGTACATCGTAACCGATCTCTACTGGACGTGATTTAACCTTCATACCGATCTTTTTAAGCTCTTTTTCAATGATGTCATTGAACATAACAGCCTTTGAGATCTTACCAAGCTCTGGGTGACCGTGATCGTCATATGTAAAGTGAACACCTGTAGCCTTCAACTCTTCATCGCTCAAGCTGTGGAATACACCCTCTGATACCATAATAGCACCGTAAGGGATACCCATAATAGCACGTTTGATGATAGCTGAGATAGAAAGTTTGATAATCTTATCAATTGTGATCTCACTCTTGTTGAACATCTCAGGGATGATGATCATTGGATAGTGGCAAGCAGCACCTACGTGAAGTGCAAGGTGACCTGCACTACGTCCCATAGCAGCTACGATAAGCCAGTTACCTGATGTACGGGCATCCTCATATACAGTAGCAGCGATGTGAGCGCCTTCAGCCTTAGCTGAGTTGAAACCGTATGTAGGAGTGTTCATTGGTAATGGAAGGTCATTATCAATAGTCTTTGGAACGTGGATATTATGGATTGGATAGCTCTTAGCAACCAAGAATTTAGCAACGCGGTTAGCTGTAGAAGCAGTATCATCACCACCGACAGTAACAAGAAGTTTGATATTGTTATCCTGGAAAAGTTTTAGATTGAAGTTTTTGTCGAAATCTTCCTGAGTAGGTTTGAAACGGCTCATCATAAGATATGAACCACCTCTTTTGAAGATTGTGTCAGCAAGAACGAAATTCAACTCTTCGAAATTTGGATTTGGAGAGAATAGACCTGAGTAACCTCCGTGGAGGCCAAGTACTCTGTAACCATTAGCCAAAAAAGCTTTTGCAATACTTCCAACAACTGTGTTCATTCCAGGAGCAGGACCGCCACCTGTCAAAATGATAACTGATTCTTTCATCTTTTAAAATATTATTGAGTTAAAATTTAATGACTTTTCAATCGCGAGCAAATTTAATCTTTTTTGAGTAAAAATCGTTATTTTTGTGAGAAGTTGTTTTAACACTTTCCATATTATTAAATAAGAGATGGCAAAGATTACCAAAAAGGCCGCACAGGAGCGTATCAACTCTATCAGAAAGGATTTGGAGATACATAATCACAACTATTATGTATTGAATGCACCTACTATTTCCGACTTCGAATACGACATGTTGATGCAAGAGTTGATGGGATTGGAGAATATGTTTCCGGAGTTCAAGACTAGCGACTCCCCTTCCCAGAAAGTCGGCAGCGACCTTGAAACTGACTCTTCATCTTTGGAATTCGTTCAGATCAACCACAAATATCCAATGCTCTCTTTGGGCAATACATACAATAAAGATGAGCTCTTCGACTTCAATGACAGAATTGCCAAGTCCATTCAAACTCCATATACATTCTCTTGTGAATTAAAATTTGACGGAACTGCTATATGCCTTTCCTATAAGAATGGTGAGTTGATCAGAGCCTTGACTCGCGGTGATGGGACAAAAGGTGATGACGTATCACGCAATGTGGTCAATATCAAATCCATACCACAAAAACTAACAGGTAGTGGATGGCCGGAGGAGTTTGAAATAAGAGGTGAAATATTCATGCCATTCGAGGCATTCGACAGATTGAATCATGAACGTGAGGAGAATGAAGAGACTCAATTTGCCAATCCAAGGAATGCAGCATCCGGTTCTTTGAAATTACAGAACCCTCTTGAAATGAGAGAGCGAGGGCTTGATTGTGTCCTCTACCACTTCATCTCTGATGACAACCCATTCAAGACACACATTGACGCGATTGAAGCAGCTGCTTCATGGGGCCTGCCGACATCCACATATAGCCGCAAGGCATATTCAATTGAGGATGCTATCAAATACATTGAATATTGGGATGAAAAGAGAAAAACTCTCCCTTTTGCTACCGACGGAATCGTCATAAAGGTCAACGAACTTGACATACAACGCCAATTGGGATTCACATCTAAAAGCCCACGTTGGGCAACAGCTTATAAATTTAAGCCGGAACAAGCCTGCACTCCTCTCCTTTCCATCGATTATCAAGTAGGCAGAACAGGTGCAGTCACACCTGTGGCGAATCTTGAACCAGTCCAACTCTCCGGAACAGTTGTCAAACGAGCATCTCTGCACAATAAGGATCAAATGGATTTGCTTGATATTCATATAGGTGATTATGTATATGTTGAGAAAGGAGGAGAAATAATACCGAAAATCACAGGGATTGAAAGTTCAAAAAGACCTCTCAACGCCAGAAGACCAGATTTTCCGATGACTTGCCCGGATTGTGGTGCTACTCTTGTTCGAGACGAGGAACAGGCTAAGCACTACTGTCCCAACATAGACTTTTGCCCCACGCAAATCAAGGGCAGATTCGTTCACTTCGGGTCTCGAAAAGCGTTGGACATTCTACTGGGAGACGCCACTGTGGATGCTCTATATCAAAAGGGATATATACATACCCTTGATGATTTGTACAATTTGACAAAAGAGCAATTGTTAACATTGGATGGATGGAAAGATAAATCGGCAGATAACCTTCTTGAAAGCCTTGATAAATCAAAATCAGTCCCATTTGAGAGAGTTCTGTTTGCACTTGGCATAAGGCACATCGGAGAGACTACTGCTAAGATGTTGGCAACTCACTTCAAGAGTATCGATGCATTGGCTGATGCAACAAGAGATGATCTGCTGGAAATTGATGAAATCGGAGAGATCGTGGCTGATGAACTAATTTCATATTTCAATGACCAAAGACATAAATCCATCATTGAGAAGCTAAAGAGTGCAGGTCTTAAGATGGCCATTGACGAAAACGAATCCAAAAAGTTATCGGATAAGCTTCAAGGGCTTTCAATTGTAATATCTGGTGTATTTTCAATCTCCAGAGAGGAATTGAAACAGATAATAGAATCCAATGGTGGTAAAAATGTAGGGTCTGTAAGTCAAAAGACCTCATTTATCATAGCAGGTGATAACCCGGGACCGGAAAAGATCAAAAAAGCGGAAAAACTTGGTATAAAAATCATATCGGAAGATGAATTCAACAAAATGTTAATGCAATGAATCTGAAGACAATAGAAAACATATACAAAAAAGTTGTAAAGTTCTTTACCAATGATATTTGGGAGGGTGATTTCTCTGAACTGGGGCGAATCAAGAATAAATTTGTCCATTTTATCAGGGTTGTACTCTTGGGAACAAAGGATTTCCAACAAAAAGGCATACCAAGAGAGTCGGCAGCATTAAGTTTTTTCGGAGCATTGGCAATAGTACCGATCTTCGCATTCATAATGTTCGTATCCAAAGGTTTCGGTTTCGATGATATAATAATCGGATCTTTGGAGCAGGCTTTCCCGACCAGTACACCACTTATCAACCAAATACAAAATTGGGCATCCAACATTATTACAGCCATATCCAATGGTGTATTTGGATGGGTTTCTATATGTATCTTCCTATGGTTCATTTTGAGATTATTGATGAATATTGAGATATCATTCAATAAAATGTGGGGATACTGTAAAACCAGGAATGTAATCAAAAGTTTCAGCGGTTATCTTACCATTCTTATCCTCACACCATTCATTCTTGGACTATTTCTATTTGGATTCGGTTATTGTCTTCAATTCATCGGAGCTATTGAAGAGTCTGTAAGTGAAATTAAAATATTGACATCAAATCTATTCTGGTTCGTATTCTACGGAATAGCCGTTGTAGTACTTTCTTTGATGTACAAATTCATTCCTATGGTCAAAGTACAGTACTCCGCTGCTTTAAAAGCGGCGCTGGTTGCCGGAATCGCATTCGTAGTACTACAGTTTCTATACATAAAGACGCAATTACTTGTAATGAGATCCAGCGCAGTTTATGGTGCATTCGCTGCCATTCCTCTCTTTCTAATGTGGATGAATATCAGTTGGCAAATAGTACTTTACGGAGTAATGCTTTCCAATGGAATCCAAGAGGCCAATATGGTAGAGAAAGAGATGAACGAAAAAAATCTTCCATAAGCCGCGAAAAAGATGTAACTTTGTAGTTTACTATGTTTACTGAAGAAGATTACACATTAATCAACAGGGATTTTGAAAGCCTGAGGGGTCTTGCCAAGGACAGATGCACGAATGAGGATCATTATCAATTGATACTCAAGGCATTTGACTTCGCCAATGAAGCTCATAAAGATGTTAGACGCCGTTCTGGCGAACCATATATACTCCACCCGATAGCAGTGGCCAAGATTGTTGTCTCTGAAATTGGGCTGGGTTATAAATCTATATGTGCAGCGCTTCTGCACGATGTAGTTGAAGATACAGACTACACAGTTGACGATATTAGAGATCATTTCGGAGATAAGATAGCAACTCTTGTCGATGGGTTGACCAAAATCAAGACGGCACTTGACAATGACAACAAGAGTGAAGTGAAAAGCCTTCAGGCTGAAAACTTCAAACGTATTCTTTTGACACTGAATGACGATGTCAGAATAGTCCTTATCAAACTTGCCGACAGATTGCATAATTGTCGCACCATCCAATACATGCCCGACTACAAACGTGACAAGATATTGAGTGAGACGATGTATATCTTCATACCTCTAGCCAATCGTCTTGGTCTATACAGTATCAAGACCGAGATGGAGAATATCTGGCTTCAATGGAAAGAGCCGAATGATTTCGCCGAGATCACGAAGAAACTAGACTCGATTAAACAGGAGAGTGAAAATTCAATGAACTATTTCATCTCCCCTATCAAAGCCGTATTGAGAGATAAAGGATTCAGTTTTGACATAATAAAAAGATTGAAAACTCCATATTCCATCTGGAAGAAGATGGTAACCAAAAATATTCCATTTGAGGAGATTTATGATATCTGCGCTATCAGAATCATTTTTGAGCCACAAGAAGGAGTATCAGAGCGAGAGCAATGCTGGCAAATCTTTTCGGCAATAACTGAACTGTATTCATACAAACCTGAACGCACAAGAGATTGGTTGAAAGACCCTAAATCAAATGGCTACGAAGCACTACACCTTACCGTAATGGGGCCTCACGGAAACTGGATAGAGGTACAGATAAGGAGCGACAGGATGAACTCGATTGCAGAGAGAGGTGTCGCAGCGCACTGGCTCTACAAGAAATACAGTGGCGAAACATATACCTATCAATCTGAAAACGAAGTTGATACATGGCTCAAGAAGATTAAAGATGTACTAGAACATCCTGACGCAAATACCTTGCAATTCCTCGACGATTTCCATAAGGAACTTACAATGAGTGAAATCTTTGTATTTACTCCAAAAGGAGAAGCCAGAAGTGTTCCAAAACATGCGACGGCGTTGGATTTTGCATATAGCATTCACTCTCACATCGGACACAAAGCCATAGCAGCCAAAGTCAACCAAAGATTAGTTCCACTTTCACACGAGCTTACAAATGGTGACCAGGTCGAAATCATCACCTCAGAAAAGGGCGTTCCGAAACGTGAATGGCTTGATTTCCTCATTACTGCAAAAGCTCGCAATGCTGTAATAGACAAGATAAAATCAGACAGTAAGAACAACCTTAAAGAGGGACGCGCTCTATTGGAATCAAAATTGAATGAGGTAGGTGTCCCTGTCCAAACCCGTGTCATCAAAAAACTTCAGGACTATTATAAAGCGACTACCAAGGACGAACTCTATATTAAAATCGGTTGCGGACTTATCGACCTCAATAACCTTGAAACTATTCTGAAGACCAATATCGAGAAGCGCAATGTCCAGATGTGGGGTGTCAAATTGCTTGAACCGACCAAAATCATTGGTAAAATCAATAGAAAGGAGGACTATTTGCTCTCAGAAGATATCACAGAAGGTACAATGTCATTCTCTATTGCCCCATGCTGTTCTCCAATTCCAGGAGATAGCGTGGTTTGCTTTATCGACGATGACGGAAGTGTGGTTGTTCATAAAAAGAGTTGTGAAGTTGCAAATAGGTTGGCATCCAAATATGGCAACAAAATAGTTCCGGCGAAGTGGAGCAAGCACTTCATGATGTCCTATTTGGCAGGAATCAGCATCAAGGGTATCGACAGGATAGGTATTCTGAGTGAAGTGACCAAATCACTTGCAATGCACCTTGGCATAAATATCAGAAAGATTTTGATTGAAGCACACGATGAGATTTTCGAGGGTACCATAGAGCTTTACGTACACAATACCGATGATCTTGGCAGAATTATTGATACGCTGAAAGAGATCAAAGGAATAGAAATGGTTAAACGCAACGAAATTTCCAACACATGAAACGATCACTGATAATTTTCTCAATAATTACATCATTCATACTGTGTTGCGCAATTTCTCATTCATGCGCCAATACTACCACACCCCCAAGCGGTGGCCCGAAGGATACTATTCCACCAGTCTTGATATCCGTGTCACCGGAAAACAACAGTACAAACTTTCCTCTTACAGATGGTAAGATTCAATTGTTATATAACGAATATACAATTGTAAAAAATGCTTCAGAGATAATTGTATCCCCTCCATCAAAAAAGAAACCTGTCACAAAGATCAAGAACAAATATATCGTTGTCTCATTCAACGACACTCTTCAAGCGGACAAGACATACACAATAGACTTTGGGAATACCCTTGTTGACAATAATGAAGGTAATGTAGCTCCACGTTTTGTATATACATTCTCCACAGGTGACGTTATTGACTCCATGTATGTAACAGGTACAGTAACAGACAGTAAAACATTGCAACCTGTAAAGAATCTCCTCGTCGCCTTATACTCTGATATGAGTGACTCTGCATGTTTCAATGTAATGCCGGATGCCGCTACTAAGAGCGACGATTGGGGCTTTTTCCTAATAAGGAATGTCAAACCAATCCCATATCAGTTGATAGGATTCTCTGATACAGACAATGATTACAAATATGATCCTAATAGTGACCAGATTGCCTTTGTCGATACACTCATCATACCGAGAAAGGTAGTGAATGACTCTGTTTATGAACTTGGTTCTTTCATAATAAAAGACACAGCCAGATGTAAGGCGAGAGAATCAATGTATAATATTACTCTCTTCAAGGAGTTGCAAAGTGTCCAGTATCTACAGAACAGTGGCAGAATTGAGGAAAAGGTCGGCTTCTTGAAATTCAGCGCAGCTGATGTCATTATTAAAAATTTCGAGATTGTCGGAGTTAAAGACAGCCTAATCATTACTCAGATGAATGATACCAAGGACAGTATGCTCTTCTGGATCAATTCAAAAAACAGAATGGAAGACAGTTTGTTGATACGTCTTACATATATGGCTACCGACTCTATTGGTAATCTTGTAGATTCTACCACAAATCTGTCACTAGCAATACCTGATGATGTCAAGAAGGCTATGAAAGAGAAGGCCAATGCAGCTCCTGATACCACCTTCAACCTCTCAATCAACATATCCGACGAAACAATGGAACAGGACGGAGCTACAGTTACATTGGACTATCCTGCTCTGGCAGTATCAGCCGACTCTATCCGAATTCTGGCCAAAAATCCAAAAGGACAGACAGATACGCTATCATGTTCGTTAGAGAGAGATTCAACCGACATCAGACGGTATATCATCCATCAGGATGACGCCATGAAAGAGGGTTATGAATATGAACTTCAAATACCTGCTGGAGCATTCGTAAATCTCAAAGGCCTTCCAAACAATCCTTCGTCATCCAAATATCAAATACCTAAGAGCGACAATTTAAGTATCCTCACAATTGTGGCCCAAGATGTCCAAACTCGTTATATCATTGAGCTTATGGATAACAAGATGTCGAAAGTATACAGAAAGTATGTCATTGATTCGGACAAATCACTTCTGTTCCCATATCTGAAGGCAGGATCCTATTCACTGAGGATTACCGAGGACAAAAATAACAATGGCATCTTTGACGCCGGTAACTTCATGATGAAGCGTCAGCCTGAAAAGGTACTCTTCTATGAAGTAACACCAGGGAATCAAACATTCGAAATTCCTGAAAAAATGGATATCGAACAGGAGATTAATCTAAAGGAGATGTTTGAATGAGAAAAATAATCATACTATTTATATCTCTGCTCTTCTCTCTTACGGCATTTTCACAAGAGTTTGACGTAATCGGTGAATTGGATGACGATTTCTCCAACATATTGAACTTTGAAGAGGCTAAGCCATACAAAAGCACTCATATGTTGGGTGTCAAATATTCATATCACATAAGTACCGTAAAATGTACACCTGATATAGGCGCAGGATATGAATTCCTCGATAGGAATCTATCCGTTATGTACACATATTACAACTCTATGTGGAATTCACTTCCATATTTTGGGTTGACTACAGGTATCAAGTATGGCACTGAAGGATTTACATCATCCAAGACCAATTATGGATACACATATGACATTGTTGAGATGCCCGTTTTATCCGAGTTCCATATTGATGTTTCACGCTTCCGAATTCTTGCAGAGATCGGCGGTTATTGTGGATACAAATTGAAAACCGACAAACCGGGAGGCTTCGACAATTACGATATCAGATACGACTACGGACTCGAAGCCGGCGGCGGTGTGGCGTTGATTTTCAAACCATTTGAATTACAACTCAAAGGAGAATACAAGTACTCGTTATGCAGTGATTTCCATGCCAATAAATTCAGCGATATTTACTGGATTTATTGCTATCCACGTAACATAATGATCAGTTGCGGATTGTACATTCATCTTTGGTAAACTTATGAAAAAAATATCATTCAAGATAGCGGATCGATTGACAATAGGAAATAACTCTCCTATTATTGTCCAGACAATGTGCAATACGCATACAGCGGATATCGAACCTTCTGTGGCACAATGCAAGGCCATGGCTGAAGCCGGTGCAGGGCTAATCAGACTGACTACTCAAGGGATGCGAGAGGTTGAAGCGTTGAAAGAGATCAAAAAGCAACTTCGTAACGAAGGTATTATGACACCTCTGGTTGCAGATGTCCACTTCAATGCAGATGTTGCTCTGGCAGTGGCAAAGGTTGCCGATAAGGTGCGCATCAATCCAGGTAATTTCGCCCCAGTACATGAAGATGCATGTAGAAAATTTGCGGAACTTATTGACATCTGTAAGGAAAACGGAACAGTCATCCGTATCGGACTGAACCACGGCTCTCTTGGTGAACGAATTACAAATCTCTATGGGAACACCCCACTCGCAATGAAAGAGGCTGTAATGGAGTGGCTCAAGATGTGTATCGAAAAGGAGTTCTTCAATGTCGTTGTTTCATTGAAAGCCAGCAACACCCGTGTAATGGTCGATGCTTACAGACTTCTCTATAAAGCGATGGAGGAGATTGGATATATCTTCCCTATGCACCTTGGAGTAACAGAAGCAGGCAACTCAGATGAAGGAAGGATAAAGTCGGCTGTCGGTATCGGCTCACTTCTTAAAGACGGCATAGGTGACACAATCAGAGTTTCATTGACAGAAAATCCTGTAAATGAGATAGCAGCAGGATACTCTATTGTCAAATATCTTCACTCAGAGTGCAGGGATTTTGACAATTGGAATGATTTCATTATTGCCGCATCACTCACATACGGTCCAGATCTTCTTGATTGCAAAATCGACGACTTTACACTGGATGGGTGGACTATAAATGGTCAACCAATTTCACAAGATAAAGCCGAGGATTTCAAAGATAAATTGATGCAGGCTTGTCGCCGCAGGTTTACTAAACCAGAATACATCGCATGTCCTGGTTGCGGAAGAACTCTTTATAGCCTTGAAGAGACCTTCAATGAGGTAAAACGTCGCACAAGTCACCTGAAGGGGATACGAATCGCCATAATGGGATGCATTGTCAATGGCCCGGGCGAAATGGCCGACGCCGACTACGGCTACGTCGGAGAAGGTCGCGGCAAAGTCACTCTCTACAAAGGCAAAACACCTGTTCTACGCAGCGTACCACAGGAAGAAGCAATAGACAAATTGCTGGAACTTATCGCAAACACCTTTTAACGATGAAATACAGCGAAATTGTACCGTTGGACAACATGTATATAAAACAGATTTAATTTTTTATATCTTCTCGATATACTTTTCCAGCTCTTCCTCAGAATTATTAAGTTGCCCAAATGTGCGTTTCAGATTAAGTATCTTCTTGAATTCTACAGGCAATTCAGGATTGAAGCCAATACTGTTATTAATAACAGAAGCGAACTTTGACGGATGTGCAGTAGAGAGATAGAAACCTGAAGCATCAGCTGCCTTGTATGAAAGATAACCTACAGCACTATGAGGATCCGACAAGTAGTGACAATTATCATAAATCTCTTTAATTGCGTCCTTTATCTCTGCATCGCTATAACTGTATCCCTTGACGTTTAAGATTATCTTAGAATAATCATCATCAAACAGATATAGTAATCTTTCGAAATTACTTGGAGCACCTACATCCATAGCATTGGCTACGGTCTGGACTGATGGCTTAGGGTTATAAGAACCTGATTCCAGAAAAGCTGGTACTATATCATTTGCGTTTGAACCTGCAATAAAACGATTCATCGGCATTCCCATCTTCCAAGCCAACATACCTGCGGTAATATTACCATAGTTTCCACTCGGGACAACAATATCTGGATCTCCTACTCCACCCTGTCTCTTCCATTGGCAATAGCCCCAAAAGTAGTAGAACGACTGAGGTATCCAACGGAGGATGTTAATGGAATTGGCAGAAGTTATCTTGACTCTGCTCCTTAAATCCTTATTATTGAATGATGCCTTTACAAGTGCCTGGCAATCATCGAAAGTTCCGTTTACTGCCAATGGGAAGATATTTTCACCAAGTGTAGTCATCTGCGCCTCTTGGAAATCACTAACCTTTCCTTTAGGGTACAGTACAATGACTTTAACACCTGGTACTTTCCAGAAGCCATGGGCAACTGCGCTTCCCGTATCTCCTGATGTGGCAGTAAGAACTATAATCGGGTCTCCACCTTTATTCAGAAGTCCAAGCATACGTCCCATGAACCTTCCACCGAAATCCTTGAAAGCAAATGTAGGTCCATGAAATAGCTCCAACACCTTTACACCTTTTCCGATCTCTACAAGTGGAACTTCAAAATTGAAAGCATCACGGACTATTGCATCAATCTCTTCAGGATTGACATCATCTCCAAAAATAGTACAAGCCAGATAGCTTGCCATATCTGCAAATGAGATCTCTGCCAACTCCTCTACCCTCTTCATATCCACTTGTGGATAGTATTCAGGCATAAAAAGACCGCCGTCAGGGGCAAGGCCTAGAAATGCAGCATCCCTTAAATTAAATTTTGAAGTGCGTGATTTATCACGATTACTATAAAAATACATAGTGTTACAATATTCTTGCTCCCTTTTCAGAGACGTTAGCGGTATATGTATCAGATTTAATATTTAAGAAAGAAAAGTGCTCCTTCATAATTGAAGCTATATTCTTTGCTGTCTGTTCATCTTCAGAGACGGCAAAAACTGATGGACCTGAACCGGAAATATTCATTGCAAGAGCGCCAGCTTTCAGGACTTTATCTCTTAAGATTTCAAACCCAGGAATAAAACCACGTCTATATGGTTCAGCTACAACATCGACCATAGATCTACCAATAAGAGGTACATCTCCCAATACTAGTCCTGCAACAAGACCTCCGACATTTCCCCACTGTTTTACAGCATCTCGCACAGGTATCTCTTTTGGCATCACTTCACGTGCCATCTTTGTACTTACCATAATGTCCGGATGGACAACAGAGCAGTGGAAATTTTCCGGTACAGGCAATTTAACTATATCCAGAGGCTTATACCCACGAATGAATACAACTCCACCCATGATAGAAGGTGCAACATTATCGGCATGAGCAACGCCGCCACTGATCAGTTTCTCACCCTCCATCGCAAACTCAACAAGTTTAAGATCTGAGAAAGGCCTTCCAAGAAGTTCATTGAGTGCAAACACTGCAGCTGAAGATGAAGCCGCACTTGAACCTATACCGCTTCCAGGAGCAATCTTTTTCTCGACAATAATCTTGATTTTCATATGAGAGCCATATTCGGCAAGGAAAGACATCACTGCAGGAGTGATTACATTCTTCTCTATATTTTGAGGCAGGTCGATACCGCTGTTGTTAATAATCTCTAGACCATGGCCATCTTCAATTGAAACATCCAGGATATCTCCGGTAGCATCCATTGCCATTCCCATAACGTCAAAACCACAACCCATATTTGCAACAGAGGCTGGAGCGAAAACTTTAATTCGTTTCATAACAATATTATATGATATGTATCATCAATGATACAAGATTAATAAACAAGTGAAATCAGATAGTTTAAGAAGAGACCGGTTATGCTACCTTGGCATACGTACGGCCAAATGAAATAATACCCCCACCGGGGTGGTGGTTGTGACAGTGAATGTTGTATGTAGTAGGTATGATTTCATTGCTGACTGCAAATCTACAATAAAAAATTAATTATAATATAATTATTATCTTAAAAATTGAAACCAAGTAAAATTACACATCCAGATATTGTAAATTGAAATTTTATTATTAACTTTACAAAAATAATGTGTATAGAATAATAATTTATAACAAATATCCACAAAATGAAAACTTTCGTTAAACATTTTTCATTAATTCTTTGTTTATTCATACTACTGACTGGGTGTGTATCACTCGACAATCAGTCGAAAATGAACAAATCATTCGCCGAAATGATTTTGGGCGAGGATCATAGTAGCCGAGCTAATTTCCTTAACGAATCCGGCAAATATTCTACTGATGTCCCTAAACTTAGTATTGATGATAAAGGCGGAGAACTGGAAATTTCTTTCAAGACAAGTTACAAATGGTCAGCCAGTGTTGCAAATACCGGCACTGACTGGGTAACTATTTCACAGCCAAGCGGTTATGCAGGCAATGCAACCATCAAAGTAACTGTTACTAAAAATAAAAGTACTGAAGAACGTTCCACTGTCATCAATATCAAAACAGGAGACTACACTTACCACCTGAAAGTTACACAAAAGGCAGGATTCCCATATCTATGTTTAACTGCTGTTGAACCTGGCACTATTGTATATTTGAAACCTAATAAAGATCATTTTGAATTATCATTATTATACTCTACTGATGCAGAGCAATGGGAAAAATTTGATATTGACAATACTAAAATCACTTTAGATGCTGAGGGTGACAGAGTATTTTTCAAAGCAGACAAACCAAATACTAGATTCGCTATTGATTGGTCAAATTATTACTCATTTACAACTCAGAATGGTATGGTTGATGTCAGCGGTAACATTATGTACTTGCTAGACGGCTCAAATCCAGGAACAGTGTTAACTGAAGCGAATGATTATGCGTTTGTCAGCTTATTCGAAGAAATGAACATTAGAGATGCCAAGGATCTAATCCTTCCAGCGACAAGTCTATCTTATAGCTGTTACAATAGTATGTTCTATAACTGTTACTCATTAAGAAGCGCTCCTGAACTTCCTGCAACTCAACTAACGCCTTATTGTTATCAAAATATGTTTATTAATACAAGAATCGAAACCGCACCTGAACTTCCTGCATTGGTTGCCGTTGAAGGCTGTTATGATATGATGTTCGAGTATTGTTCATCACTTAAAATAGCACCAGAATTACCAGCTTTGCAACTTGAGAAATGGTGCTATGAATATATGTTCGAAGGATGCACTTCTCTTACTCAGGCACCTAAGCAACTTCCTGCTACACAATTGGCAAAAGGCTGCTATGAACACATGTTCCAAGGATGTACTTCTCTCACTCAAGCACCTGAACTTCCTGCTACACAATTAGCAAATAGCTGTTATTCATCCATGTTCCAAGGATGTACTTCGCTCACTCAAGCACCTGAACTTCCTGCATTGCAACTTGAGAATTGGTGCTATTATTATATGTTTTATGGTTGTACGTCTCTTACTCAAGCACCTGCGCTCCCTGCTACCATTCTTGGAACTCATTGCTATCGTTTCATGTTCTATGGCTGTACTTCTCTTACTCAAGCACCTGCGCTTCCTGCTACTAATTTAAAAGAACAATGTTATCAAAATATGTTCAACGGATGTACTTCTCTTACCAAAGCACCTGATCTTCCTGCTACACAATTGTCAGTAGCCTGCTATGAGTATATGTTCGAAGGATGCACCTCCCTTATCAAAGCGCCTGTTCTTCCAGCTACGAAATTACTATTCGATGGATACTGTTATCATAACATGTTTAACAATTGCATCTCGCTTAATAGTATAACAGTACTGGCGATCGATATAGTTGATAGAACTAACTTAAATGGTTTCCTTTCAGGTTGCGCAACTACAGGTACACTTGCATACAATCCTAACACAAACATCAATTGGATCGATTATGTACCTTCCGGATGGAATATCGTATCAGCGCCGCTATAGTACATTATAACAATATTAAACAAGAGAGGGTGAAAGTCATTTTTCATCCTCTCGTTTTTTATAATAAGTTGTTAATAATTTTTCATTAAAGTACATTGAATTATCAATTCAATATACTATTTTTGCAGGGTTAAAAATAGATGCAATGCAATCTTTCGACAAAACATTTTCCACACTTCAATTAGAGAACGGCCTTGAATTTCAGGGCTTTTTGTTTGGTTATACGGCACCTGCCGAAGGTGAAGTCGTATTCTCAACAATCATGTCAGGGTATCCTGAAGCACTTACAGATCCATCTTACAGTGGACAGATCCTTTGTATCACCTATCCGTTGATTGGGAATTATGGAGTACCCGCAATTGATGACAAGATTCATATCCGTGGTTTAATTGTAACAGATTACTCATTTGACTATAGTCACTGGAGAGCAGTTAAAAGTTTGGACCAATGGTTGAAAGAGCAAAAGATACCAGCTATTTATGGGGTTGACACACGTCAGATAACCAAAGTGCTTCGCGATAGCGGATCGATGTTGGGACGAATTATACCAAACGGTAAAGAGATGCCATGGGATGTTGATAATCCACAAAGCGAAAACCTCGTCGATGTTGTCAGTTGCAAGGAAGTATCTCATTATGGCTCTTCTAAAAAGAGAGTTGTACTTTTGGATTGTGGAGTTAGACCTGGTGTAATTGAAGCATTCACTCAAAGAGGCATCGAGGTCATCAGAGTTCCATGGAATTACGATTTCAATGATGGTTCTATTGGGCAATACAACGGATTGCTTATATCTAACGGTCCTGGCGATCCTGACCAGTGCGACAATGCTGTCAAGAACATTAAAAGAGCAATGGAGCTAAACAAACCTATTTATGGGTTGTGTCTGGGTAATGCTTTGCTTGCCAAAGCTGCCGGCGGTAGAACATATAAGCTGAAATGCGGCCACCACTCTGCCAATCAGCCTGTCTCAATGTATTCAAGCAAGAGATGCTATATCACATCTCAAGTTCATGACTACGCAGTAGATTTCTCTACATTGAATTCAGCTGAATGGGACGAGTATTTTACCAATATGAATGATGGAACTTGTGAAGGTATCATCCATAAGACAAAACCTTTCTTTGGGACACACTTCTATCCAGAGTTTAATGGTAACCCTGATGATACTGCATTTTTGTTTGACAAATTCATTTCGATGCTATGATTGACAATTCTATGAAAAAAGTCCTAATATTAGGTTCCGGCGCATTGAAAATCGGTGAAGCCGGTGAGTTTGATTACTCTGGTTCCCAAGCTATCAAAGCTATGCGGGAAGAGGGCATCAAGACTGTCCTTATCAATCCTAACATCGCTACCGTACAGACATCTGAAGGTGTTGCAGACAAAATTTACTTTTTGCCGGTCACACCATATTTTGTTGAAAAAGTTATAAAGAAAGAGGATCCTCAAGGTATCCTTTTGGCTTTCGGTGGACAGACAGCCCTGAATTGCGGCGTCAAACTCTATGAAACTGGAATTCTTGAAAAATACAAATTACAAGTACTTGGTACACCTGTTCAGACTATCATCAATACTGAAGACAGAGAGCTCTTTATTGAGCAGATGGATCAGATTAATGTAAAATGCATCAAATCACATGCTGTTGAAACGATTGAGCAGGCTCGTGAAGCTGCAGCAGAATTGGGTTATCCTGTTATCCTCCGTGCAGCATATGCACTAGGCGGTCTCGGAAGCGGTTTCTGTGACAATGAAGAGGAACTTAATGTCTTAGCTGAGAAATCATTCTCATATTCACCTCAAGTCCTTGTAGAAAAATCGCTTAAAGGTTGGAAGGAGATTGAATTTGAGGTTGTAAGAGACAAATATAACAACTGTATTACAGTTGCGAACATGGAGAATTTCGACCCTCTAGGAATACATACTGGAGAGAGTATAGTAGTTGCTCCATGCCAGAGTTTGGATAGTTCAGATATTGCCAAATTGAGTGAATTGGCCAAGAGAATCGTAAGACATATCGGCATCATCGGCGAGTGTAACGTCCAATTTGCATTTGACACAGTATCTGACGATTATAGAGTGATTGAGGTGAATGCACGTCTGTCAAGATCTTCCGCATTGGCTTCTAAAGCAACAGGTTACCCTCTTGCTTTCGTCGCTGCCAAAATCGGTCTTGGTTTCGGTCTTGCAGAGCTGAAGAATGGTGTTACCAAGACAACATCTGCATTCTTTGAACCTGCGCTTGATTATGTAATATGTAAGATTCCTCGTTGGGACCTCTCTAAATTCCATGGTGTTTCACGTGAGATTGGAAGTAGCATGAAGTCTGTAGGTGAGGTTATGGCTATCGGACGTACATTCGAAGAGACTATTCAGAAAGGCCTTCGTATGATTGGCCAAGGCGCGCACGGATTCGTCGGTAATAAAGAGATTGTTGTGAATGACATTGACAAAGCTCTTCACGACCCTACTGACAATAGAATATTCGTAATCTCGAAAGCTCTCCAAAAAGGATATACAGTTGAAGAGGTGTGCAATCTTACCAAGATTGACAAATGGTTCATAGACAAACTCAACAATATTGTTGAGATGTCAAAGGAACTGAGCAAATATGACGAACTTGAAGAACTTCCTGACGGCTTGCTAAAACAAGCGAAGCAAATGGGATTTTCAGATTTCCAGATAGCAAGATTTGTATTCAAGGAGAAATACGATACAGAAGATGGAGTAAACATTGTTCGCGCATACAGAAAGAAGACAGGTATCGTTCCTTATGTTAAACAGATAGATACACTTGCTGCTGAAGTACCGGCACAAACAAATTATCTATACCTTACATATAACGGCTGCTGTCACGATATCGACTATGAGAAAGATGGCAAATCAGTGATTGTTCTTGGTTCCGGAGCATATCGCATCGGTAGTTCAGTAGAATTTGACTGGTGTAGTGTAAACGCGCTCCAGACCATTAGAAATCTTGGTTGGAGAGGTATTATGATCAACTACAATCCAGAAACCGTATCAACTGACTATGATATGTGCGACAGATTGTATTTCGACGAGTTGACATACGAGAGAGTAATGGATATCCACGATCTTGAGACACCACATGGTATGGTTGTTTCAGTAGGTGGACAGATCCCTAACAACCTTGCAATGAGACTTGATGCTTCTGGTGTAAAACTTCTGGGAACAACTGCAAAGAGCATTGACAATGCTGAAGATCGCAACAAATTCTCAGAGATGCTTGACTCAATCGGCGTTGACCAGCCAAGATGGAAAGAGCTTACTACGCTAGATGAGATTGACGCATTTGTTGATGAAGTCGGATTCCCAGTATTGGTGAGACCATCATACGTACTTTCTGGTGCAGCAATGAACGTTTGTTCAAACAAGAGCGAACTTGAAGAGTTCCTTAAACTTGCAGCTGAAGTATCTCAGAAACACCCAGTTGTAGTAAGTCAATTCATTCAGCACTCTAAAGAGATAGAATTTGACGCAGTTGCCTCTAAGGGTGAGATTATCGCCTACGCTATCTCTGAGCATATTGAATTTGCCGGTGTACACTCAGGTGACGCTACAATACAATTCCCACCTCAGAAGATTTATGTGGAGACAGCTCGAAGAATAAAGAAAATCTCACGTAAAATTGCTGAAGCATTGAATATCAGCGGTCCATTCAATATCCAATTCCTTGCAAAAGAGAATGATATCAAGGTTATCGAGTGTAACCTGCGTGCCTCTCGAAGCTTCCCATTCGTTTCCAAGGTATTGAAGATTAACCTTATCGAATTGGCTACAAAGATTATGATGGGTCTTGAAGTTGAAAAACCAGCGAAGAGTGCATTCGACCTAGACTATATCGGTGTGAAAGCTTCACAATTCTCATTCTCAAGACTTCAAAAAGCCGACCCTGTTCTTGGTGTGGATATGTCATCTACAGGTGAGGTTGGTTGCCTAGGTGACAATATGGACGAAGCTGTCCTTAAGTCAATGCTATCAGTCGGATACAACGTTCCAAAACAGAATGTATTAATGTCAACAGGCGATGCTAAGCAGAAGGTAGAGATGTTGAATGCAGCCAAGATGCTAGTAGATAATGGATACACTATCTATGCTACAAAAGGTACATACTCATTCTTGAAAGAGAACAATATTGAGGCCACTAGAGTTTTGTGGCCTGATGAGACAGGAACCGAGCGAAGCGCTCTTGAGATGATTCAGAACAAGGAGATAGACATGGTTGTCAATATACCTAAGAATCTTTCTAAAGGCGAGTTGTCAAATGGTTATAAGATCCGTCGTGCAGCCATCGACTTCAATATTCCTCTGATCACGAACAGCAGACTTGCCACAGCATTCATTATATCATTCTGCAAACTCCCTGTCGATCAGATTAATATAAAGAGTTGGGATGAGTATTACTCGTAAAATATGATTTCTTCCATCATATTGTTCATAGTTGGAATCGTAATGATTTTGAAAGGCGCCGACCTGTTGGTTGACGCCTCTTCAAATATTGCCCGTAGGTTGAAACTCTCTGAATTCATTATCGGAGTTACAATAGTTGGAATTGGGACTTCAATGCCTGAACTCACTGTCAGCGTTTTCGGAGCAATTGAAGGAAATGCAGATATCGCCATAGGCAATGTCACAGGATCAAATATTTGTAATATACTTCTGATTCTCGGTGTAACTGCCGTAATTGCTCCTGTCGAACTGAGCAGATCGAATATCAGGAAGGATATCCCTATGGGAATCATGGCTTCATTGCTGCTTCTCATATGTGCAATCAACAGATCAGAGATGTTAATCACACCATACGAAGGTGTATTCTTCCTTATTTGTTTTGGAGCATATCTATATAATATGTTCAGCCAAGGAACCAATGACAGTACAACTGTTGAAATGCCTACCGGCAAACTCTCAAAAGATATCCTACTTGTCATTGTTGGACTTGTTTCATTGATAGTTGGAGGCAAGATCTTCGTCGGGTCAGCGACTGAACTCGCTCTGGCAGTTGGGGTATCAGATTCAGTAATCGCAGTCACACTAGTTGCTTTCGGCACCTCTCTACCAGAACTTGCTACAAGTGCAATCGCCGCCGCCAAGCATAAAGGGCAGTTGGCATTGGGCAATGTAATCGGATCTAATATTGCCAATATTTTCCTAATTCTTGGAGTAAGTTCTTGCATAACTCCAATTCATATCAGCGAAGGTATCTCATTCATAAGTATCTTTATTGCACTTGGTACCTCAGTACTTCTTTTCCTTCCTGTTTTAACAAATAAGAAGAGGACAATGGGCAGAGTGGAAGGTATTATTTTCCTTCTCTGTTATATTGCATACATTTATATTTCATTGATTATTTAATATCAATTCATATTTATGAAACGCATTTTCACTATACTAGTCACAGTAACAATGGCCGTTTATGCCACAGCACAGCCAGGCATATTCGCCACTCACCCTGCAAATAATCCGAAAGGCAAGATTCTGACACCTACGGCATCAGAGTGGGAGTCGTCAAAACTGAATCCAACATCACCAGCCATCTCATTCGTAGATAACCGAAATATTACCTATGTAATAGATGGGAAGAGATATATTATGACTATCAAGGGTACTGTCTCTGATTACAATGATTATGTCCAACCGAAAAGCAATCCACTGATGCAACAATTGCCTGCCGGTGTCAGTGACGTTCAATCATCTTCGAATGGAGATATTGCCTACTCTATCAATGGCAGTTTATTCTATTTGGACAAAGATGGTATAACACATAATGTCGCAATCAGTGAGTCTGACGGTATTGTGTATGGTGAGACTGTAAGCCGTAATGAATTTGCCATAGATGGTGGCATCTTCTGGAGTCCTGACGGCAGTAAGTTGGCCTTTTACCGTAAAGATGAATCAAAAGTTGACCTATTCCCTCTTCTAGACATAAACTCCAGAACAGGTTCCTTGAAAGCCATCAGATACCCTATGGCCGGAATGAACTCTGAAAGAATCTCACTAGGTATTTACGATTTACAGAGCAAAACAACCACATATCTAGATGTAAAAGATTTCGATGATGACAGATATCTGACTTGTATTACATGGAGTCCAGATTGTTCAAAGATCTATGTCCAAGTACTCGACCGTCCACAGGATAACATCCATCTTAACTATTACGACACAGCTTCAGGTAAAGAATTGGGACAAGTCCTGACTGAACACAACGGCAAATGGGTTGAACCTATTTCTCAATTGTCTTTTGTCAAAGGTTCATCAAGTGAATTCATATACTCTTCAGACAACCGAGATGGATATAAGAGCCTTTACCTATGCAACGATAATGGCATTATCAAACGATTGACAGACGTTGATGCAGATGTAGAATATATTGGAAACAATGGAAAAGAGCTTTTTTATTACTCATATGAAGTATCTCCTGTAGAACGCCACCTGTTCAAAACAAATATAAAGAGCGGCAAGAAACAACAGCTTTCTCAGGGAGAAGGTGTTCATACTGTAAGATTCAGCGATGATCTTTCATCTTTCATTGACACATATTCATCTATCAACAATCCTAAGAGTATCTACTACCGCAACAGTGATGGAACAAAGAGCACACTTGTATTTCAAGCAGAAAATCCTACGCAGGATTATGCTTACACTGAATTGTCTCTAGGGAAAATAAAAAGCGCTGATGGCAAATATGACAACTATTACAGAATTATTAAACCTTTGAATTTCAATCCATTAAAGAAATATCCAGCCATATTGTATGTATATGGAGGTCCCCATAATCAGATGATCAGTAATTCTTGGTACGGGCAGTTGAGACGATGGGAAATGGTTATGGCAATGAAGGGATATGTAGTATTTGTTATGGATAATAGAGGCACGCCTCATAGAGGTACAGAGTATGAGAAGGCAATCCATGGAGAATGCGGACAAGCAGAAATGGCGGACCAAATGGAGGGAGTGAAGATGTTGATGAATCTTCCATATGTTGATTCAAACAAGATTGGCGTCCACGGATGGAGTTATGGCGGATTTATGACCATTTCACTTATGACAAATTATCCTGACATATTTAAGGTAGGAGTAGCAGGCGGTCCTGTCATCGATTGGAAATGGTATGAAGTAATGTACGGCGAGCGATATATGGAAACCCCTCAAAGGAATCCTGATGGATTTGAAAAGACCTCTCTAATAAACAAGGCAAAAGATCTAAAAGGGCAACTTCTTATCATCCAAGGGGGCATTGACAATACAGTAGTCCCACTTCATGCCTCCAGCTTCGTTCAAGAGTGTATCAAGAACAACATTCCTGTTGATTACTTCACCTATCCGGTTTCAGAGCACAATGTCCAAGGCCGTGACAGAGCTCATCTTACTGAGAAGATTACGGAGTACTTCGAAAAGAACTTACGGTAGTTGAGAGAGACTACATTTAAAATATTATTTCTTCGAGACGCATTTACGAAGGAAGAGCGTCTCTCATAAATAATATTTTAAATTGAAGAGCTAAGAGCTAAGAGTTAAGAGTCTAGAGTTAAGAGTCTAGAGTTGAGAGAGACAATAAATACCCTTTTAAGACGCTTAACATAACCCTTGCGTCATAAAAGGGTATTTATTGTTATGAACAAAGTCATGAATCAAGTTGTGAGTTTATATTAGTATTGTTTGGAAAACAAAGCAATTATTTATATATTTGCAACCCCATAAGGGAATGGTTCGGTAGCTCAGCTGGATAGAGCAACAGCCTTCTAAGCTGTGGGTCAAGGGTTCGAATCCCTTCCGAATCACAAAGGGTTGTCCATATAGGACAACCCTTTTTGTGATTTACTCTAGACTCTCATCTCTCATCTCTTATCTCTTATCTCTTAACTCTTATCTCTTAACTCTCAACTCTAGACTCTAGACTCTTACCTCTCAACTAAAAAACAACCCAATCCCCACCATCGATACAACAGTTCCGATAACCTCCCTGGCAGAGACCTTCTGATGATAGATAATAGAGTATGGCACAATGATCAAAACAGGAGTTAGCGCCATAATAGTGGAGGCGATGCCAGCTTCAGCATATTGAACAGCCATAAGTGAAAGCGAAACCCCGAGGAAAGGACCGAAAAAAGTAGTTAACGCAGTGAAAGTCATACCTTTCTTATCAGTAACCGCCTTCTTCAATGTACCTAATGTTCCAAGTATCGCTTTAATAATAATGAATCCTATCAATGCGAAAACTGCACGGATGAAAGTACCTGCAAACGGTACCATTGTAATCGCAATCTCAGAAGCATCAGATGGTAAACATAAAGCGTACTTCTCCAAACCTATCTTACTCAGCACCAATCCCAAACCTTGACCGACACCTGCCCCTATCCCGAAAAGAACTCCTTTGACAGGCAATTTTATCTTCAATCCATGCTCATTCTTACCCTTCTTCGCCAAAATGGTCAAAGCAATGCCGGACAATGTCACCGCCATAGCAAGCCATGCATGGGCAGAGAGTCTTTCACCGAGAAACAGCCATCCTGCTACACCTGCAACAGGGGGAGCCAAAGTCATAAATAATTGACCATATCTTGAACCAATTATCATGTAGGCATTGAAGAGGCAGAAATCCCCGAATACATACCCTACTAAACCGGAAACAGCCAACCAAAACCATGTACTGCTATCTGCATACGAAGGAACTGGAGAACCGACAGTGCACCACAAAGTAACAGAGAGCATTACCAGAGACAATGTCATTCTGAAGATATTGAGCGTTAGTGCACCGAACCTTTTACTTGCAACCTCAGCGAAAAGTGCAGTTGCTGTCCAGGAGAAGGCGACAAATAGTGAAATTATCTCACCAGTGTATTGCATTCTCTTCTATTTGTGTTCTACACACCAATTCTTAGCAGCCTTGAACATCTCAATCCATGGAGATACTACATCTCCCTTATGAGATGCCGGATAGTATGGCCAGTTCCATGGACGCAGACATCTCTCAGGATGTGGCATCATTGCCAAATGACGGCCATCTTTACTACATACACCAGCAACACCTTCAGGAGATCCATTAGGATTGGCAGGATACTCTACATAGTTATACTTCATGGCAACTTGGTATTGATCCAGAGATTTAGGGAATGAGAATTTCCCCTCTCCGTGAGCTACCCATACGCCGAGTTTGGAACCTTGTAACGGCTTCAACATAATAGAATTTGATTCTGGGAAATTGACTCCAACGAAGCAACTCTCGAATTTGTGGCTATCATTGTGTTTCAGTTTAGGAGAGTTATCTCTATCTTCAGGCGTAATAAAGCCTAGTTCGCCCATAAGTTGGCAACCATTGCAAACGCCAAGACTCATTGTGTCATTTCTATTGTAGAAATCCTCGATGGCTCTCTTCGCTTTTTGATTGTAGAGGAACGCACCTGCCCAACCCTTTGCAGATCCTAATGTATCTGAATTAGAGAAACCTCCTACAAAGACCACCATTTGAACATCTTTCAAATCCTCTCTACCGGAAATCAGGTCTGTCATATGGACATCCTTAACTTTAAATCCAGCCATAAACAATGACCAAGCCATCTCTCTATCACCATTGGAACCCTGTTCACGTATAATCGCAGCAACTGGTTGATTAATACAATCAACGACTCCTCCATAACTCTGAGGGAATTTATACTCAAGTGGTTGTTTCTTATAGTTATTGAATCTTTCGTAAGCTTTTTCCTCACCGGATTGCATTCTATCCAGAAGGTATGATGTCTTATACCATACATCTCTCATCTTATCAATATCAAGATTCAATTCACAATGATCCAGTTTGATATCGAGTTTACGTTCCTCTTGCCACTCACCGATCTCATAGAATACAACACCGGATTTCTTCAGTTCATGAAGAGCATTACCGCTGTTGACCTGAAGTATGACACCAGGGTTTTCGCAGAATAGAAGATCACTCGATGCAAATGACAAATCAATATATAAACCACCCTTTGTATTAGGGAAATTAACTTCAAGCAGAGAAGTAATCAAACCACCGGCAGAGATATCATGACCAGCAATTACCAAATCTTCCTTAATCAATTTTTGTACTGCATTGAAACATTTGGCGAAATAATCAGGGTCAGATACATCTACAGTTTTCTCACCTAACTGTTTTGATACCTGAGCATATGCAGAGCCACCAAGATAATAGTGTTGGTCTTTTGTAAAAGGAATATAAATAACATCACTCCTCTTCTGGGCAAATGCAGTATGAACTATCTTATTGACATCTGATACCTCACCAACTGTAGATACTATCAATGTACCAGGAGCAAGAACCTTCTGACCATCAGGATACTTCTGAGTCATGGACATGGAGTCTTTTCCGGTTGGAATGTTAATCCCAAGGGCAATTGCGAAATCACTCGCAGCCTTGACAGCACTGTACAGACGGGCATCTTCACCAGCATTCCTTGTAGGCCACATCCAGTTAGCACTCAAACTAACACTGCGCAATTCATCTGTCAAAGGAGCCCAAACCAAATTGGTCAATGCCTCTGCTATTGATATTCTGGATCCGGCTGCTGGATCAATCAAAGCAACAGATGGAGCATGTCCAACTGATGTCGCTATTCCCTCTTTATCATCATATCCAATAGCTGTAACTCCGACATTGTTCAGTGGCAATTGGATTTCGCCACAGCATTGTTGGCAAGCAATCATTCCGGTAACCGAACGATCCACTTTATTAGTCAACCAATCTTTACAAGCTACTGATTCCAATTGAAGCATCTTCTCTATAATCTTTTCAAGTTCTATAGCCTTTTTAGACAGGGTATTATCTACAAAATTATAGTGATGAGTTACACTCTTATCCTCCATAATAGTCTTTGGGGTAGAACCGAGCATATCTTCAATATTCAAATCTATAGGCGCTTCCCCACTCTTCTCATTCTTCAATGTGAAATTATGTTTTCCAGTTGTAACACCTATCTCATAGAATGGAGCTCGTTCACGTTCTGCAATTCGCCTCAATTCATCCACATCTTCTTTTTTCATCACAAGTCCCATTCTCTCCTGGGATTCATTTCCGATAATCTCTTTTGCGGATAGAGTAGGATCTCCAATAGGCAATTTGCTTATATCGATATTACCACCAGTCTCTTCGACAAGTTCAGACAAGCAGTTAAGGTGACCACCAGCTCCGTGGTCATGAACTGAAATGATAGTATTTGTATCTTTTTCTGAAATTGAACGAATAGCATTATATGCACGTTTCTGCATCTCCGGATTAGAGCGCTGAACAGCATTTAGTTCAATAGCGTTTGCATATTCTCCTGTTGCTACGGAAGAGACAGCACCACCGCCCATACCGATGCGATAATTATCGCCACCAAGAAGGACAACTGAATCACCTACAGTAGGAGTCTCTTTCAATGAATCCTTGCGTTTCGCATATCCGACACCACCAGCCATCATAATTACCTTATCATAACCATATCGATCCTCCCCTTTTTCTTCATGTTCGAATGTTAGAAGTGAACCGGAAATAACAGGCTGACCAAATTTGTTTCCGAAATCAGAAGCGCCATTTGATGCCTTGATTAAAATCTCCTGAGGAGTCTGATACAGCCACTTTCTATCTGGAGTATCCTCCCAATCCCTATCAGCAGCCCATGGACACACTGTCAATTTCTCCTCTTTAGTAAAACGTGGATATGATGTCATATAGACAGCAGTACCGGCTATTGGGAAAGAGCCCTTTCCACCAGCTATTCTATCTCTGATCTCACCGCCAGAGCCAGTTGCAGCGCCATTGAAAGGCTCAACTGTAGTAGGGAAATTGTGTGTCTCAGCTTTTAAAGAGATAACGGTTTCCACCTTGCTCTGTTTAAAGAAATCCGGCTTGTCACCTGAAGCTGGATGGAACATCTTGACAAGAGGCCCGTCTATGAATGCACAGTTATCTTTATATGCAGATACGATATGGTTTGGATTTGTTTCTGATGTCTTTTTTATCAATTTAAAAAGTGATGATGGCTTTGCTTCACCATCAATGATAAAGGTTCCATTGAATATCTTATGACGGCAATGTTCCGAATTGACCTGGGAGAAACCGAACACTTCAGAATCTGTCAAAGGTCTTCCCAGTTTAGCACTCAGATTCTCCAGATATTTGATCTCATCATCTGACAGAGCTAGCCCTTCCTGTTTGTTATACTCGACGAAATTAGTGATATGAGCAATTGGATCAGGTTGTTTTTCAATAGTAAAAACATCTTGTCCTATACCATTGTACAGTCTTAGAAGCATCTTGTCAAATTCCACCTTATCAGTTGGGACAGGGGTAAACTCCTCAATACGAACTATGCCCTCAATATTCATATTTTTGGTAATCTCTGTCGCATTAGTACTCCATGGAGTCAGCATCTCCCTTCTCGGTCCAACAAAGAAACCTTTAAGTTCCTCTGCTTCCAGAAGTTCCGCTCCACAGAAGAGCCATTTCAAAGCACAGATATCCTCTTTTGACAATTCAGTGTTCGTTTGTAGCGCAATAATTTGATCTTCTTGAGTTTGAAAAAAGATTACCATAATCAGAAACGTTTATTTTTAACAAAGTTCTACTATAAGGAGTTTGCTGCAAAAATACTAAAGTAATTGCAGAAGATTGGGATATTTTGACCAATTTTGTGGACAATTTTTGAACAAATGGCAATGTACGAAGAACAACTTGAATGGTTATTCAATAGATTCCCATCATATCAGAAAGTAGGTAAGAATGCTTACAAACCAGGAACAGGGACTATGACCGCTTTTGACGATCTTCAAGGGAATCCTCATCATAGTTTCAAAAGCATTCATATCGCTGGCACAAATGGGAAAGGATCAACCTCACATATGCTGGCTGCAGCACTAGCTGCTAACGGTCTGAGAGTAGGTCTCTATACATCTCCACACCTTCTTGACTTCAGAGAGCGTATCAGAATCATAGAAAAAAGGTCATTCAGATATGTAGAAAAGGAATTCGTATCAGATTTCATAGAGAGATATCAACCATTCTTCGAGCAATTCAGCCCATCATTCTTTGAGATAACCACAGCTATGGCATTTGAATATTTCAAAAAAGAGTGTGTGGATATTGCCGTTATTGAGACAGGACTTGGCGGAAGGCTTGATTCAACCAACATAATCACACCTGTTTTGAGCATCATTACAAACATAGGTCTCGAACATTGTGAACATTTAGGCAATACACTTGCAGAGATAGCTTATGAGAAGGCTGGAATTATCAAACATAACGTTCCAACCATTATTGGAGAGACAACTCCAGAGACAAAACCAGTATTTATTTCCAAAGCGGCTTCAGAGCAATCTGAAATAACCTTTGCCGAAGAGTGCTCCTATGATATTGGAGTTTCAATAAATGAGTTGGACCTTAAAGGTGATTACCAAAGAAGGAATTTAAGAACATTAAGTGCAGCCATTAATAAGTTATCCTCAATAGGCATACTTGAGATAAATGACACTCTACGTCATTCAGTATGTAATGCTGCCTCAATAACAGGTCTACGAGGTCGTTGGGAAACACTTCAAAAAGGTAACGGAAAACCAACAGTCATCTGCGATACTGGGCATAATGCACATGGTTTCAGGTGGATACGCGAGCAGATTGACAAGATATCCTGTGATTATGATCAGATATTTTTCATCTTAGGAGTAGTATCTGATAAAGATGTCGCTGCCATAGCTCATCTACTTCCTCACGATGTATCATTCATCTTTACTCAGGCCAATAGTCCTAGAGCGATGAAGGCACTAGATCTAGCCAAATTCCTTGATGACTATGACATCCACGGACAGATAACAGACTCCGTTAAAGAGGCCCTCCATTCAGCCAATTCACAAGCATCAGAAGAGGATCTGATATTCGTATGTGGAAGCAATTTCGTTATTGCGGAATTATTGCAGTTATTCGACTGATAGAATCGGTCCCAGTTGATACAGGACAATCATTTTTTGAAATTTCGAGTTTTTCTACTAACTTTGCAGTTTCGCTATGTCGCTAACGGCTATGGCGTTATTGACTTAGATAATTCAACTTTCGCAAGTGCGAAAGTTACCCTATATAGAGGCCGTTAGGCCGTAGGAAAAGTCCCTTCCCTCGGGAAGGGATTTAGGGATGGGGTCA
>DCGV01000093.1:64390-70495 GCA_002314725.1 Bacteroidales bacterium UBA1769
TTTCGCAAGTACTCATAAACACTTTGATAATTAACAAATTAGCTACTTGCGAAACTTGAGTTAGATAATATTAACTAAAAATAACCATAAAACACTATGACAAAAAGAGTTTACCTATTTGGTGAGAAAAAGGCAGACGGTGATGGAACTATGAGAAACCTCTTGGGAGGTAAAGGTGCCAATCTCGCTGAAATGTGCAAATTAGGAATGCCTGTTCCTGCAGGATTTACAATTACAACAGAATGTTGTACAGAATATTTCAATCTTGGAGGTAATTATCCTAAAGAGTTGGAAGCAGAGGTCAATAAGGCTCTTGCAGCTACTGAAGCAATAATGGGCCGCAAATTTGGAGACACTAAAGACCCGCTACTTGTTTCTTGCCGTTCCGGTGCCAGAAGCTCAATGCCTGGTATGATGGAGACAGTTCTAAATATAGGTCTTTGCTCTGCAACTATTCCAGGTTTGATTGAAAAGACTAAGAATCCTAGATTCGTATATGATGCATACCGTCGTCTGATTATGATGTATTCAGACGTTGTAATGGAGAAAGCAGAGGGTATCGAACCAGAAGATGGTTTCGGAATCCGTGTCCAACTTGACAAAATGCTTTCAGATTTGAAGATTGCCAAAAATTATGAAAGTGATACTGACTTAACAGAAGATGACCTCAAGAAACTTTGCGACGCATTCAAGATTCGTGTCAAGAAGGTTCTAGGAAAAGAGTTCCCAGATGATGCAAAAGCTCAATTATGGGGAGGTATCGGTGCAGTATTCAAATCATGGAACGGACGTCGTGCAATAGCTTACCGTAAAATTGAAGGCATACCTGACGATTGGGGAACAGCAGTTAACGTACAATCAATGGTATTCGGTAATATGGGTAACACATCTGCAACAGGTGTTGCTTTTTCACGCAACCCTGCTACCGGTGACAACAATTTCTATGGTGAGTGGCTAATTAACGCACAAGGAGAAGACGTTGTAGCTGGTATCCGCACGCCAAACCCACTTAACGAGGCCACTAAGACTGACCACAACCGTCACCTTGAGTCACTTGAACGCGCTATGCCGAAAGTTTACAAAGAGTTGGACGATATTCAGCAAACTCTTGAAAACCACTTCAAAGACATGCAGGATATTGAGTTCACAATTCAGGATGGTAAACTTTGGATGTTACAGTGCCGTATCGGAAAGAGAACAGGTCTTGCTGCATTGAATATGGCTATGGACATGATTGGAGAGGGGCTAATTGATGAGAAGACTGCAGTTACACGCGTTGCACCTAAACAACTTGACGAGATTCTTCACCCAGTCCTTGATTCCAATTCAGAAAAGAAAGCTACTGTTGTTGCGAAAGGTCTTCCAGCAGGTCCTGGTGGAGCTGTAGGTAAGATTTACTTCACATCTCACGGCGCAATTGCTGCAGCAGCTCGCGGAGAACAAGTAATCCTTGTACGTGAAGAGACTAACCCAGAAGATGTAGAAGGTATGCGTATCTGCGACGGACTTTTGACAGCCCGTGGAGGTATGACATCACACGCTGCTCTCGTAGCACGTGGTTGGGGTAAATGCTGTATCGTTGGTTGTGACCAATTGAACTTCGGTACAATCAATGATAAGAGAGTAATGATTATCAACGGTAAAATTTACGAAGAGGGTACAGTATTCTCATTGAATGGATCAAAAGGTTTAGTTTACGACTGTTCAATTGCTACAATGGATGCAACAGAGAACAAACGCTTTGTAGAGTTTATGGATATCGTTGACAAATATCGTAAACTTGGTGTACTTACAAATGCAGATAACCCTGATGACGCTGCACAAGCATTGAAATTTGGCGCAGAGGGTATCGGATTGTTCCGTATCGAACATATGTTCTACGGTAAGAATTCTGATGAACCACTTTCTAAACTACGTAAGATGATCCACGCAAATTCAGTTGAAGAGCGCGTTTCAGCATTGGAAGAGCTTGAACCATTCGTTGTAAAAGCTACAAGAGAGACAATGAGAGTAATGGATGGTAAACCTGTTACATTCCGTCTTCTAGACCCACCTTTGCATGAATTCGTACCTCAAGACCCTGAAAAACAGGCTGAATTGGCTCGTGAATTAGGCATTACTATTAAAGAAGTACGTGAACGTGGTGAACAGCTTCACGAAGTAAACCCAATGATGGGACACCGTGGAGTTCGTCTAGGTATCACATATCCAGAAATCAGTTCAATGCAGTTCCGTGCAATCTTCCGTGCTTCAGCAGAGTTACAGCAGGAAGGTCTTCACCCACATCCAGAAATCATGATTCCTGTAACTGTTTCTCACCATGAGTTGGATATACATAAGGTATTATGTGATAAAGAGCACGAAGCAGTAGAGAAAGAGTTCGGTTTTGAAATTCCATATAAATATGGAACAATGATTGAGATCCCTCGTGCAGCTATCCTTGCTAACAAGATGGCGCAAAGTGCAGAATTCTTCTCTTTCGGTACAAACGATATGACTCAGATGACTTACGGTTTCTCACGTGATGACATCAATGCATTCATAGAAGATTATATCAAGAACAAGATTCTTCCTTATGACCCATTCCAAACTATTGACGAAGACACAGTCGGTGCAATGGTTAAGATGGCTGTTGAAAAGGGACGTCAAACAAATCCTAATCTGAAGACAGGTATTTGCGGTGAGCATGGTGGTGATCCAGATTCTATCAGATTCTGCCATCAAATTGGTTTGAATTATGTTTCTTGCTCTCCATTCAGAGTTCCTATCGCAAGATTAGCCGCTGCTCAAGCAGCAATTGCTGATGAAAAATAATATTATCAAAAGCCGCATCATGGTAGTCCTAAAGGGGGCTGCCATGGGTGCAGCTGATGTAATTCCTGGAGTATCCGGTGGTACAATAGCTTTTATCACAGGTATATATCAAGAGTTGGTAGATTCTATTAAGTCAATAGATTTATCAGCTCTTAAGTTGTTTTTTTCGGGAAAGTTCTCTCAATTCTGGAAGAAAATAAATGGAGGGTTCTTATTAAGTGTTGTATTAGGTATCGGCATCAGCATCTTCTCGTTGGCTAAACTAATGCAATATCTGCTGGTGAACCATCCAATCCAAATATGGTCATTCTTTTTCGGCCTGATTTTATCTTCAATTATCTTTATAGTTAAAGGAATTGACAATAAGAAACTTTGTCATATTATTCCTTCTATTATAGGAATAGTTTGCGGCGCCTTCATTTGCCTAGTTTCACCAAGCCAAACTCCAGATGCAGCATGGTTTATTTGTCTAAGTGGAGCAATAGCAATATGTGCAATGATATTGCCCGGGATTTCAGGTAGTTTCATTCTGCTTCTGCTTGGGAAATATGCATTCATTATGGATGCAGTCAGCACTTTGAATATTAAAACATTGGCAATCTTTGCAGTAGGAGCATTAGTTGGAATAATACTTTTCTCACACTTCCTTTCATGGTTGATGAAGAGCTATAAAAATGGCACTCTTTTCTTCCTATCAGGTCTAATGCTGGGATCATTGATTAAAGTATGGCCATGGAAAACAACATTTGAAAGCGGAGTTGACAGACCAGTATTGCCTTCAGGGATAGAATCTAATATAGGAGCGGCAGTCATTTGGTGCATCATCGGATTTCTAATTGTCTTTGCGATTGAGTTTGCAGGTTCCAAATTAAGCAAGAAATAGATGGAGTTAACCAAAGAATACCTTGTTTCCAAATATTCGGAATTCAATCATTTGATTTTCGACGATTCCCTCCCTATGATTCCAATCAAATTGGGCCGTAGCAAATCTGCACTTGGTTATCTCAAATTCAGAAAACACAAGAATCTATTTGGTAAGGTTACAATAAGTGGGTTCTCCATTACAATCAGCACTAAATTCGATCTCAGCGAACAGGAGATTGAAGACACTTTGATACATGAGATGATTCACTTCTACATCTACCATAACAAATTGGAAGACTCATCATCACACGGTCACATTTTTAAGAAAATGATGGCTGACATCAACGAAAAATATGGTAGGAAAATAAATATCTCCTATCGTCTAACCAATACTGGAGAGTTGATACCAAAAGGAAGAAAGTATCTATTCTTCTAACTCTTTGGTAATTGTCACATCATCAAGTATTTCAACTTTATTAAGTTTTGATTGGATTTTCCTAGTCCTAACTCCTTGAAGGTCATCAATATCATTCAAGCCACCTTGAATTTTGGCTTTTGCCTTTACCAAAAGATCACCGAATTTTTCAAATTCTACCTTAACTCCAGCAAGTACTGACCACACTTCCCCACTGCGTTTTTGAATAGCTAAAGTTTTGAACCCCATTTGTAGGCTGTTTAGAAGTGCCGCAAGTGTCGTTGGGCCTGTAATGATTACCTTATAATTATTTTGAATCTCTTGCAATAGTGACGCAGAACGCACAACTTCTGCATAAATACCTTCAAATGGTAGAAACATAATTGCAAAATCTGTTGTATGTGGTGGAGCTATATATTTATCTCTAATATCCATCGCCATCTTTTTCACATCGTTGTATAGTGCTGTCTGTTCTCGTTCTATTGCGATATTATCACCACTGTCGTATGCATTCTGTAACCTCTCATATGATTCTCGCGGGAACTTCGCATCAATAGGCAACCAAACGACAGAGTTCATATCATCTTTACCTGGAAGTTTAACAGCGAATTCCACTACTTCTTGAGACCTAGGTCTTACATGTACATTTGCCTCATATTGGCCAGGAGCGAGAATTTGATCAAGCAACATTGACAATTGAACTTCACCAAAACCACCTCTCATCTTGACATTGCTGAGTACTTTCTTCAATCCACCGACATCTTGTGCTAAATTTTGCATCTCTCCAAGACCCTTCTGAACCTCTATAAGTTGCTTACCAACCGTTTCAAAACTTTTACCCAACCTTTCAGATAAAGTCTTCTCAAGTTTTTCGTCCACTGTAGCTCTGATAGTCTCAAGCTTCTCCCCTACATTACCCCTCATTTGATCAAGTTTCTCTCCGGTATTTTTATTAAGGTCTTCTATCTTCTCTCCTACATTCTTGGAAAATGTATCCATCTTATCAGATAGTGATTTATTCAAGGTATCCAACTTTTCATCGTTACGTTTTGAATTATCATTATTCTCTTTTTCAATACTTTCCAATTGTACTTTCAGCAACTCTCTTGACAGTGAATTACTCTTCTCAATATTGTTTTCAAATTGAGATATAGAGTGTTGAATATCGCGTTTAAGAGTTATAATAATAACAATCGCAATCACAAGAAGAATTGCCAGAACTATAGATATTATAGAAGAGACCATGTTTACATATTTTGATTCAAAGTTAAGGAAATTTCAATAAAAAAGGTGGATCTTTTCAGAACCACCTTTTTAATATGATTGAATAATTGATTAGTCAACCTTTGGACCAGCAGCAACAAGAGCCTTACCTGCAGCGTTGCCAGTGAATTTTGCGAAGTTCTTAACGAAACGACCAGCAAGATCTTTTGCTTTAACTTCCCATTCAGCAGCTGAAGCGTAAGTATTACGAGGGTCAAGGATGTTTGTATCAACACCTTCAAGGCAAGTAGGAACTTCAAGGTCAAAGATAGGAACTTTAACAGTTTCAGCTTTGTCCATTGAACCGTCAAGGATACGGTCGATAATTCCACGAGTATCTTTGATAGAGATACGTTTGCCAGTACCGTTCCAACCAGTGTTTACTAGATATGCAGTTGCACCGCTCTGTTTCATTCTCTTAACTAGTTCTTCACCATATTTAGTTGGGTGCAGTGAAAGGAATGCAGCGCCGAAGCAAGCTGAGAAAGTTGGAGTAGGTTCAGTGATACCACGCTCTGTACCTGCAAGTTTTGCAGTGAAACCACTCAAGAAGTAGTACTGAGTCTGTTCTGGAGTAAGTTTAGATACTGGAGGAAGTACACCGAAAGCATCAGCAGTAAGGAAGATAACCTTAGTAGCAGCACCAGCTTTAGAGATAGGTTTAACGATATTTTCAATGTGGTTGATAGGGTAAGAAACGCGAGTGTTTTCAGTAACGCTCTTATCTGCGAAATCAATCTTACCGTTAG
>DCGV01000093.1:70597-73510 GCA_002314725.1 Bacteroidales bacterium UBA1769
CAACCACCTTCGAAGTTGAATACGCCGTCATCATCCCAACCGTGTTCGTCATCACCGATAAGTGCGCGTTTAGGGTCAGTTGAAAGAGTAGTTTTACCTGTACCTGATAGACCGAAGAAGATAGCAGTCTTACCATCTTTACCTACGTTAGCTGAGCAGTGCATTGCAGCGATGCCTTTAAGAGGAAGTAGATAGTTCATGTAAGAGAACATACCTTTCTTCATCTCACCACCGTACCAAGTGTTGATAATAACCTGCATCTTTTCTGTTAGGTTGAAAACAACAGCAGTTTCTGAGTTAAGACCTAGTTCTTTGTAGTTTTCAACTTTTGCTTTAGAAGCTGTAAGAACTACGAAATCTGGCTCACCGAAGTTAGCAAGTTCTTCATCAGTTGGACGGATGAACATATTCTTTACAAAGTGTGCCTGCCAAGCAACTTCCATAATGAAACGGATCTTGATGCGTGAGTTAGCGTTAGCACCGCAGAATGTATCCATTACATATAGATTCTTGTCGCATAGCTGGTCAACAGCGATCTTTTTAATTGATTTCCATGCCTCTGGAGTTACAGGCTTGTTATCGTTTTTGTACTCTTCTGAAGTCCACCAAATTGTATCTTTGGTAACGTCATCTTTAACCCAGAATTTGTCTTTAGGAGAACGGCCTGTGTAAACACCTGTCATTACGTTTACTGCACCAAGTTCAGTTAAAGTACCTTTGTCGAAACCCTCAAGTGCTGGGTTCATTTCTGCTTTGTACAAATCATCATAAGATGGATTGTAAATAACATTTTTGGCGTTGATGCCATACTTTGTCAAATCAACTTTTGCCATAGTAAATTTTTATTAATTCTATTTTGTTAATAATTATACCCTAGTACGGATTATATATGCAAAAATACCTTTTTTGCAATTTGCAAATATGAGAAAAAAGTGGGAAATATCAACATTTTTTACACATTCTTTTGTCACTTAAGCCAATTTTGCAACAATTAAATTTCTTATATTTGCTAAATGTTATCGACACTAAAGAAATATTGGGGTTATGAGGCGTTCAGGCCGATGCAGCAGGAGATAATAACCTCCGCTCTTCATGGAGACGACACACTAGCCATACTGCCTACTGGAGGTGGCAAGTCAATCTGTTTTCAACTCCCTGCAATGATGAAAGCGGGTATATGTTTGGTTGTATCCCCCCTTATTGCATTGATGAAGGATCAAGTACAGAATCTTAAGGCAAAAGGCATTCTCGCCCAAGCAATCTATTCAGGGATGAGTTTTCATGAGATAGATATTGCTCTGGACAATGCAATATACGGTGATTATAAATTCCTTTATGTATCTCCTGAAAGGCTTAGAACCAAGCTCTTTAAAGCTCGCGTAGCGAAGATGTCCATTAATTATTTAGTGGTGGACGAAGCACACTGCATCTCATCTTGGGGTTATGACTTCCGTCCAGATTATCTACAAATAGCAGAAATACGAGACTCATTGAATTGCAGTTGGAAAGAATCTGTTCCAATAATTGCCTTGACGGCAACAGCGACCCCTATCGTTGCGAGTGACATCATGGAAAAACTATCTTTCAAAAGACCTCTTCTGCTTAAATCTTCATTTGAAAGACCAAATCTATCCTATGTTTTCAGAGAGAGTGAAGACAAATTGGGACAAATCCTAAAGATTTGCAACAAAGTAAATGGTTCGGGAATAATTTATGCTGCAAAACGTAAAAGTGTTGAAGACCTAGCCTCTTTTCTCAAGAGTCAGGGCATAGATGCAGCATCATATCATGCTGGAATGGAACAAGATGAGAGAAACCGAATCCAAGAGGCATGGAAAAGTGGCCAAACCAGAATAATTGTCTCCACAAACGCATTTGGAATGGGAATAGACAAACCTGATGTGAGATTTGTATGTCACTACAACATCCCGGAGTCTATTGAATCCTATTTCCAGGAGGCCGGCCGTGCAGGTCGTGACGGAAAAAGAGCTTATGCTATCCTAGTATGGAACCATTATGATATTACAAGGCTGAATCAGATAACACAGAGTGCATATCCACCTCTTGAATATATAAAAGATATCTATCAAAAGGTCTCTATCTATCTTCAGATCCCTTATGAAGGTGGTGAAGGTATGAGTTATAAATTCGATGTTGAAGAGTTTGCCAAAAAATATAATCTTAATGCGACTCAAGCGTATTATGCAATAAAGTACATAGAGGGAGCAGGTTACTGGGAGTTGACACCGGAGATAGAAATATCTTCAAAAATTATGTTTATCGTGAACCGTGACGAGCTGTACAGAATTCAGCTTAAATCGGAAGACCTTGATACTTTCATAAAGGTCCTTTTAAGAATGTATCCGGGACTCTTTACAAACTATACGGACATTGACGAGAGTAAGATAGCGAGAGTAGGAAGATATGCAGTTCAAGCCGTTAAAAGCAAACTGATAGAGTTATCTCAAAAAGGGGTCATCAAATATGTTCCCAAGATCAAATCCCCACTATTAACCTACGCTACTGAAAGATTGACAGAATCCAACTTTTTCCTATCACATTCTGACTATATTGCTCAGATAGAGCGGCATCGCAGTAAAATCAATTCAATGATAGAGTTGGTCAGAGATAATAGTAATTGTCGAAGTCAGTCTTTATTAAAGTATTTTGGACAAGAAGAGTCGGCTCCTTGTGGTCTCTGTGACGTATGCCTTAACAAAAAGAGAGAGCATGATAGTCGTGGAGAAGATTATATAGCAGGATTGCTTAAAGATTGCAACGGTGACAAATACGCAGCTGCTCTCAAGCTTAAAGAGTGCTGCGACAACGAAAACTCTTATAATTATTTACTATCTTTGTTGAGAAATTATTAATTCAACTTTCGCACTTGCGAAAGTTACATATATAGAGGCC
>DCGV01000093.1:73639-78946 GCA_002314725.1 Bacteroidales bacterium UBA1769
TAGTTACTTGCGAAACTTGAGTTATCAATTCAATACAATGTTTGAGAAGTACAAATTTATTCTAGCATCAAAATCACCTAGAAGGAATGACCTATTGAAAGGTCTTGACATACAATTCAAAGTTGAAACCTGTAAAGATGACCATGAGACAATTGACGAATTCCTACCAAAATACATGGTTCCACAAACACTGGCTCAGCACAAATCTGACAGTTTCTCAAGAAAACTTAAGGATGATGAAATCTTAATCACAGCCGATACATTGGTATTTTGTCCGAAGGTAAAACGCCCTTATGGTATTGAATTGACCGATAATGAAGATATCAGACAGATGCTTGAGGAGTGTGAAATATTAGGAAAGCCTAAAGACAGAGACGATGCTCTCAATATCCTCTCCAAACTATCAGGAAACACTCACTATGTATTGACAGGCGTTGTGCTTCGTTCCAACAAACAGACACGAACCTTCACCTCCACCACAGAAGTAACATTTAAAGACCTTACTATCAGCGAAATAGAATACTATCTCGACACATATAAACCTTACGACAAAGCCGGAGCATACGGCGTTCAGGAGTGGATTGGCTATATAGCCATTACTTCAATAAAGGGTTCATTCTACAATGTCATGGGCCTTCCAATTCAGAAGCTCTATACAGAATTGCAGTTGATGTGCAAGGAGAGTTGAGAGTCCAGAGTCTAGAGTCTAGAGAAACAATAAATACCCTTTTAAGACGCTTAACCTATCATTGCGTCATAAAAGGGTATTTATTGTGAATAATCAAGTATCGAGTAATAAATAAATACCCTTTTAAGACGCTTAACCTATCATTGCGTCGTAAAAGGGTATTTATTTATTAATTATAATCTAAAAATATTCGATTAATATTCGAAGAGCTCGGATGCCTGATGTCTTGGCAGACAACAAAGATTAATATCCCTTCCCACCTTTAATCCTATAGACTCCAGCACCATCTCCATATGAGAATATGCGATATGAGGAGTATTGTTATTCTCACTCAAATGACATAAATACAGATCCTTAAGCCCTGGATGATAAGCAGCCTTCACGAGATCGGAAGATTGATCATTGGAAAGATGGCCATGACCTTGCATAATACGCATTTTCAACTCTTGAGTATAACTCCCACTAATAAGCATATCGAAATCGTAATTACTCTCAACAATCAAGTGTGATGCCATTGAAGCATACTTTACAGCATTTGAAGTGGGAGCACCGAGATCTGTCATAAATGTAAATTTTTCACCAAAGAAATCGATATAGTAGCCCACAGTTTGAGTCGCATCATGAGGCACTTCAAAAGGTGTTATTTTTATTCCCGACCATTCAAACTCATTATCGAGAGAGACTTCATGAACGCAACCACCCAGACAACCTCTTGTACAGAAATGGTTATCAAGAGCAAAATGAAGTTTTGAAGTCATTAGAACAGGTATATGCATCCTCTCGATAAAAGAGCCTAGCCCCCTGATGTGATCTATATGATCATGAGATACCAGAACAAAAGATATTCGATCAAGAGGAATATCCTTTTCCAGTAACCTTTTCTTGATTGTCCGGCCACCTATACCGACATCAATGAGAAAACCCATTTCATCATTACCGATATAGTAACAATTGCCATTACTACCACTAGACAGACTGAGAAATTGTGTCATCAGAGATAATATTCTTTAATTGTTCAGGTTTTTTAAAGACTCCTTTATCTGTAATATATGCCTTTACCAGTGATGAATCTGTAATATCGTATGATGGATTGTATACTTTAATACCTTTAGGTGCAACTGGCTTACTGAAATACATTTCAGTTATCTCATAAGCAGGTGATTCGTCAATCTGGAAATCATCACCTGTTACAGCATCAGAACTTAAAGTATCTGAAGTAACTAAAACATAAAATGGAATATTATAATGTTTTGCAATTATTGCAAGGCCATTGGTTCCCGGTACACTTACTACATCTCCATTAGCTGCAACTCTATCAGCACCAACAAATATCTTGTCAATCTTTTTCTGACTCAATACTACAGCGGCCATATCATCACATATCAATGTAACATCAATACCAGCTTGATTCAGTTCATACGCCATCAACCTGGACCCATATAACATTGGTCTAGTTTCGCAAGTATATACTTTTGGAGCGAAACCTTTTTGTTGGGCAACATAAATAGGCCCTAATGCTGTACCATATCTGGCAGTGGCAAGATGACCTGCATTTCCAAAAGTAAGAATTGTATCACCCCTGTTGATAAGTTCAGCGCCACTCTCAGAAATGGATTGACACTTCTTTACATCTTCAAGTTTAATAGATCTTGCTTCAGCAAGCAAAGCATTCTTTATTACTTCAATGGATTTCTTCTCCTTCGGTTCAATTTTGGATTTGGTCTCAAAGAAACACGCCTCCATTCTATCCATCAAGCATAATAATGTGGCTGTATTCGGTCTATTGATATATAGCGAACGTTTTATTCTAATGAATTCTGTTTCAAGCTGTTTAAGATTATTAGCCTTAAACCTGTTAAGACTGACAGCCAAACCGAAAGCAGCAGCAAGTCCGACAGCGATAGGGCCACGTACTTTCTGAAGAGTAATAGCAAAAAATACCTGCTCGGATGTTGTCATATGAAGGAACTTCTCTTGAGCCGGCAATAAGCTCTGGTCCAGGATAATCACCTCCCTCCCATCAGGACTCATCTCAACGGAATCATATGAAAAAGTGCTTTCAATCATTACAATTCAGAAATAAGTCTTGTAAATATTTTGGTCATTGTATCAGCAGCGGCATCAGCAGCAGCAATCACATCATCACCGTCATTGACATAATCTTCAGCGTAATCATCATGTGCTTCATTTGTAATGACAGACATACCAAAGACATCAATACCGCATTGACGTGCAACTATCACCTCTGGGATAGTCGACATACCAGTAGCATCTGCCCCCATCTGTCTATACAATCTATATTCGGCAGGTGTCTCATAAGTAGGCCCTGTGGTGGCAAGGTATGTACCTTTCTTAAGATTCAATCCAAATTCCGCTCCAATCTTCTCCGCCAAATTGATAAGTTTCTTATCATAAGGTCTTGTCATATCAGGGAAGCGTGGACCGAAATCATCCAAATTTGGTCCAATTAGAGGATTTGGAAGGAAGCACCCAATATGGTCTTCAATAATCATTAAATCACCAACTTTATAGTCAAAATTTACTCCTCCTGCTGCATTAGATACAAATAGTGTCTTAATACCTAGAAGTTTCATAACACGGACAGGCATAGTCACCTTCTCCATAGGATAACCTTCGTAGTAGTGGAAGCGACCCTGCATTGCACAAACTTTTTTTCCGCCTAATGTACCGAAGATCATATTTCCTTTATGTCCTATAGCTGTTGACCTTGCGAAATTCTTAATCTCAGCATATGGAATAACTGTAGGATTTTCAATTTCATCCGCCAATTTTCCAAGACCACTTCCTAATATTATACCTACTTCAGGTTGGAAATCACCTATTACTGATTTAATATAGGTGACAGCTCCATAAATTTTATTCAAATACTCTTCCATTGTTGTACCAATTAAGCGTTGATAAGTTTACTGGATATCTCTCTGGCTTTTGCTCTTATCTCCTCTTCTCCATCTACATGACGGTCTTTCATTACAAATTTACCATCGACCATGACATGTTTGATGCAACTGCTATTGGCTGCATAGATAAAGTTGCTTTCAAAATTGTAATTTGGAACAAATGCCTCGGTATCAGTATCAATAAAAATAATGTCAGCTAACTTTCCTACTGCTATCTCACCGGCATTGACACCAAGGGCTTTAGAGCCGTTCTTTGATAGTACTGCCATAACATCGTCAAGGTGCATAGTAGCAGGATCATTTCGCCAAGCTTTTTGAAGAAGTGCCATGGTTTTAGCGCTCTCGCGCATATCAAGGTTATTTGATGAGGAAGCACCATCAGTACCAAGACAAACATTAGCACCAGCTGCTATCAATTCATCATATTTGAATTTATATCCTGAGCTAAGTTTCAAATTGGAGTTGACATTATGAACTACATTTACATGATGCTTTCCAAGAATTGCAATATCATCCTCATTCAACCATACGCAATGTGCTGCAATTACATTATCACCCAAAACACCCAGTTTGTCATAGTGTTGAACTGGAGTCAAACCACTTTTTTCTACCTCCGAGAATGTTTCTGTGGATGTCTCAGCAATATGTGTATGAAGGATAAGTCCCTCTTTCCTGGCAAGTTCTGCTCCCCATACCATAGTATCTTCATCAACGGTATAATCGGCATGAATTGCAATACCATATTTTACCCTTTGATTCCAACTTCTTGACTGATCCAGGATGTCAAGACATTCTTTTTTTTGTGCCTCAGCTTTAGCCTTGTCAAAGCCATTCAACAAGACATAGGTGTATGTAGCTCTGATTCCCATCTCCTCTGCTGCCTGATATGCTCTTGGGATAAACCAATACATATCGTTAAAGTTGGTAGTACCACTCTTGAGCATCTCTACGATAGCCAACTTAGTTCCCCAATAGATTGCATCTCCATCCATCTTTGCCTCTATTGCCCAAACATTTTGCAGCCAAGGTTGTAAAGGTGTATCTTCACATACGCCACGTGTCAAAGTCATTGCCGCATGTGTATGAGCATTTACAAAGCCAGGCATTACAACCATACCTTGACCATCAAAAATTTCAGCATTATCTTCATTGATTGTTGATTCAATCTTTTCAATTATATTGCCATTGATCAGAATATCGCAACTATTCCCCTTCAAGACAACATTTTTAACAAGTAGTTTTCGTATCATAATATTATATCAATTTCTTATTATATACTCTTTTTCGAATAAGTATATTATACAAATATAATAAATTTACCGATGCATTGTACATTTTATTATGTTACCTTTGCCCGATCAAATTGATAGTTTTATGTTTCAAAAGATTAAAAATTGGTATTCTGAGCAGACCGACACTACAAAAGCTTTAATTTGGATTGGCATAATAGCCATCATCGGCATAATCCTCAGATGGAACGTCATCATTGATGGAATTGAGAAGGGATTTACGTTCTATAAGAATTAGTCTAGAGTCTAGAGTTGAGAGTTAAGAGCAACAATAAATAACCTTTTAAGACGCTTAATCTAACCTTGCGTCGTAAAAGGGTATTTATTGTGAAAGTTAAGAGTCTAGAGTCTAGAGTTAAGAGAAAAAACTCTGAACTCTGGACTCTGAACTCTGGACTCTGGACTCTGGACT
>DCGV01000093.1:79014-84636 GCA_002314725.1 Bacteroidales bacterium UBA1769
CTGGACTCTGGACTCTGGACTCTGAAAATATTCAAAAAAAAGCGGCATTTTTTGCCGCTTTTTTTATGCCTCACCGCCAAATCCCATCGGAGGGACCTGATTAGGCGTAGTAGGTATTTCAATTTTTCTGATATTAGCCTCGTATTTTGCTATATTCTCCTGGAGCGCAAACATCAAGCGCTTTGCATGTTCAGGAGACATCACAATCCTACTCTCAACTTCAGGTTTTGGAAGACCGGGAAGAATTTCAATAAAATCCATGATAAACTCACTTGGAGAGTGAGTGATTATAGCAAGATTAGAATACTTGCCACGAGCCACCTCCGGAGAGAGCTCAATATTCATACTCTTTTTTTCCTCTTCCATAATCAATTTATTTAGCAAAAGCGACTGAACGAGTCTCTCTGATAACTGTAATCTTTATCTGTCCAGGATATACCATCTCATCCTGAATCCTTCTTGCGATATCAGTTGACAACTCTTCGCACTGTTGGTCAGTAACCTCTTCAGCACCGACAATCACCCTAAGTTCACGACCAGCCTGAATTGCGTAAGTCTTAGTAACACCAGGATGAGAAAGAGCTATTCCTTCCATCTCCTTCAATCTCTTGATATATGATTCAATCACTTCACGACGTGCACCTGGCCTTGCACCTGAAATAGCATCTGCGACCATTACAAGAGGGGCAATCAGAGTCTGCATTTCAACTTCTTCATGGTGTGCACCGATTGCGTTGCATACATCAGGTTTCTCTTTATATTTCTCAGCCAGCTTCATACCCAACATAGCGTGTGGAAGTTCTGGATCCTCATCGGAAACCTTTCCAATATCGTGAAGAAGACCTGCTCTTTTAGCCACTTTGGTATTCAAGCCAAGCTCAGAAGCCATAGTTGCACAAATATTCGCAACCTCTCTTGAGTGCTGGAGCAAGTTTTGACCATAAGAAGAACGATACTTCATTCTACCTATCAACTTAACAAGCTCAATATTTAAACCATGAATACCAAGATCTATACAAGTTCTCTTACCGGTTTCCAATATCTCCTCATCGAGTTGCTTCTTAACCTTTTCAACTACCTCTTCAATACGAGCTGGGTGAATACGACCATCTGTTACAAGTTGATGAAGGGCAAGTCTAGCGACCTCTCTACGAACAGGATCGAAAGCTGAAAGAAGAATAGCCTCAGGTGTATCATCAACAACAAATTCAACACCTGTTGCTGCTTCAAGAGCTCTGATGTTTCTACCCTCTCTACCAATGATACGTCCCTTTATTTCATCACTCTCTATATTGAAAACAGTAACGGCATTCTCAATAGCGACTTCTGGAGCAGTACGCTGAATAGTGTTTATGACGATTCGTTTAGCCTCTTTTGAAGCAGTCATTCGAGCCTCATCCATTACGTCATTAATGTATGACATCGCTTCGGTTTTGGCCTCAGCTTTCATAGTCTCTACAAGATGACTTTTTGCCTCAATGGCGCTCATCCCAGCAATCTCTTCCAACTTCTCAATCTCCTGAGCACGCAATTTCTCAAACTCTTCAGACTTCTTATTTACGAGGTCCATCTGTACTTTAAGATTTTCTCTGATGGTATCGACCTCTTTTTGTTTACGGCCAAGATCAGAACTCTGTTGATTCATCATCAACTCACGCTGTTTAAGCTTATTCTCCATTTGAGCAATCTGAGCATTTTTTTCACTTATAAAAGCCTCATGTTCACTCTTAAGTTGAAGAAATTTCTCCTTAGCCTGAAAGATCTTCTCTTTCTTAATATTTTCCCCCTCAATCTCGGCGTTTTTGATTATATCATCACCTTTTCTCTTCATGACTACATTTTTCACGAAAATGTAACCAAAAATTGAAACAGGAGCTACGATAACAAGTGTAATGATTATTGTGGTAAGCATAGTATATATATATTATTTAATTGTTCTACTAAACATATATATAACTACAATTGAAAAAGCCGTTAGTGTGGTCTATCAAAAATCTTATAAAATAAGATTTGAGCTCCGAATTTTTATCTCAGACTTCCAACGTCCTATAAATAGAATCCCCCGAAAGGTAACCCAGGCCTGTCTTCAACATTCGAGTTGGCTCGGTTTTGAAAATTAAGTGTTGATTTTAGCAAAGAGCAAAACTAACGGCTAGCTAAGTATTCCTCAAGTTCGCGATCCAATATCTCCAATTCCCTATTAAGTTTCCCAACTTCTGAATTGTCATCAGAGCGCTTCAATATATCATCTTTAATTCTCGTCAACAGCATAAAGCTAAGAATATCTTGAATATCTACATTGTATTCCAAGACCATCGTCCTTATCTTGTCATTGATAGTATCAGCAGCTCTTCTCAAACTCTCCTCAAGCAATGGTTCCTTCTCCGTATCAACTTCAAAATTAAACTCTCTTTCCCAAATCTTTATGGTTATTTTGTGAGTCATTGCCCTTTATCTATTAGCTCGATACAATTGTCAATCTCTTTAATGAGGAATGTAATCTTCTTCTTGGCTTGCGTAACATCTTTCGATGAGCTCTTAAAAGCCTCTTTCAATTGTAAGTTATCTAATTGTTGTTCTAATTCTGTTATTCTTTTGTTACTAAAATTCAATTTATCGGATAAGTCTGACAGTTCAGTACGTAGTTTTTGGTTTGACAATTTCTCCTCCTCATATCTTGATATTAGGAGTCTGATATTGTCTTGTATCCTATTTATAGAACTGCCTTCCATACCACCTGCAAAGATAGAAAATGTATTTTTATTAGAAAATTATTAATGGATTCTCTTTTGAACACTTAATCAACAAAATTCCAATTATTATCAATTACGGGTGTATATTTATCCTGGCTGGACAAATAATCATAAATCATTGATCTAATATCAGCATACTTCTCAATTATTTTCAAGTCATCCGGATTGATTCCAGCTCCTTTTTCAAGCAATCCACCACCGCCACTTGCACGATAGGAAGTCATAGCGACACTATATGATTTATCGGGATCGAAAGAAGTACCATCACTCATAGTATTAATAACAACTCTACTACCGAACGGATTATTTCTATATACCTTATAATCAATACCGTAAGCAGAATCATAATTATATGATGGGGCACTCCTATTTATCCAGTTATCGTATGAATATTCCAAATAGGCCTTCAGTTCAGAACCTTTCATTTCTACTACAAATAGTTGATTTTCATATCGATACAATGAAGTAATATCTTGATAATTCATCATACCAGCTTTGATTGATCCCTTCGTCGACAAAGGGGCCGAAATAGAGACATCTGCTCCGCTGGCATCCAATTGAACTCTATGTACCAATGTCATATATGATGATGGACCATCAAAAACATCTTCAAAAGAGATATCATTTACCAATTGAACAACAGGTTCTGTAGCAAAAGCCTTTACTATCTCGAATTGTGATTTAAAACGATTATCATACTCCTCATCTACAGGAACATCTGCCATAGGAATGAGTTGTTGTGTAATGGCAATATCATCCTTCTCACCTTTAACATGATTGAAGTAAATATCGCATCTTCCTACGTATTGGCATTTTGAGGATGGATTAACAACGGCAATATCTCCATTTGGATTTTTCACCATCTCTACATATGGAGAATGATCATGACCATTAAAAATAATATCTACACCCTCCAGTGTTGAAGCAAGTTCCAATGCACAATTTTCGCCACCACCGTCTATCTCTCCTGTACCGGAGTGTATAGCAAGTATTACGACATCCGGAGACTCTTTCTCTCTTATTCTGTCGACGATATCCTGAGCTATATCAGTAATCTCCAAGAAAGTCATTCCTGACCATTGAGATGATGAGAGCCACATCTTAATTTTCGAATTTGTCATACCTATCATGGCAACCTTGTAGCCCTTGCGTTTTTCAACTGTATATTCGCCAAAATATGGTTCACCATTATCTTTACTGCCATCATCGATAACTGCATTTGCTGCAAGATATGGGAATCTATGCTGACTCTTGAATTTATCATAAACGGCATGTCCCGCCTCAATATCATGATTGCCAACTACCAATGCATCATATTTCAAGAACTTTGCAATTTGATAAAACAGATGTCTTGAATCTTCGCTGATATAGTTATAATAATATGCAGCCAAATCACCTTGAAGATTATCTCCACAATCGATCAATATTGGATCATAACCCTCGGCCCTTACACTTTTAAGATATGACGACACATTGGAAAGTGATGTAGAAACTGGTTCACCAGTATATGATTCAGAGAAATATGCCCCGTGAATATCTGAAGTGGAACATACTACAATATGATAAATACCCTCTTTTTGACAAGAAGATAAAAGTGTCAATAAAATGACAGAATAAAAAAACCTTTTCATTTCTATTATAAGCTATTCTTTAACTGTATCAATGCTTTTTCAACATTTGCCCTTGCCGTCCCTACATTGAATCTCATAAAACCAGTACCTCCCGGGCCAAAATCCTCTCCATTGTTCAAAGCCAAATGAGCCTTATTGACAAAAATATCGACAAGAGCATCTTGGCTCAATCCTAAACCACTGCAATCCAACCAAATAAGAAAAGATGCTTGAGGTTTTACCATTTTAATTCCAGGAATATTGTCTTTTAGATATTGTTCAACGAAAGAGATATTATCTTCAACATATTTCAGCATCTCCAAACGCCATGGGTTACCGTAGGTATAAGCAGCCTCTGTAGCAATAAAAGAGAAAAACATCGACTGATCGAATTCATTCGAATCCAGATAACCAAAATATTTACTCTTGATTTCATCATTATATACTACGCAGAAAGAACTTACAATACCGGCAATGTTAAATGTCTTTGACGGTGCCGCAAAAGTGATTGAAATGGATTTTGCCTCTTTGCTTGCATTTGAGAATGTGATATGTTTGGAACCAAAGAGAGGCATATCTGAATGTATCTCATCAGAGATGACAAGTACGTTATATTTATGGCAAATAGAAGCCACTTTCGCCAAATTATCTCTTCCCCAGACAATTCCAGCCGGATTGTGAGGATTTGAAAGAATCATCATCTTTGGCCTTTCAACACGACACTTATCCTCAAGATCCTCAAAATCAATCAAATAGTTACCATCTTTATATATCAATTGATTATAGATAACTTTACGTCCATTCCTATTTGGAACATTCATAAACGGCATATAGACAGGTGGTTGTACCAGAATACTATCACCTGGTTGAGTAAAACAGTGCATGGCATAAGCAATGCCTTTTACAATGCCTGGGACAAAACGTACTTCATCTCTGGAAAAAAGCCAATCATTCTGATTCTTCTCCCAGTTGATAATTGAATCCCAATAACTTTCAGGGGCATGGGCGTATCCATATATTTTATGATTCAACCGTTCTTGAAGAGCCTTTGTGATACAATATGGCGATTCAAAATCCATATCCGCCACCCACATAGGAAGTAAATCATCTCTACCGAAGAACTCTTTCAGATACTCTATCTTCGCGGCATCTGTTCCGTGTCTATCAATAACCTTATCAAATTCAGACATAATAACTGACTCAAGTTTCGCAAGTAGCTAATTTGTTAATTATCAAAGTGTTTATGAGTACTTGCGAAA
>DCGV01000093.1:84747-86823 GCA_002314725.1 Bacteroidales bacterium UBA1769
ACTTTCGCACTTGCGAAAGTTAAATAACTGATTAATACTGGAAACTATATACTTGTTGTCCATAAGGTAACTCTGAGCGCTGCATTAAAAAAACGTGATAAGCGCGAGGAGTGTTTGAGCAAAGATAATACTTTTATTCTTGTTTAACTCCCAACCTTTTTTGTCGCAATGTCAGATAAACAGTTCTGAAAATCAGATGTGAGAAATAAGCGGCCATCAAACAATGGATAGCGATGAAACCATGTAAATCCATTGTCACTTTACAAATATACCAAACGCCTAAGAAACAGAGCATTGATCCTAGCATAGCGTTTCTTATCTCTTTACTGGCAGTAGCGCCAAGGAATACCCCATCCCATAAAAAAGCAGCACAACTTATTGGAGGCATAAACAACATCCAAAGCCAGAACTCCATACATGTATACACAAGTACCTTATCAGATGTAAGGAGATTCAGGATAGCCTCACCTAAAAATGCATATATACCAACAAAGAGAGCAGCTACTACGTATCCCCATATCATTATGTATTTAATACTTATTCTCATCTTTCTTTTATCTCCAGCGCCGATGAATCTGCCCGTCAAAGCTTCACCCGCATATGCGAATCCATCGATAAAATAGCTAAAGATCATTAACATCTGCATTAGAAGAGAGCTACAAGCAAGCATTGTATCCCCAAATTGTGTTGCAATTAAAGTATAACCTAGATAAATTCCGGAAAAACCGATGGACCTGCCGACAAGATCCGCATTCATCTTGAAAAATAATCTTAACTCGTTATCAGAATTTGTTTTATCCCCAACGATTATATCTTTGATAGAGATTCCGGAGAGTTGTTTGAAAACATGTTTGTATTTAACAATAGAAATAATAATACAAAATAACAGTCCTGAATATTGTGCGATAACAGTACCCCAGACTATACCTCTAAAACCGAACCCTGCACCAAAAGCTAATAGAAGGCTTGCTCCGATATTCACTCCATTAACTATCAAATCTTTCCACATAGAGCTCATAGAGTCCTGCATACCAATGAACCAGCCGCTGAATGCCATTAAAGAGAACGTTGCCGGAGCAGCCCAAATTCTTATCAGCAGATACTGCCTTGTAAGTGATTCAACTTCTTGAGAACCTTGAATACAAAACAATGAGAAATCAGCTATTGGTATTTGTAGAATAATAAGTAACAGAGCACAAGCAATTGCTAGAAATTCAGCTCTCACAAAAATTCTGGCACAACTGAAATAATCTCCCTTGCCAAATGCCTGAGCTGTCAAACCACCTGTTCCAGTTCTAAGGAAACCTATATTCCAATAAAGGATATTGAAAATAGTTGAGCCTAACGCAATAGCGCCTATTAGAAGAGCGGCAGAATCATTCAGGTGACCTGCAATGGCAGTATCTACCATCCCCACCAATGGAATAGTGATATTCGCGAGGATGCTCGGAATCGACAGTCTGAATATCTCTTTATTTATGGCTCTATCCATTTTACTTATCAATTAAAGACAAAACTGTACTGATATGTACTTTCATTCATTTAAGAAGCTCTTCGTACATCAAGTAATGACTTCGTGTCATCCCAATCTTTTGATAGCAATTCTGAGCATTGATATTATCTTTATCAACATATAATCTGAAACAATTTACATCTTCATCCAAAGCTATGTTTTTAATATGATTGTAAAGAGTAGAAAAGACACTATTATTGCGATACTCAGGAAGCACGTAAACACTTTGAATCCACCAATACCAACAATTGTTCCAATCGCTCCACTCCTTGGTAATGAAAAGACTTCCAACTATCTTATTATCAACGGTTTTGGCAAGATAATAAATACCTTTTCCACTATCTTCCAAAGCACTAGTAACACCTTTCAACAACTTTTCAGAATCTAGTGAAATACCTTCAGACTCCATCGCCATTGCCTGTTGAAAACCAGCTATTGTTTCAGCATCGTTTATTGTACCTCTTTCAACAATAAAGTTTTTGTTTCTGTATAACATTAAGAATCTGTTTTAAATTATCACAAATATAGGAACAATTTTAGAGTTAAGAGTTAAGAGTTAATAC
>DCGV01000041.1:0-3408 GCA_002314725.1 Bacteroidales bacterium UBA1769
GCAAGAGCAAGGATGATGTCTATGCTCAATACTCACTCGAGGGGTATAACCAGCCGTTGGGTATATCTGGCTTCGAAGGTGTCAATATCCTTCCGGACGATTACAAGCATAGTTTGCCGTCAATCGAGGAGATTGAAAAAGAGTTGAAACGTGAATAGAAATTTTAACGAGTATTTATGATAAATAACCTTCCAAAATTCACTGTCATCACCTGCACCTACAATGCTTCTGATACTCTTGAGAGAACTATCAGAAGTGTTGATGAACAGACATATCCGAATATTGAACATTTGATTATCGATGGTGCTTCAAAAGATGATACGCTTGTGATTGCCGGGGCTTCCAAAAGAGCCAGGATAGTTTCCGAACCGGACAACGGGCTATACGATGCTATGAACAAGGGTATCCGTATGGCAGCCGGTGATTATCTTATATTCTTAAATGCCGGAGATAAATTCCATAATCCAGATACTTTGTCAAAAGTAGCAGAGATGCTTAACGGGGATGAAGATGTTATTTACGGAGAGACAGCATTGGTAGACAATAATGGTATTTTTAAGAGGATGAGAAGGCTTCAAGCCCCAAAAGAGCTTAATTGGAAGAGTTTCAAAAAAGGGATGTTGGTATGCCATCAAGCCTTCTGGGTAAAGCGTGAATTGGCTGTAGAAACTCTATATGATACAAAATACCGATACTCCGCTGATGTAGATTGGTGTATAAGGGTAATGAAACAGTCAAAAGTGCTATTCAGTACAAATGAAATCTTGATAGATTATCTTAGTGAAGGTATGACCACTGCCAATCGAAAGGTCTCCTTAAAAGAAAGATTTGCAATAATGCGAAATCACTATGGATTATTCAGCACTATTGCAAATCATATATGGTTCCTAATACGAGCTCTTATTAAGCGGTAATATCTTTACGTTTCCTCTTATTGTATATTTGTCTTCCCACTACACCAAAAATTGTCAGATACAATATTATGCAGCTGATTCCTGCTAAGGTGTTTCCCTTCTTCACGCTGTCGGGATCGAATACGAAGTGGATTTGATGCTCTCCAGCTGGGACATTGAGGGCCCTCAATAGGTAATTGACTCTGAAGATGTCGGTAGGGACTCCATCAATTGTTGCTTTCCATCCGTATGGATAATAGATCTCAGAGAAGACGATGACTCCATCTTTCGATGATGTTGATACGTAATCAATATATTTAGTAGTATATTTTGTCAATTGAACGTTTGCCATATCATCATGTCCAGGTTGGAAATCACTGATATAGTTGGCGAAAGATTTGTCAATCACTGCTGTATTTGTTAGGTCAATTATCATCAATGCATCACTCTCTTCATTGGCATTTTCGGCCACCACAATATCGTCCACGAACCAGGCATTGCCCAAGGCGTCAGGATTATACTCAGGCACCTGATTGCCATTTTCATCAAAAACGATGAAATATTTAGTATTGAGCATATTGAAAACAGGCATATGATATTGGGATAGATGCTCATTTATGAGGTCTTGATATCTGCGTAACTTGGCTGCACTGTATCCACCCACAGATTTGAGATAATATGATGTACGATTTTCGTTGAAAGGGTCAGTAGTATTGTTAAATACCCTAAAATGAGGATCTGGGTCTAGAAGCAAAAGCTGCTCATAATCCATCATCTCATATTGGGATTTTTCTTTTCTGCTTGGACTCATGAAATAACTGTCATTGAAATAGCGTTTATCTACCGGCCACATATCAGCGATGATCAATACCCCAAGGATTGCGATAAGCCATCCCTTCTTAAGTTTATCCTTAGTGAATAACAATAATCCTGCAAAAGCCAGTACAATGAAAATCAAGCTCCTAATACTGTCGCTTCTTAATAATGACATTCTTTCACTGACAATACTGGTATATAGCCAATCTGGAATCTGTGAGATGAATTGAGTATCGTATGCGGATTGGAAACTGAAGAGTGAGCTTCCAAACAGGGCGAAGATTAAGCACAAACCTCCTGTTATTCCAGCTGAAATATATAAACTCTTGGACAATTTCTTTTTCTCTATCTCTCCATTCATAATCTTGGCAAGTGCCATAAATCCAAGTAGTGGCATCGCTATCTCAGCTACGACCAGAATGGATGATACAGCTCTGAATTTGCCGTAGAGTGGGAAATACTTGAAGAATAATTCTGTAAGCCACATGAAGTTGTGTCCCCACGCGAGTGCAGTAGAGAGAATTGTGGCAATAAGAAGCGCCCATTTATACGGACCTTCTACAATTAACAATCCGAGAATAAACAGGAAGCATACGATTGCCCCCATATAGACGTTTCCGGATGTGAATGGTTGATCTCCCCAATACATAGGGATAGCTTGACAGAACTCTTTAGCATTTTTCGGGCTGACGCCATTTGCTACCAAATCTTCATATACTCCTGAGTTTGTACTAAGAGGATAAGAGTTTGATCCACCCATAAATCCCGGGATAAGGAACGACATAGTCTCATCGATGCCGTAACTCCATTGCGTAGCATAGGAGATATCAAGTCCATCAATCTGATCCTGCCCTTCGGCTTGTTGATTTTCCCTTACTATATCGGAATGTCCACCGCGCATTGTCTCTTTTACATATTCGGCATTCGAGAATACATTAGCACAACTGGTTCCGACTCCGACAAGCGTTGCACCGGCAAATATTGCAGTAGCTATAACGAGTTGCTTGATTTGTTTCTCTCTTATGTGGAGTATGAGTTCAGCAATCCATAACAGACCTATCATCATAAAGATATAGTATGTCATTTGTGGATGAGAAACATATCCCATAGCAACGAAAACCATTGTAAGTATTGCGCCAAGACCGTATTTATGCCTCCTGAAAATGACATAAAAAGCACCGATTACTACGGCAATCAATGGAATAGTGATTGTCTTGCTTCCGTGTCCAGCTGCAATAATGACAAAGAAATATGAGGAAAAAGCAATGGCAAGTGATCCAACAATACTTAACCAAGGTTTAACCTCAAAACATCTCAGCAATATAAAGAAACAGATAAAATAAAGAATCAGTGTCCATGCGGCACTGCTTCCCATGAAGAAAATGGCCCTGAATGGCAGTAACCAATTCACTTGGCCTACTGTGCCACCGCCACCCATCTGGTAGTTTGGCATACCACTAAAGACAGATTCTGTCCACCAAGAATAATCACCTGTCTCTTCATAATATCGAAGTGGTTCTTGTTGAGCTGAAATGGCAGCCACTTCGTCTCCAGCAACCAGCACTTTCCCACTTAATACTGGTTTGCAATAGATGTATGCAATTAATACAAAAACAACTATGGCAACCAAATAGACGCCGTATTGTTTGACCAAACTCTTTATATTCATACTCATTACTCAAGTTTCGCAAGAAACTAA
>DCGV01000041.1:3460-34038 GCA_002314725.1 Bacteroidales bacterium UBA1769
GAGTACTTGCGAAACTTACCCACCGCACTTTCTTTTTATTTTTGACCCCATCCCAAAATCCCTTCCCGAGGGAATGGACTTTTCTTACGGCCTAAAGGCCTCTATATATGGTAACTTTCGCAAGTGCGAAAGTTGAATCATTATTTTTGACAAAAATAACTATTATTTACTTAGTTCATTGGAGTCATTCGATACTTTCTGTTTTCTAAATCTTCTGAATATTGCCCACACAATTACTCCAAAGATAGAAATATACATTAAGATGCAGCAAATACCTGCTAATGTGTTCCCTTTACGAACGCTGTCTGGATCAAATACAAAATGTATGTGGTGATCTCCGGCAGGTACATTAAGAGCTCGGAGAAGATAATTTACTCTGAAATGCTCAACTGGTTTACCGTCGATTGAGGCTTTCCATCCATATGGATAATATATCTCGGAGAAGACGATGATGCCATCCTTAGATGAGGTAGATTCATAATCCAGAGCTTTTGGAGTGTAATTAGTCAATTTCACTCTTGCTAAATAATCGTGCCCAGGTTGGAAGTCGCTGACGAATCCGGCGAAAGATTTGTCGAGTACTGCTGTATTGTTGAGATTGATAGACGTCAATGCGTCGCTCTCCTCTGTAGCATTATCAACGATAACAACATTATCTACAAACCATGCATTGCCCATAGCTGTCGGATTATATTTAGGGGCAGGCATACCATTCTCGTCAGGAACAATGAAATACTTAGTATTCAGCATATTGATAACTGACATATGACCCTTGGATAGGTGTTCGTCAATCAAATCCTGATATCTGCGAAGCTTGACTGCACTATATCCTCCGATAGATTTCAGATACAAAGAAGTACGGTTCTCATTGAATGTATTGGTTGTCAAATTAAAGACTCTGAAGTTCGGATCCTTATCTTGAAGCAGAGCCTTTTCGTACGCCGTTATTTGATAGTTTTCTTGGCTTTTCTTACTATGAGTAGTGAAGAATGAGTCATTGAAATAGCGCTTATCTACAGGCCACATATCCGCGATAATCAATACTCCAAGAATAGCAATCAGCCACCCTTTACGTAGCTTCCCTTTGACGAAGATCCATATTAATGTAAAAGCTAATGCAATGAAAATCAAACTTCTGATACTGTCACTTTTCAAAAGTAAACTTCTTTCGTTTATCAAACTTGTATACAGCCAATCAGGCATCTGTGGGATAAGTCTTGAATCAAATGAAGATTGGAAATCAAATAACACTCCGCCAAATAGTGCGAAGAAGAGACAAAGCCCGCCAGTGATTCCACCGGAGATGTACATCCCTTTCAAAAGCTTCTTCTTTTCAATCTTACCTTCTATGATTTGAGAGAGAGCAATGAATCCTAATAGTGGCATTGCTATTTCTGCTACGACAAGTATGGAGGAGACTGCTCTGAATTTGCTATAAAGAGGGAAATATTTGAAAAATAGCTCTGTAAGCCATTGGAAATTATGTCCCCAAGCAAGGGCCGTAGAGAGTATAGTCGCAATTAATAGTGCCCATTTATATGGACCATTGACTACTATCAATCCCAAAATGAACAGGAAGCAGACAATGGCTCCCATATATACATTACCTGCCGTTGATGGTTGCTCGCCCCAATACATAGGGGTCACTTGGCAGAAAGCTTTGGTTTCATTGATGCTTATCTGTCTTTTGACGAACTCTTTATATAGATTGGAGTCCGTACCAAGAGCATAAGAGCTTGAGCCACCCATGAAACCTGGTATCAGGAATGTCATTGTTTCATCAATTCCATAACTCCATTGTGTGGCATATGATAGATCCAGACCATTGGATGTGTTAGTCGATCCACTTTGTATAGTATCCCGTACAATTTCAGAATGGCCACCACGCATTGTCTCCTTGACATATTCAGCATTTGTAAAGACCTTTGAACTTCTGGTACCAATACCTAATGCTGTGGCCCCTACAAATATGACTGTGGCAATGATAAGTTGTTTATATTTTTTCTCCTTGATATGAAGGATAAGTTCAGCTATCCACAACAGCCCAATCATCATATATAAATAGTAAGCCATTTGTGGATGTGAAGAGTATCCCATTGAAACAAATACCATTGTCAAGATGGCTCCCAGCCCATATTTATGTTTTCTGAACAGTAAATAAAAGGCTCCGATGACTACTGATATTAACGCAATTGTTATGGTTTTATTACCGTGTCCAGCGGCTATTATCACGAAGAAATAGGAAGAGAATGCTATGGCTAACGATCCTACTATACTAAGCCATGGTTTGACATCAAAACATCTTAAAAGGATAAAGAAACAGATGAAATAGAGTATCAATGTCCATACGGGACCATGTCCCATAGAGAAAATCGCTTGCAATGGTTTCAACCAATTAACCTGACCGACTGTGCCTCCGCCGCCAATTTGATAATTTGGCATACCACTGAACATAGATCCTGTCCACCAAGTGTAATCCCCTGTTTCTTGGTGATATCGAGCAGATTCCTGTAATGCCGTAGTGGCCAATACTTCGTCAGTCGCATTGAGAGTTTTCCCACTTAATACAGGTTTACAATAGATGAAAGCTATTAATACAAAAACGACGATAGCTATCAGATAGATACCGTATTGTTTTGATATATTCTTGAAATGTAATTTATCAATCATAATAATGTATTTTGAAAACGGTTATCCAAGAATTAAATCTTTAATGGCTAACAAATAGCATTTCTTCAATAAGACAAATGCCAATTCAATTCGATACCCTTTTTGATAACCATTAAGATTTGCAAACTCTCTAACTTGTTTGTACGACTTAACTCTTTGGAATGCTCTTGACCTATTTTTTCTTCTGCTTGTTGATTCGTTGTGAATTATGTAAGTGTAGAGTGGTTCATGTATTTGCGACATTTTACTTGATGCAAGAACGGCACAAATAAGGAAGCAGCTGTCTTCAGCACTTCTTGTACCTGGGAATTCAATATGTTTTTCCACAATCAAATCCCTTTTATACATGAAACATACGCCGTATGTAATATATTTTGTTAAAAAAGATCTCTTGTTGGAACAATTCGGGAAATGATATACAGAATCCCCGATTCTTATGTCGCAACAAGCCAAATCAGCATCGGCGGATCTTATACAATTATATAATTTTTCACAATAATCAGGGGCAATGACATCGTCACTATCAACGAAACATAAATAATTACCCTCTGCATTCTCTATTCCAATGTTTCTGGCAATACCCGGGCCGCTGTTTCTGTCAGTTTGAAAATATCGTATCTTTTTTTGGCCAGTGTATTGTTCCAGATAATTTTGGGCAATTTGAAAACTGCCATCACTTCCATGGTCATCGACGAACAGTAATTCAATATTGTCCATGGTTTGGGATAATAGAGAATCAATGCACGGAATAATGTATGCTTTTGAATTGAAAACCGGTATTATTATCGAAACTTCCAGCATGATTATTAATAATTAGTACAAAATTAACAAATTACTCAATTACAATAATGCTATTTGTTTCAGAAAGGAAGAAAAAATAATTGTAATTTTGTAAATAGAAATCTGTATTGAAACGACCGTGAAATATTCATTTATAATACCTGTATATAACCGCCCGGATGAGGTGGATGAACTTCTACAAAGCCTTACCAATCAACATAATAAAGACTTTGAAGTTGTTATTGTTGAGGATGGGTCCTCTACACCTTGTAAGGAGGTTGTTGAGAAGTATTCTACGGTATTGGATGTCAAATATTATTACAAAGAGAATTCGGGTCCCGGCGATTCCAGAAATTATGGCGCTGAAAGAGCTGGTGGGGAGTATTTGATTGTTCTTGATTCAGATGTCGTAGTCCCTTCCGGTTATCTCGATGCTGTTGATGCCGAGTTAAGAGAAAAAGAGGCTCAAGCCTTCGGTGGGCCTGACAGGGCGCATGAATCATTCTCCGATGTTCAAAAGGCCATAAATTATTCTATGACTTCATTCTTTACTACCGGTGGAATTCGTGGTGGGAAGAAGAAGATGGATAAGTTTTATCCACGATCGTTCAATATGGGTATTAAAGCAGATTTGTATCGCAGTCTAGGTGGTTTTTCGAAGATGCGTTTTGGGGAGGATATAGATTTCAGTATTAGAATTTATAAGAGTGGAGCATCATGCAGGTTGTTCCCTGAAGCGTGGGTTTATCATAAGCGTCGTACAGATTTCAAGAAGTTCTTCCGTCAAGTCTTCAATAGTGGAATAGCTCGAATCAATCTCTATAAGAAATATCCAGAGTCACTAAAAATAGTCCATTTACTGCCTGCAGCATTTACAATCTGTTGCATCACGATAGTCATTCCTATCCTGTATGAAGTATTGATATTCTGTGATGCATCCATACGTACAAAAAGTCTTCATATTGGTTTATTGGCAGTCCCAGCTACAATTATCCAATTGGTAGGGTATGGCTCAGGGTTTCTTTATGCATGGTGGCAGCGATGCGTTCTTGGCAAGGAGGAGTTTTCAACCTTCAAGAAGAATTTCTATAAGTAATTCCTTATCTTTGCTCCACGCCCCATATTGTAATTATGTTAAAACTATTAGCTATGGTTAGTGGTGTTGTTTTTATGTTCTGGAATGTGGAGAATTTCTTCGATCCTTATGACGATAAGACGAAGAATGATGACGATTTCACAGCGATGGGACGTAATGCATGGAGTAACAGAAGGTTTGAGGTTAAGTGCAATAGTATTGCCAAGACTATTCTGAGTGTTGAGGGAGAGTTTGGACGATATCCTGCAATTGTTGGACTGGCAGAGGTGGAGAATGATTATGTTTTACGTAAATTGACTCAGGATACTCCGTTGTATAAGTTGAATTATGGCTTTATTCATCGTGAGTCTCCAGATGCAAGAGGAATCGATGTGGCACTTCTGTATCGAAAAGAAATTTTCACTCCCATAACTGTTGAATCCTTAAAGGTTGAACTCCCCAATGGTAATCCTACAAGGGACATTCTTTATGTAAAAGGTGTTTTTCGTGGGAGGGACAGTGTCCATATTTTTGTGAATCACTGGCCATCTAAGCGTGGTGGAGAGGAGGAGACTCAGCAACGGCGCGAAGCAGCGGAAGTTACATTGAAAAGGAAACTCAGTACTCTCGATACCGATGCTGTTATTATCGTTATGGGGGATTTCAACCAATCAGATCCTATTGAGGATTCTCCATTAGTTCAGCATAATGTAACTATGGATGGCACTATTAAGTTCCAGGGGGTTTGGGAGCAGATAGATTATTTCTATACATCTAAGAATCTTGCTCCGAAAGTGTTCTTTTCACCTTTCCGTCCGAATTTTCTAATCGAAGATGACCAAGCATACCTTGGGAAGAAGCCATTCCGTACATACAACGGCCCTAAGTACAATGGAGGGGTAAGTGATCATTTGCCGATAATTCTTTCGGTGAAATAGACAGTTTTAAGAAATTTGTCATACATCATATGTTTTGAGGGAATACTGTATGGCAAAATGGTTTGGCCATTAAATGAATAGCTGAATTTATATAGAAATATATTAACATATAAATCTATCTCACCATCTATTGTATCTTATCTTGTTTTGCCTCTTGTATTCTATTATTAATAATAACTTTTTCATGTGATATATCTATATTAATAATATATTGTGTGGAATAATAAATATTTTATATCTTTGTAGTCAAGAACGTTATTGATGGGTTGTAAATAAAACAAAATATAAAAAATAATTGAATGGTATCAACTATTTATAACTCGCAACATAAGATAACAAACAATATTTTGCTATGGGAGAAGTAACATTTTTTAGCGCACGTCAATATAGCGCAAAACTTAAAGTAACGATCCAGTCAACTGGAAAACTAGGTTTTACAGACGATACTGCCAAAGAACTTGAACTTTCGTCTCAAACCTACATTAAGTTAGGGGCTGATGTAACAGATCCAACTATTATGTTTATGGTGGTATCATCAGAAGTTAATGAAGATGCGTTCAAAGTGTGCAAAGCTGGTGATTACTTCTACCTTCCTACAAGTGTATTGTTCATGTCCCTTGGATATGACTTTAAAAACAAAACTATCATTTTTGATTTAACCCGTGCATCTGAGTATGATGCTGATTTTGGCGGAAAGGTATATAAGTTAAACAAGCGTGAAAGCGACAAAAAAAAGAAGAAATGATGTAGCGAATAAAGAGATACAAAAAGGCCGCACCGATTGCAGTCAGTACGGCCTGTAAAGTTCTGATTTCCCGGTTATTAGAACATAGTCTCACCCTACGATGGAGACACAGAACCCGATACGTCCTGTAAAGGTACGATTTTTATCTGACCCAAGCAAACTCCATAACCGGTTTTTACTGATAATGCCTAGTAAACTATGGCGAAATTATTAATTAAAAATATTAAGTTATGGAACATAATTACAAAATTCCTTTACAGCACTCGATGTGCAAAGATTTGTCCTATACAGACAAATATCAGATGCCGAAGGTAAAACCATACGTAGGTCCAGTTCCTTCCGAAATTATATCTTTTAATAGAGCTAGAGCTATGCGTGGCGTAAACCCAGACGCAGCAGTTCACTTCTACATTCAAGATAGCTTTTTCAACTGTGTATGGAATTATCCTATCAAATATGAGAAGATGTTTGAGAGGTTCTGGGGAGTCATTTCCACGGATTATTCAGTGTATGCCGATATGTTAAAGCCTGAAGTAATGTGGAATTCATTTAGAAATAAACTTCTTGCTGCATGGTTTCAAAGACATGGCATCAACGTTATTCCTAATATTAGTTGGGGTAGGCCTTGGAGCTATGACTTCTGTTTTGATGGATTCCCAAAACACTCTGTGATAGCAATCAATAGCACTGGAATCGGGAAAGACACCTTTTCTAAGTCTCTTTGGAGTCAAGGGTATGAAAATGCAATCCAGGCTTTGGAACCGTCAAAGATAATCAGATATGGTGCCAAGCAGGATGGTGAGGAGGAATCTATAAGCATCTATTTTCCTAACGACAACTATAAATCAGCATGCTATGGGAGGTAATGGTGCATATATTGCTTCTGAAGGAGGTGTTCCTCTGTACAAGAGGACCCATGCTGATACAGATTACCGTGTTGATGGACACAAGGTGCTTGTTCAATCAAATAATCCTATACAGAAGAAGAGTCCAGTGAATTCAAACTCAGAAAATCCTATTTATCTTTGTGGAACTACAGATAAAAATGGGAAAATCAAGATTACAACTATTGGCGTATACGAGAATCACAAACTAGTCTATACAATAGATATTGAGTACGATAAGAATGGGAATGTGATTCCTTATGCAAATGGTGGGAAAAGAACAACCCATGCTCATAAGTGGCCTATCGATAAAAGTTCAGGGGATGTAGGGCGAAAGTCCCATTATCCAAGGAACTCGCTTCCATATAGTCACGATTATGATAAATTATTGCAAGACATTTCAGATTTTAACAAAAAAGGGAAGATATGGAAACCACAAAAAGAACGATAGCTTTACTAAATTATTATGGGGAAGGTAAGCACCTCTATGAAGATGAACTTGGTTGGTGGCAAAACGTTAAGGATGAAGCGCATTCTCTAATTTCGAAGGATATCTTTGAATACGAGATAATTCAAATGGGGCTCAACCTCGCTTTCTACTATATTGACAATGATACTTGTTATGGGTTACATACTGAATGTCTCCCTATTGAATTTAAGATTCTTCCACGCGACAAAACTGAAGAATTTATTTGCTGGCAATGTGATTTCGACACCCATCATGACGGCCACGTCCTCTATTCATTTGATGAAAGAACAATGAATATATGGGATACCATTCGAATTGATGAAAAGACCTTGGGAGAGGTTCTTGAGCGGTCGATAATAATGACTCTTAATTAATCAGTATTTATACAACTGTATTATAAAGTTGAGACGGGTCAATATGGCTCGTCTCATTTTTTCATTCGGACACCAATAACAACATAAAGATTAAAATTGGTCCAACTTATCAAATCCCTTCAACACTTTAGAGATGTTAGACTAGGGACTTCCAATAAAACAATTTTGTAAAGCGGCAGGAAATAATTACCTTTGCCGAGTTGCATAAAAGCGACAGAAAGTCTTATGAAACAATATCTTGACCTACTCAGGTACATCCAAGAGAATGGTGTTATGAAGGGGGATCGTACAGGTACCGGCACCAAGAGTATCTTCGGATATCAAATGAGATTCAATCTAAACGACGGTTTCCCATTGTTGACAACCAAGAAAGTTCACCTTAAATCCATAATCTATGAACTATTGTGGTTTATCGCGGGGGATACGAATATCAAATATTTGAATGATCACGGTGTGACAATCTGGGATGAGTGGGCTGATGAGAATGGTGAGTTAGGGCCTGTGTATGGTCATCAATGGCGCAGTTGGCCTACTCCTGACGGAGGAACTATCGATCAGTTGAAGAATGTGATTGACAGCTTGAAGAATAATCCAGACAGTCGCAGGCATATTGTATCTGCATGGAATGTCTCTGAAGTTGACAAGATGGCTCTTCCTCCTTGTCACTCTTTGTTCCAATTCTACGTTGCCGACAATACGCTTTCATGTCAGTTATATCAGAGAAGTGCTGATGTATTCCTTGGAGTGCCTTTCAATATCGCTTCATATGCGCTTCTGACTATGATGGTAGCGCAGGTTTGTGGGTATAAACTTGGAGATTTTGTACATACATTAGGAGATGCTCATATCTATAGTAACCACTTTGAACAGGTGGAATTGCAACTCTCACGCGAGCCGAAACCACTTCCGAAGATGCTCATAAATCCAGATAAAAAAGATATCTTCTCCTTTGAATATGAAGATTTCACATTGGAAGGATATGAGTGTTGGCCTGGTATTAAAGCCCCGATTGCAGTATGATGGAGAGAACTATTTCAATTATCGTAGCTGTTTCAGACAATTGGGCGATAGGACGTGGCGGCGATATGCCTTGGCATATCTCTGAGGACTTGAAATATTTTAAAAGGGTAACTACCGGTCATACAGTGATAATGGGCCGGAAGACTTGGGAATCGATCGGGTCAAAGCCTCTTCCCGGCAGGGAGAATATAGTTATATCAAGGACGCTTGATACCAATGAAAATGTGAGAGTAGTCCCTTCTCCATTGGATGCTGTCAAGATAGCTCAATCACAGGAGTTGTTTATTATTGGCGGAGGAACCATTTACAACGTTTCTTTTCAATATGCAAATAAGCTCTATCTTACAAAAGTTCATACGATAATAGACGATGCAGATACTTTCTTCCCGGAGGTGGATTTGAATCAGTGGAGAGAGGTTTATCACAGTGAAATGTTTCATGACGAGAAATGCAACGTTGATTTTGAATTTGTTCAGTACGAACGCAAAAAGTAATTTATTTCCATTATGAGTCAAGAGCGAGAAAGTTTTGGCACTTCCTTCGGTATGCTGGTGGCCTTGGCCGGATCCGCAGTAGGTTTGGGTAATCTTTGGCGTTTTCCATATCTTATGGGTCAAAATGGAGGTGCAGCCTTCATTATCATCTATCTGATATTTGTATTCATACTCTGCCTTCCTATTTTTATGTCAGAGTTCATGCTTGGAAGGAAAGCCCAAGTGAATGCCTTCAAACTTTACAAACAACTTGCCCCGGGGACCAATTGGAAGTATCTTGGAATTTTCAACTTTCTTGCTCCAATTTTTGTCCTATCCTTTTACTGTGTAGTAGGAGGTTGGACTGTGAAGTATCTTGTTGAATCTCTGACATTTACGCCTATTGATGCCGGACAGTTGGACAGCCATTTCACAAATTTCATCACTTCAGGGAGTTCTGTGATATATACAATGGTTTTTTTGCTTCTGACAGCTGGCATTGTAATATTCGGAATTCAGAAGGGGATAGAAAAGGTTTCAAAAGCTCTCATTCCTGTTCTGTTCCTGCTTGTTTTGATAATAGCCATTTACAATATATTCCTTCCTGGAAGTGGGGCAGGGTACGATTACCTACTGAAACCTGATTTCTCAAAGGTGACAGGCCATACTTTCGCAGCAGCCCTTGGTCAGGCATTTTTCTCACTCTCCCTTGGATGTGGAACAATATTGACATACGCTTCATACTCTTCCAAGAGCGTAAAGATTTTGAAGATGTCAATAGGTACAATCATATCGGACACTATGTTTGCATTGATTGCAGGATGTGCCATAATACCTGCTGTATTTGCTTATGGTCTCAATGTCCAAGAGGGGCCAGGTTTGGTATTTATTACACTTCCAAATGTATTCGGCCAGATGCCTGCGGGAAGCATCGTTGCAGTCATATTTTTCTTCATCCTCTTGCTTGCCGCTTTGACATCATCAATCTCTCTATTTGAGGTGGTTGCAACAGTGGTGATTGAGAAGTTCAAGACTTCACGAATCAAGGCTGTCCTTTCATCAGTACTGCTATTTGCCATTCTATCTACATTGTGCGCGCTTTCTGAAGGGGCACTTTCAGATGTTAAATTATTCGGAATGAATATCTTTGACTTCGCAGATTATGCCTCTTCGAATATTATAATGACATTTGGAGTATTGACAATGGTTCTGTTTGTTGGCTGGAAGATGCCGAAAAAGGATGTACTTGCTGAATTTACAAATAATGGTACATTGGGGAGACAGACATTGTATAATACAATCTATTTTATAATTAAATATTTGGCCCCGATAGTTGTGCTTGCTGTTATCGTAGTTCAATTATTTGGCTAGGAAGATATGGATGTTAGACCAAAAAAGGCTTTAGGACAACACTTTTTGACCGACCAAAGCGTAGCTCAAAATATTGTCGCCGCATTGAAAACCGAAGGTGACGTTTTGGAAGTTGGCCCCGGGATGGGGGTATTGACACAATATCTTTTACAACGTTCTGAAATAAATCTTAAGGTTGTGGAGATAGATACTGAATCTGTTCAATATTTGATAGAACACTTCCCCGTACTTGCTCCGAACCTATATGAGGCAGATTTTTTAAAATTGGATCTTGCCAAATTGTTTTCAAATGAGTTTGCCGTTATCGGCAATTTTCCATATAACATCTCGTCACAAATCTTCTTCAAAGTCCTAGAATATCTTGATAGGGTTCCACAAGTTGTCTGTATGATTCAGAAAGAGGTGGCTGAGAGGTTGGCCGCCGGCCCTGGAAGCAAGACTTACGGGATTCTCTCCGTGCTTCTACAAGCATGGTATGACATTGAGTATCTTTTCACTGTAGGAGAAGGGGCATTCCTTCCACCGCCAAAGGTAAAATCAGCGGTAATCAGATTGACACGTAATTCCCGTACAGAGCTGGGATGCGATGCTGATTTCTTCAAAAAAGTGGTCAAGACGACCTTCAACCAGAGACGTAAGACTATCAGAAATTCATTGAAACCTCTAGGATTGACATTAGCAGACGATGTTCCTTTCCTTGACAAACGTCCTGAGCAATTGTCTGTTGAGGATTTCATTCTTTTGACTCAAAAACTGTCTTAAGTTTCAACTCATTCTGTCGGGATGTGAGTTGAAAATCACTATCTTTGTATGATTGCCCCAAGGAATACAAATGGGGTACAAACAAATATGAAAGAGAAGGGAAGCGAGACTCCGATGCTGAAGCAATATTTCGAGATAAAGGCAAATTATCCCGATACTATTTTGTTGTATAGAGTAGGAGATTTCTACGAGACATTTGGCCAAGATGCGATTACTACAAGTAAAGTGTTGGGAATTGTTCTGACGCGTAAGGCCAGTGGTGCGGGGTCCTATACGGAACTTGCCGGCGTGCCTCATCACGCTCTGGATGCTTACCTTCCTAAATTAGTGCGTGCTGGATATAAGGTTGCAGTCTGTGATCAGCTTGAGGATCCTAAACTGACCAAGAAATTGGTCAAGAGAGGTGTCACAGAGTTGGTATCACCGGGAGTGGCTTATAATGACGAGTTGCTCAAGAGCAATGAGAACAATTTCCTTGCTTCAGTCTACTTCAATAAAGATACGCGCTATTCGACTCCTGATGTGGCAGGAATCGCCTTTCTCGATATCTCTACTGGTACATTCAGAGTCGCTCAGGGCAGTGCAGAATACATTGAAGTGCTGCTTTCCACTATGATGCCAAAAGAGATTCTGCTCGAGAGAGGGTATAAGGATGGCTTCTGCAAACGCTTTGGCAATATCGGATATATCTCCGTTATGGATGAATGGGCGTTTGTTTTGCAATCCGCTCGAAAGAAATTATGTGATCAATTTTGTCTTGATACATTGAAAGGGTTCGGTGTAGAGGAGCTTACTCTTGGGCTCAGTGCTGCTGGAGCAATTCTGTTCTATTTAGAAAGCACTCAACACACCAGTCTGGGCCATATCCGTTCTATTTCAAGAATTGATGAGAGCCAGTTCGTCTGGATGGATCGTTTCACTATCCGTAATCTGGAATTGTTCAACTCTCTTGCAGGGGCAGAAGGGTGTTCTCTTCTGGGAGTAATTGACAAATGTGTATGCCCTATGGGCGGAAGACTACTGCGTCAATGGCTTGCAAGACCTTTGAAAGATATAGACAAGCTTAATGAACGATATGATGTAGTCCAATTCTTCGCTGAGGATCAAGCCTTGCGTGAGAAAGTTCGAGGCCAAATAGGTGAAATTGGGGATTTGGAACGTATCATATCAAAAGCTGCTGCAGGTAGAATTGTTCCACGGGAAGCTCTACAGCTTGAGAGAGGGTTAAGAGCAATTTCGAAGATAAGTGAAGATGTAGCATCATTGGATAAATATGCAAACTCCTTGGATGGCTGCAGTGCACTTGCTGATGCAATATCCTCAATTATTCTTCAAGATGCTGCTGCGGCGATTGGGAAAGGACCTGTCATTGCAACAGGCGTAAATGAAGAACTTGACAGATTACGCAAAATTCAATCCAGTGGCAAGGATTATCTTCTTGAACTTCAGCAGCGTGAAAAAGATAAGACAGGGATATCCTCATTGAAGGTAAGCTATAATAACGTATTCGGATACTATCTTGAAGTGAGGAATGTGCATTCTGACAAGGTGCCGTCTGAATGGATTCGAAAGCAGACCCTTGTTGGAGCTGAACGCTATATCACTCCCGAGTTGAAAGAGTATGAGGAGCAGATATTGGGCGCAGAGGAGAAGATTCTAGCCCTAGAAAGTTCTATTTATGGTGATTTAGTCGCTAAGATTCAGAGTGAGATACCGACTATCCAACAGGATGCACAAGTGATTGCAAATCTTGATGTACTTGCAGGGTTTGCCACATTATCGGTGGAAAGTAACTATTGTCGCCCCGAAATGAATGACTCCTTGACAATCAAAATAGAACAGGGGCGTCATCCTGTCATTGAAGCGATGTTACCTGATGGAGATGAGTATATTGCGAATGATCTGATACTTGATAACAACTCTCAACAAATCATAATTCTAACCGGTCCGAATATGGCAGGTAAGTCTGCTTTCTTGAGACAGACGGCATTGATTGTCCTGCTTGCACAGATCGGTTGCTATGTACCGGCAAAGAGCGCTGAGATTGGTTATGTTGACAAGATTTTTACACGTGTCGGAGCTTCAGACAACATTTCTAGAGGAGAATCAACTTTTATGGTTGAAATGACAGAGACGGCAACAATTCTGAATAATCTTTCAGAACGCTCTTTGATTCTTCTGGATGAGATAGGTCGAGGCACAAGTACATACGATGGAATGTCCATCGCATGGGCCATTGTTGAGTATCTGCATGGTGCCCCATCACCTAAGACTCTTTTTGCTACACATTATCACGAATTGAATGATCTGGAAACCCTTTTCGAGCGGGTTGTTAATTATCATATTTCAGTTAAGGAGATAGACGGGAAGGTAATTTTCCTTAGAAAATTATGTCCTGGCGGTGTCGCTCACAGTTTCGGTATTCATGTAGCTAAACTTGCAGGAATGCCTAAAGATGTTGTTGACAAAGCCCAAAGAAAACTTGAATCTTTAGAGGGCTCAAAGGATTCAAGCACGTCCCCTTCTAATGTAAAGAGCCAGAAAGACCCTGTCCAACTTACTTTATATCAATTGGATGATCCATTATTATTGGATATAAAGGATGAGTTGAAGAGGATCGATATTAACAACATGTCTCCGCTCGATGCTTTTGATACAATCAGGGGACTGAAAAAGAAGATAGGATTGTAAAATCATGTGGCTTTTGAAGCAAAGCATAGTTTCCGCCTTCAGACAATTGAAGGTGGAGCGCTTTCGTACACTGCTCTCTCTATTGGGAGTGTGTGTGGGTATTTTTTCTATTGTAGCCGTGTTGACGGTGGTGGATTCGATGAAGAGTGTTCTCATGGACAGTTTCGATTCATTCGGGAGTGATATTGTGATGATAGAGCAAATCCCTATTGAACCAGATTTGAATGAGGATGGATTTTTTAGATGGTGGGAGTATGCATCAAGACCTCAAGTCTCCTATAAAGAGTATCAATATTTGACAAATAATCCAGAAATAACAGAGATAGCATTTTGTATATACCAATCGGGAGTTGCAAGTGCAGGAAGGAAGATATATAAAGATGGTGAAGTTGTCGGAGTTGAGGGAGATTGGCTTTTAGCTCTTCGTGGTGAGATAGAGTATGGAAGAGGGTTTACTATGACAGAATTGAATGAGGGGGATGCCGTTACCATAATCGGAGATGCCGTGGCCAATGAGTTGTTTGGTTCCGGTGCTGAGGCGATCGGGCAAAGTGTGAGAATTGATGATACTAATGCGACAGTAATAGGGGTCTTTCAAAAGACAGGAGTGAATCAGATGAGCTTGACGGATATCGATGCAGTGAAGGTTCTGCCTAATAAAATAGTAAATGGAATGAACGGTCCAGACAAAAGAACTAGTATAGTGACAGCTCCCTCTGACGGTATATCCGATGAGCTGTTTTTATCGTTTCTTAGGGACAAAATGAGAGTTTCCAGAGGTTTGGATTCTACTCAAGAGGATAATTTTGCCTTGAATAGAATCTCTTTTCTGGAGGATGAAGTTAGTGAGATATTTTCGTTGATAAATGTAGTAGGATGGATTGTGGGATGTTTCTCATTGCTGATAGGTGGATTTGGGATTGCTAATATAATGTTTGTTGCAGTACATGAACGTATTCCTCAAATAGGGGTTATGAAAGCACTTGGAGCAAAGAGAAGAGTGATTTTATCCCAATTTTTGGTAGAAGCAATTATTCTGTCGCTTTTGGGAGCAATTGCCGGTATCGTTTTAGTTGAAGTAGGGGTGCTGATTGTCAATGACATCAGTCATAATACTGGACCTATATATGTAACCGGTAATAATATAATGCAGTTGTCATTTGGAAATGTGTTGAAGGGTTTATCTGTAGCCATAATCATTGGTTTATTATCGGGGCTAGCACCAGCAAAATGGGCTGCCCGCCTACAACCGACAGTGGCTATGGCTAAATAGTGTTAAGCAAAGCGATAGTAGATACTTTTTTCTTATTGAGCAGATGAGTATAAATCTGAGTGAGCTTAACGTCACTATGCCCAAGTAACTCTTTTACCTCATATATGCCGGCACCTTGACTTATTAATAGAGTGGCAAAAGTGTGTCGGCCTGTATGAGATGATATATTCTTGTTGATACCGACCTTTTTCGCTATTCTCTTTAAGTTGGTATTGACAACAACTGTTCCGGATGCGATAGCTTTATCCAATTCATTCTGGGAAGCATTTGGCTCTGCGTTTATAAGTTTGAAAATAAAGTCATTATCATCGTCAAAAATTCCTCGATGTAATTCGATTGTCTGAAGCGCTACCTCGCTAAGTGGTATGACAATAGGTTTTTTTGTTTTCTGCATCTTCAAGGAGATAGTTTTCCCAGAATAATTCTTCCAGCGAAGATTTAGTATGTCACTAATCCGCAGGCCAGTATAGCATTCTATGATGAAAATATCCCGCACCATTGATGCAATACTGGTTTCTTTGAGCGGTAAATCAATTATTTTTTTCAGTTCCTCTGGTTCCAGGTATTCACGAGTCGTCTGTTTCCTGGAACATTTGAAGTTGAGGAATGGATTATCAGTCTCTTTCAATTTGAATTTATGATAAGCTTTGCTAATCAGAATAGATAATATCTTGAAATTTTCGGCAATTGTATTAGGGGAGTTATGGCATTGTGTAATTAAAAAATTTTCAAAATCATACAGAAAATCAAGGTCAATTTTTTTGGTGTCAAGATAGTTTTCTCCAACGAATTGATAGAGTTTTTTGCATGTAGCACGATAATTTCTTATCGTGGAAGGACGATACTCCTGGTCGATTTTCAAGGAGTAAGTGGCAGCAAACTTGAAAAAATCACGTTTTTTAAAAATAGAGATATCTGTCAACATGGTTTAAGAATAAAATTGATTATATTTGTAGGTTATAATTATTTTATCGAAATGTCTTTAAAATGTGGTATTGTTGGACTGCCAAATGTTGGGAAGTCAACGCTTTTTAATTGTATCAGTTCATCAAAGGCACAGGCTGCTAATTTTCCATTCTGCACTATTGAACCAAATGTTGGATCAACAGTGGTTCCAGATGATCGTTTGACTGTCCTTGAGAAGATGGTAAAACCCAAAAGAGTTGTTCCAGCCACGGTGGAAATCGTTGATATCGCAGGCCTTGTTAAAGGCGCGAGCAGAGGAGAAGGGCTGGGAAACCAATTCTTAGCAAATATACGAGAAACTGATGCAATTTTGCATGTCTTGCGTTGTTTTGATGATGAGAATGTTACACATGTTGATGGTAGCGTAAATCCCGTAAGAGACAAGGAGGTAATTGACATTGAACTTCAGATAAAAGATCTTGATACTGTCAACAATAGGATAGCCAAGGTCCAAAAACAGGCTCAAACCGGTGGAGATAAGCATGCGAAGAAGATTCTGGATGTTCTTTTGAAATATAAAGAGGTCCTTGAGCAGGGGAAGAATGCAAGAGAGGTTGTTCTTGACAATGCCGAAGATGCCAAGATTGCAAAAGAGTTTTGCTTATTGACCAATAAACCTGTTCTTTATGTTTGTAATGTCGATGAAGGTTCTGCCAAATCAGGAAATCAATACGTTGAACAAGTTCGCAAGGCAATTGAGGATGAAGATGCCGGAATAATGGTAATTGCTGCGAAGATTGAGAGTGAAATATCTGAATTGGAGGATTTTGAAGAGAGGCAGATGTTCCTTCAGGAGATAGGTCTTGAACGCAGTGGCGTAGAGAGATTGGTGCAGAGTGCATACTCTTTGCTGAATCTACAGACTTATTTCACTGCCGGTGAACCGGAAGTCAGGGCATGGACCATCAATAAAGGCGATAAAGCTCCTCAAGCTGCCGGTGTTATCCATACAGATTTTGAGAAGGGATTCATCCGTGCTGAGGTGATTAAATATGATGATTATATCTCGTTAGGTAGTGAGGCGGCTTGTCGCGCTGCTGGTAAACTGAACAGCGAAGGAAAAGATTATGTAGTACAGGATGGTGATATCATGCACTTCCTGTTTAATGTGTAAATAATAAAACAGAAAATATGAAACGAATTTTAATTTTCACAGTATTGATGTCAATGACATTGATATCTTGTAACAAAGGTGTAAATACTCCTAAACCAACAATTTTCCCTACTTCTGAAGCTGCTTATGACAATCAGATTGAGTTGTATGCAGAATTCCCACTAAGTGAAAGTGACATCGTGTTTGTTGGATCAAACTTTATGGCAAATGGTAATTGGGCTGAACTATTCAGTACTCAATCAATCAAGAATAGATCGATTGTTGGTGAATGTGTTGATGGTCTTGTTTACAGAGCGGCTTCCATTGCTTCCGGCAAACCTCACAAAATTTTTATCCAAACTGGTTTCAATGACATTGTCAATGGCGCTGAGCCAAAAGATGTTTACAAGGGTCTGGTAAAGGCTTGTCATATCATTAAAGATATCTCTCCTAATACAGAGATTTATGTATTGAACCTATACAATTCGAAGAATGTAATGGATGCAAACAAGGTGAATGATTACAATGCACTTTTAGCAAAGGACTCGAAAATGTATACTTTTATCGACATTGCTTCGGCTCTTTCAAACGAAGATGGCTCTTTCAATGAAAGTTTTGCCGATAAGGACAGAACATTGACACAACTTGGTTATGCAACTGTTGCAGCTGTATTGGCACCGGAGATTGATTTGACACCTAATCCTGTATCTGCAGCACAGTCGATACTAATCATGGGTGGTGATGAAATGGCTCAAGTTGATTGGACAGAGGTTATTCCAATCCAAGGCATTATCGATAGAACTTGCGTAGGTGCAAACCTTCTTACAATGGGTACCGATATGACAGAGTTCGTTCTTGACGCTCCAGGTAAGATATTCATTACTATTTCACGTTCTGATGTATCATTACACGATAATGTCAATCTTTGGGATACATACAAGAATTTCATCGAGAATTTTAAAGTTAGTTTCCCAAATACTCAACTTTATATTCTGGCAGCTCTTCCATACGGTACTGCTTCACTCAATTATGGTGACGGTGTTTTCAATGAAAAATCAGCTGAATTCAATAAACTTGTTTCAGCAGCTCAAAGCAAATATGATTTCCTATTCCTAGACCCATCTACAGTTCTTGCCGATGAATCGGGTGCATTGAAAGATGAGTTTACATATGATGGAGAGAATCTGAATGTTGATGGTATCTTCACATTGGCAGCAATGCTGATAGAGGGTCCAAGAATGTTGGTTTTGACTCCAGATGCTTTACTTAATTAATTTGGCTTAAATTATTGATAATATGCATAGAACACACACTTGCGGTGAATTGAGAGCCGCAAATATCGGTCAAACCGTGACTCTGGCCGGATGGGTTCAGAGAACTCGTAAGATGGGCGGTATGAGTTTCATCGATCTTCGTGACCGTTATGGTATCACTCAAATTGTGACTGATGAAGCCTCTTCCAAAGAGTTGAACGATCAAGTTGCAAAACTTGGCCGTGAATATGTGATTAAGGTAACTGGTGAAGTTTGTGAACGTCAGAGTAAGAATCCAAAGATTCCTACCGGTGACATCGAAATAAAGATGACAGGTATTACAATCCTGAATGAAGCTCAAACACCTCCATTTACCATTGAAGATGAGAGTGATGGTGGTGAAGAACTACGTTCTAAGTATCGTTATCTTGACCTTCGTCGTGCTCCGCTTAAACGTGCTCTGGAGCTGCGTCACAGAATGGCTCACGAGGTACGCAACTATCTTGATGAGCAGGGATTCCTTGAGATCGAGACTCCGTATTTGATTAAATCCACTCCAGAAGGTGCGCGAGATTTCGTTGTCCCAAGCCGTATGAATCCTGGTCAATTCTATGCATTGCCACAGAGTCCTCAGACCTTCAAGCAGCTTCTAATGGTTGCCGGGTATGATCGTTATTTCCAAATTGTACGTTGCTTCCGTGATGAAGATTTACGTGCAGACCGTCAGCCTGAATTCACTCAGATTGACTGTGAAATGTCCTTTGTTGAGCAAGAGGATGTCCTGAATGTTTTTGAGGGAATGATGAGAACCCTTTTCAAGAAGGTTCTAAATGTTGATATTCCTAATCCAATGCCTCGTATGAGTTGGTATGATGCTATGGATTTCTATGGTTCAGATAAGCCTGATATCCGTTTCGGAATGAAGATTAATGACTTGACATCTGATTTGAAAGGGCATGGCTTCAGTGTATTCGACAGTGTTGAATATGTAGGAGGTATCGTTGTAGAAGGTGCATCAGAATATACCCGTAAACAATTGGATGAACTTACTGAGTGGGTAAAACGTCCACAAGTGGGTGCAAAAGGCCTTGTTTATGTAAAAGTTAATACAGATGGGACAATCAAGTCATCAATTGATAAATTCTACTCTCCTGAAGAGTTGAAAGCTGTTGCTGATAAATGTGGTGCAAAGGTTGGTGATTTGATGCTTATCCTTTGTGGTGCTAAGCGTAAAGCTCAGACAATGCTTGGTGTACTTCGTGTAGAGATGGGTAACAGACTTGGTTTACGTGACCCTCACACTTTCGCTCCATTATGGGTTGTCGACTTCCCTCTACTTGAATGGGATGATGAGACAAATCGTTTTTATGCTATGCACCACCCATTCACAGCTCCAAAACCAGAGCACATGGATCTATTCTACAGTAATAAGAAAGAGGATCTTGAACGTGTTTGCGCTAATGCTTATGACTTCGTTCTTAATGGAACAGAGCTTGGTGGCGGGTCAATCCGTATCCACAATGCCGATGTTCAGGAGAGAATGTTCGAAGTACTTGGTATTTCCAAAGAGGATGCCGACTACAAGTTTGGCTTCATTATCAATGCATTCAAATTCGGTGCACCGCCTCACGGAGGTCTTGCATTCGGTTTTGACCGAGTATGTGCATTGTTCGGCGGTCAGGAGACCATCAGAGATTATATCGCATTCCCTAAGAACAATCAGGGTCGTGACGTAATGCTTGATTCTCCATCGAAGATTGATGATGTTCAAATGGATGAACTCTTCCTTAAGAGTACATACGTAGAGAAATAATGACAGACAATAAATATAATTTCAAAGCTCCATACAATCCGGAAGGGCCAAAACCTGCACCAAAGAAAAAAAGTGTCTTGGATTTGGGCCAAGAGCAGTTGGAGAATGTAAAGCATATCATCGCAGTTGCTTCAGGAAAGGGTGGAGTTGGTAAATCTACCGTTGCTGTCAACCTTGCTATCACTTTGGCTCGCCTTGGATATAAGGTTGGGCTTGCCGATGCTGACGTATATGGTCCCTCCATTCCGAAGATGACCTCTACTGAAGAGGCAGTACCCGAAGCAGAGATCTACAAAGCAGACGGTACACCGGTTGGTCCTGAAGATGAGATAACAGATGACTGTACTCAAATTATTCTCCCTATTGAAAAATATGGAGTAAAATGGATGTCAATCGGTTACTTCGCATCTCCAGAGCAAGCACTGATCTGGCGTGGCCCAATGGCTTGTAATGCGCTCCGACAGATGATACTTCAAGTGAAATGGGGAGAATTGGATTTCCTTCTTCTTGATATGCCTCCGGGAACAGGAGATATTCATATCTCGCTCGTTCACGACATTCCATTGACAGGAGCAATTATTGTCAGTACTCCTCAAGCAGTAGCACTTTCTGACGTTGAAAAAGGTGTCAATCTTTTCCGTCACGAACAGGTCAATAAGCACATCTATGGTATCATTGAGAATATGTCTTGGTTCACACCGGCAGAACTTCCTCAGAACAGATACTATATCTTCGGAAAAGATGGTTGCAAGGCAATGGCAGACAAATATGGTGTACCATTGTTGGGGCAGATTCCATTAGTTCAAAGCATACGCGAGAGCGGAGATGAAGGACGACCTGCCGCATTGGAAGATGGACCTGTATTCGAAGCACTTAAAGAGGTGGCTCAAAGATTGTAGATTATCCTAAAGGATTAACCAAAAACCCACTTACAAAGTTTTTGTAAGTGGGTTTTTAGTATGATATTCTTTCGACTAATGTAAATTCTATTTACTATTAGAGAAGATGCGGTTCAATTCTTCGAGACTTTTACCTTTAGTCTCGGGTACAATGAATATTGCCCATAGAAGATGAAGTATCATAAAGGTACCGAAGATACCAAAGATTACTTCAGGTATAGTTCTCTCTACTGCAATAGGGAATATCAATGTGATGATGGCTGACATTGTCCAATGAGTGAATGCTCCAACACTCTGACCCTGACCGCGAACTGCTGTTGGGAAAATCTCAGCAATGAGAACCCAAATGACTGTTCCTTGTCCTATTGCGTGTGACAATAAGAATAGAACCAGACATACCGAGGCTGCCCATCCTTGTCCGAAATAGAATGCAAGCACAAGCGAAAACAGAGAAAATACATAACCGGAACCTCCGACAATGAGCAGTCCTTTCCTTCCAATTCTGTCGATAAGTATCATGCCAATAACAGTACCTATTGTGAAGAATACATTGGTCATTGCGCTGAGTGTAAGAGAAGTGTCGGCATTGAATCCTGCCATTTCATATATTCTAGGCATGTAGTACAGGATGGCATTGACTCCTGACAACTGGTTGAACATGGCTACTGCGATTGCAATCAGAATCGGCTTACGATTTGCAGAGGTCCAGAATCGTACAACTTTCTTCTCTTGACGTGAGGCGGAAAGTGTATCTCGTTCTGCAAGCCATCGTGGAGACTCGATGATAAAGAAACAGAGAACGAAGAATAGGAAAGCTGGTATGGATTCTGCACCGAGCATCCACCTCCACGCTCCTTCGCCACCCTTTGATATGGCAATATTGATAAACTGAGAGGCACACATTCCTGTGACCACATCAAGTTGGAAGATAGCGGTCATAAGGCCACGCTTTTCAGTAGGTGAAATCTCTGCAATGTAAACAGGAGCGACTACCGAAGAGCAACCTACTCCAAGTCCACCGATGAATCTTGCAATAAACAGAGCAGTTGCACTGCCGGCTAATCCGCTCCATACTGCAGAGAGGAGATAAAGGGCTCCTATGCAAATAAGGGTTGGTTTACGTCCGAAATGATCGGATATCCTGCCTCCGAAAAGGGCTCCCAATACAGTTCCCCACAGAGCGGAACTCATTACAAGGCCATGAAGGACAGATGATAGATTGAAAACGCTTTGGATCTCTTTCTCAGCGCCGTTGATTACCGCTGTGTCATATCCGAACAGAAATCCACCCATGGCTGCTACAAGTGCCAGGAACCAAATATTTTTCTTTCCCATATTATTGAATTTACAACAATTTCTTACACATCTCAACTGAGTCCAGCAGTTCCCAGCCGAAGAATTGCACACTCTTTGTTACCTTCTTGCCATTACGTATCAGCTCAATATCTTTTACAAATGGATCACGTCCCATGTGCCCATAAGCCGCAGTCGGTTCATAGATAGGATTCTTCAAACCGAATTTCTCGATAATTGCAGCGGGACGAAGGTCAAACATCTCACTTATCTTTTCTGCTATCTGACCATCAGATAGGGCAGTGTGTGATTTGCCATATGTATTGACGTATATGCTGACTGGCTTTGCCACACCGATGGCGTATGCTATCTGTACCAACATCTCGTCAGCAACTCCAGCTGCAACCATATTCTTGGCTATATATCTTGCTGCATATGCGGCACTGCGGTCAACCTTGCTTGGATCCTTTCCAGAGAATGCTCCACCGCCGTGTGCCCCCTTGCCGCCGTAAGTATCTACGATGATTTTTCTACCTGTAAGACCAGTATCACCATGAGGACCTCCTATGACAAATTTCCCCGTAGGATTGACATGGAGAATAAAATCTCCTTTGAATAAGTCAGCATTCTTCTTAGGAAGAAGTGCAATTACTCTTGGAAGAAGAATGTTCTCTATATCCTCTTTGATTCTCTTTTGATCCACATCTTCATCATGTTGAGTGGAAATTACAATAGTGTGGATTCGGACAGGATTACTGTTATCATCATATTCCACTGTATATTGAGCTTTGGCATCCGGACGAAGATATGGCATCAGGCTCAATTCATTGTGGCGGATATTTGCTAACTCCTTCAGTGTGATATGTGACAAAGTCAAAGGAAGAGGCATATATTCCTCTGTATCTGTGCAAGCATAACCGAACATCATTCCCTGGTCTCCGGCACCCTGCTCAGCCTTATTGACCCCCTGTGCTATATCAGCAGACTGCTCATGTAAGCCAGTAATGACGGAGCAAGACTCAGCGTCAAATTTATAATCGCTCTTGGTGTAACCTATCCTCTTAATGGTATTGCGAGCAACGCCCTGTATATCAACGTATGCGTCATGAGAAGTAACCTCTCCGCAAATCATAGCCAAACCTGTGCTTACAAATGTCTCACAGGCAACATGCGCCTCAGCATCCTGGCGAAGGAAGTCGTCAAGGATAGCATCAGAAATCTGATCGGCAACCTTATCAGGATGCCCTTCTGAAACTGATTCAGAAGTAAATAAATATGCCATAAAATAAAAAAGTCAAATCGCGGAAACGGATTTGACATACAAGTAAGCTCATAATTAATGAGCAATAGCGTTTTAGCATTTTTTCAAGTGGTCGCAAGCAGTCAAATCCATCCACTGTTGTTTGGGCGGCAAATGTAAAAAGTTCTAATCAAAAAACAAAATTTTATTGATAAAAAAGTTGATAAACTATTAATTTATTGAGTGTTGATAACTTTTGGAGCTTTGTAGATATCTTTTTATATTTTTTATATAGTATTATTGAAATAAATTATACTTTTGCAGCGCGAAAAGTATAGTCCGACAATTCTATTCACAACTTTATAACACTTTATGAAAAAATTACAAAAATTTGTTCTTGCAGCTCTTGCAATGTTCGTAACTGTGGCATCTTTTGCTCAGGTTACAACATCTTCATTGAGCGGTCAGGTAACTGACAAACAAGGTGCTGTAGTTGGTGCTGCTGTTATTGCAACACACACTCCATCAGGCACAAGGTATTACGCAATTTCAAACAACGATGGTCGTTACTCTATCCAGGGTATGCGTTCAGGTGGCCCTTACGAGGTTTCTTTCCAACTAATGGGTTATCAAACAGCTGTTTATCAAGAAATTGCCCTTCCTCTAGGTGAGGTTTACACTCAGAACGCAGTTTTGAATGAGGCTTCAGAGCTTTTGGACGAGGTTATCGTTTACGCAACAACTTCTCACTTCACTACAGAAAAGACAGGTGCTTCTACCAACATCTCTTCATCTCAAATGGAGGCAATGCCAACAGTAAGCAGAAGTCTTACAGATTTGACAAAACTTTCTCCATATGCTAACGGAATGAGTTTCGCTGGTGGTGACGGTCGTTCAACAAACTTCACACTTGATGGTGCAAACCTTAACTACAACTTCGGTCTTTCATCAAAACTTCCAGGTGGTGGTTCACCAATCTCAGTTGATGCTATTGACGAGGTACAGGTTGTTATTGCTCCATATGATGTTCGTCAGACTAACTTCATCGGTGGTGGTGTTAACGCTGTAACTAAATCAGGTACTAACACATTCAAAGGCACAGCTTATATGTATTACAAGAGCCAGGATATGCGCGGTAACACAGTTGCCGGCCAAGATCTTGGTGAACGTAAAGCTGCTTCAAACCGTATTATCGGTTTCACTCTAGGTGGTCCTATCATCAAGAACAAATTGTTCTTCTTCGTAAATGCTGAAGCTACAACTGCTCCTGGTCAGGTTATCAATTACAGAGCTAACAAGGGTGGTGAAAAAGCTGAAGGTAACGTATCACGTACTACAGAATCAGATCTTCAGAAAGTTAAAGATTTCTGTATGCAAAAATGGGGATATGACACAGGTTCTTACACTGACTTCCCTGGTGACGAATCAAACTACAAAGTTCTAGCTCGTATCGACTGGAACATCGCTGACGGTCACAGACTTGCAGTTCGTTACAACTTCACCCGCAACTTAAGCTGGTCAGCTCCTAACGCAAACTCAGCAGATACAGGTGCCCGTCTATCTAACACTTATCGTGTAGGTAACCAGTCATTTGCTTTCGCTAACAATATGTACAGCCAGCAGAATAACGTTCAGACAATTTCTGTTGACTTGAACAGTAAATTCTCTGAAACTTTCTCTAACCAGTTCCTTGCAACTGTATCACAGCTTGATGACGTTCGTGGATCAAATTCAGATCCATTCCCTCACATTGATATCATGTATGAAAACAAACTTGAACCTTATATGTCTCTAGGTTATGAGTTGTTTACTTGGAACAATGGTGTTAAGAACCAGATTATCACAGTTAAAGATGACGCTACATTCCTAGCTGGTAATCATAAAGTGATTCTTGGTGCAAACTTCGAGCATCAGTATGCAAACAATGCATATATGCGTAATGGTGCATTGTACTATCGTTATGCATCTCTTGATGACTTCCTGAATCAAGCTACTCCAGAATCATTCGCAATCACTTACGGTTGGAACGGTAATCTTAACCCAACGGCTCAGGTTACTTTCAATACAGTAGGTCTATATGCACAGGATGAGTGGGATGTATCAAAGAACTTCAAACTTACTTACGGTGTACGTTTCGATACAATGATCTTCGATGAGTCTGACATCGCACGTAATGAAAAATTCTATGCTCATACATATCGTGACGGTATGAAGATTGATACTGGTTCATGGCCAAACACTAGAGTTCAGATTAACCCACGTGTAGGTTTCTCTTGGGACGTAAATGGTGACAAGACTATGAAACTTCGTGGTGGTATCGGTATCTTCCAGGGCCGTATTCCATTGGTATTCTTCACAAATATGCCAACTAACGCAGCAATGGTTCAAAACTCAGTTCAGTTTATGTCTAATTACACAAATGGTGTTAAGACAGGATATGATTCAAGACTTGATCAATTCAAAGGTGGTATTATTACTGATGTTGCTACTGCAATTGACAAACTTGGTCTTCAGACAGAGATCAGTGAATCAAATCATGCTGACAGCAACAAACAAGTTGACGTAGATAAGAACTTCCGCATGCCTCAGACTCTTAAGACATCTTTGGCAATGGACTATCAGCTTCCAGTTGACTTCCCTCTATCTGTTACTGTTGAAGGTATCCTTAACAAGACTATCTGGGGTGTAAGTATGGATAATATCAACCTTGATAATGATGCTATCGCTAAAAACAGATTCTCTGGTGCTGACAGCCGTTATATCTATCCATCAAATAAAGGTTATGTTGATGAAACAAAAATTAGCAAAAATAATATCAATGCAGTTCGCCTAGTTAATACAAGAGAGGGTTACGGTTATTCAGCAAACATTACTGTTAACGCAACTCCTGTTAGAAATCTTGATTTGATGTTGGCTTACACTCGTACAGAGTCTAAAGAGATCACAGGTATGCCAGGTTCTGACCCTATCTCAGCATGGCAGGGTATCTATACAGTAAATGGTCCTAACTTCGCAACTCTACAGCGTTCACAGTATGTAGTTCCTGATAAGGTTATCGGTAACTTGACTTGGAACTTCTGGGGTAACAAGAGCCATCTAAGCTTGTACTATCAAGGATATGCAGGAAGTAGCATTAGCTTTATTTACAAGAATGACCTTAACGGTGACGGTTTGAGCACTGACCTTATCTACATCCCTACAGATAGCCGTGAAATCAACTTCGTTAGCGAAGCAGCTTCTGATGCATTCTGGAAATTCGTTGAACAGGACAAATACCTAAGCAAACATAAAGGTGAATATGCAGAGGCTTATTCAGCTTACTCACCTTGGACTCACAGAATCGACCTTCGTTTTGCTCAGGATATTAAATTCCGTATCGGCAATTCAACTAACAAATTCCAGTTGTCAATTGACCTAATGAATGCTGGTAACTTGCTAAACAGCAACTGGGGTATCTATAAGACAGCTTCAAGCTGCAACAATGGTGCAATTCTTGAATACAAAGGTGTAAACGCTAAAAACGAGCCTACATTTGACTTCGTTAAGAACAATGGTGAATACATCACTAAGACTTGGTCAAACGTTGTTTCATATGCTCAGTGCTGGAACTTCCAGGTTGGTATCAAATACATGTTCAACTAATAAGTTGACCTGACAATATTGAGAGGGTAGCCTAGCGGTTACCCTCTTTTTTTTACCCTGAAATGGAGACTTTTGCTATTTGAAATATCCAAAATATTCAGTATATTTGTTAAGATAGAGTGGTCGAGGAGTATGACTGACAGGATGATGATTGGCAGAGCGGGAGAGGCGATAGCCCTTGAGTATCTAAAGCGGAAAGGGCTCAAGTTGGTGGCACGGAATGTGTACTTGGATGGAGGTGAGATAGATTTGGTGATGGAGAGCGATCGGTATTGTCATATTGTTGAAGTTAAGACAATGACCGGCAACGCCGTGATGATGCCATTTGAGAAGGTGAATAGGGATAAGATAATACATCTTGTCAAGGCCACAAGGAAGATAATTTACTTATATAAAATAAAGAAGGAGATAGTGTTCGACATCGTTTCTATTTTAATAGAGCAAAATAGAGTTTGGATAAACTATTTACAGGACGCTTTCTCTCCCAATAGATAATTGATGAATAAAAATTTTTACTGTGTAATAATGGCCGGTGGCGGTGGAACACGATTCTGGCCAATCAGCCGTGCCAAATGTCCAAAACAATTTATTGATATTCTTGGAGTTGGAAGAACATTCCTTCAAATGACTTTTGATAGAATGTCCAAGATCGTTCCAACTGAAAATATAATAGTGGTTACAGCGTCTGCTTATTATGATGTAGTAAAAGAGCAGGTACCTCAGATTCTAAATGAAAATATTCTTCTTGAACCATATAGACGCAATACTGCACCATGTATTGCATATGCTACATACAAGTTGATGAAAAAGAATCCAAATGCTACAGTTATCGCTGTCCCTGCAGATTCTTTGATTATTGGTGAGGATATATTCTGCGAAACTGTCAAGAATGCTTTGGAGTATGCATCCACAAGTGATAATCTTTTTACTATAGGTATTACACCTACCCGTCCTGATACAAATTTTGGTTATATCCAATTTAACCAAAAAGAGAGAGCTCAGATAGGGAACAGTATCCTTTGTGAGGTTAAGACCTTTACTGAGAAGCCAAATCTTGAATTGGCTGAGGTTTTTCTGGAAACAGGAGAGTTCTTATGGAATTCCGGTATGTTCGTTTGGAATCTGAAGACTATCAAACGTGAACTTGAGCTTCGTTTACCTGAGATAACTTCGCTCTTCAAGGGTGGAGAAGAGTATTATTATACCCCTAAAGAGGCTGAGTTCATTTTGAAGGTTTATCAAGATTGTCCTGCTATTTCCATAGATTACGGTGTTCTTGATAAGACAGACAAGGTGTGGGTATTCTCCTCTAATTTCGGATGGGCCGATGTTGGAACATGGAGTTCTGTCTATGATCATTTCTCAGCAAAAGATCAAGATGGGAATATAATCAAGGCAGAAGAGGTGTTGCTTGAAAATGTAAGTAATACTATCGTAAAGGCGGATGATCCAAAGAAGCTTGTTGTGCTACGCGATTTAAAAGATTATATGGTGATAGACCATGAGAATGTATTGTTGGTCTGCCCTAGGTCAGATAAGGTCATTAAATCGATTGTGGCAGACTTGACAACAAAAGAACAGTCACATTATCTATAAAAATAGTATATTTGCAAGTTGTAAAACTGAAAAACTATGGCAATTAACGACAAGATTGAGCAGATAATGTCCACTCTTAATGAGTTCAAGGCTACAAAAGAGCAGGATATCGAGGAACTAAGAGTAAAAATGTTGGGTAAGAAAGGTGAGGTTACTCAGTTGTTTGATGAGTTCCGCAATGTTCTTCCTGAACAGAAAAAAGAGTTCGGCCAGAGGTTGAATGCATTGAAGAATGCAGTTCAAGAGCGTATTGATTCTCTTCGTGAATCTCTTGCTGACAGTGCAGCCGGTTCTGCATCCTCTTTTGACCTTACCAAGCCAGGTGATAAAATGGATCTTGGTGCAAGGCATCCTATCTCAATCACTCGTGAAGAGATTATATCAATCTTCAAGAAGTTCGGTTATTCTGTTGCAGAAGGCCCGGAAATCGAAGATGACTGGCATGTATTCGGTGCACTGAATTTCCCTCCTGAGCACCCTGCCCGTGATATGCAGGATACGTTCTTCGTATGTCCAGGTGGTGACAATCCAGTTCTTCTTCGTACACACACATCTTCTGTACAGGTTAGAACTATGGAGAAGATGCCTCTTCCCATCCGTGTGATTTGCCCTGGTAGAGTTTTCAGAAATGAAGCAATTTCGGCTCGTGCACACTGCATATTCCACCAAGTTGAAGGTCTGTATATTGATAAGAATGTATCATTCGCTGATTTGAAGCAGGCTATTCTTCTCTTTGCACAGGAGATGTTCGGACCAGAGACCAAGATTCGTCTTCGTCCATCATACTTCCCATTCACTGAACCAAGTGCTGAGGTTGACGTAAGTTGCAACATCTGCCACGGAAAGGGTTGCAACATCTGTAAAGGTACAGGTTGGTTGGAGATTCTAGGCTGTGGTATGGTTGACCCTAACGTCCTTGAGGCTAACGGTATTGACAGTAAAGAGTACACAGGCTTTGCATTCGGTATGGGTATTGAGCGTATCGCCATGCTTAAATGGCAGGTAAAGGATTTACGCCACTATTTTGAGAATGACGTTCGCTTCTTGAAAGAGTTTGAAACTGTAATCTAAAAAAACTAACATTTTTTTGGAGGACAAAAAAATATTACTACCTTTGCAATCCCAATCGGGAACAACGCGGAAATAGCTCAGTTGGTAGAGCACGACCTTGCCAAGGTCGGGGTCGCGAGTTCGAGTCTCGTTTTCCGCTCCAAGAGAGTCACTGTACAGTGACTCTTTTTTTTGTGCTGAAAATGAG
>DCGV01000041.1:34128-34265 GCA_002314725.1 Bacteroidales bacterium UBA1769
AACCCCACTGGGGTCGGATGCCGACAGGCATCCGGGGGATAGAAACAGATCGCGAAATCTCGCGAGGCCGTCAGGACTCGCGAGTTCGAGTCTCGTTTTCCGCTCCAAGAGAGTCACTATACAGTGGCTCTTTTTTT
>DCGV01000001.1:0-2999 GCA_002314725.1 Bacteroidales bacterium UBA1769
CCATAGAACTTGCGAAGTTAGTAAATTTCAGTAAATTTGTGGACTATTAAGGAGGAAAAAGATGTACGAATATATCTCTGGAAGATTGGTCGAGCTCAATCCGGCCGAAGCGATCGTGGATTGCGGCGGAATAGGATACAAGATTCTGATATCTTTGACGACGTTTACGAAGCTCAACAACGCCGGGAGCGAAAGTGTCAAACTCTATCTTCATCATCTGGTACGCGAAGATGACGAGAGTCTCTACGGTTTCTTCGACAAACAGGAAAGACAACTCTTCCTGCAATTGATTTCTGTCAGCGGAGTAGGTGCTTCAACGGCTTGCGCTATACTTTCCTCCCTCTCTGCAGAAGAGCTTCGCGAAGCAATTATCTCTCAGAATGTCAATAAGATAAAGAGTGTCAAGGGTATCGGTCTCAAGACCGCACAAAGGTTGATTCTGGAACTTAAGGACAAGGTGGGGGAGTGCTCCGGAGAAAGTATGGATTTCCTCTCTGCGGGAGCCTCATCAGCTTCGCCTGTAAGGCAGGAGGCATCCAGCGCACTTGTGCTTCTGGGCTTTGCCAAACCTAATGTGGAAAAGGCTCTCGATTTGCTGTTTGCTGAGAAAGCGGAGTGGTCCATCGAGGAACTCATTAAACGCGCTTTGAAGACATTGTAAAATTTTTTTGTTACTTTTGCAGATTGCACGTTATTTGTAAAAAAGATATAACTTACTAATTTTCAATAAGATATGAATATTCCTTCAACACTCAAGTACACCAACGATCACGAATGGATCAAGATCGAAGGGGATGAAGCACTCGTAGGTATCACCGATTTCGCACAGAGCGAACTTGGCGATGTTGTATTCGTTGACATCCAGACACAGGGTGAAAATCTCGGAGCTGGCGAAGTTTTCGGCACCATTGAAGCCGTAAAAACAGTTGCTGACGCTATGATGCCTGTGGCAGGTGAGGTTCTTGAAGTTAATGAAGAACTCGAAGGTGCCCCTGAACTTGTCAATAACGACCCTTACGGCAAAGGCTGGATGATTAAAATCAAAGTCAACAACCCTGCTGATATAGATTCACTCCTCGACGCTGCTCAATACGAAGCAATCTGCAAGTAATCTGCTGACCATGGAAATAACAAGGGTATTCGATCTTTTGGAGAACTTGAAAAAGTATGCTCCCAAAGAGGATATTTTAGCCAGGAAGTTCCAGGGTAAATGGGTGAAATACAGTATCGATGATTACATCGAGCACTCTCACGAGATAGCATATGCTCTGTTGGCCCTCGGATACAAGGAGGGTACAAAGGTCATCACAATGTGCAACAACCGTCCTGAATGGAATTTCTTGGATATGGGTGTCACATTGGCACATATGATTCACGTTCCTGTTTACAGCACTCTCAGCCAGGATGAGTATGAATTCATTTTCAATCATTCAGATGCAGAGATTATCGTAATAGGCAACCTGAATCTTTATCATAAAGTTTCTCCTGTTTTTGAAAAACTGGAAAGAGCTGTCAAGGTTATCATTATGGATGCCACATCGGATATGATGTGTCTTCCTGAACTTTATGAGATTGGCGCTTCCAACAAGAAGAAATTCGAAGCCGTTGTAGAGGCCAACAAAAAGAACATCAGCCCGGATGATGTTGCCAGCATCATCTATACCTCCGGCACGACAGGAACCCCAAAGGGTGTAATGTTGTCCCACAGAAATCTCACATTCGATTCCCACGCTCACGCCATTCGTCAGATCAAGAACTCATCACACAAAATGTTGAGTTTTCTCCCTCTTTGCCACGCATATGAGAGAACGATGAACTACGAGTATCAGGAACTTGGCATCAGCATTTATTATGCTGAAAGTCTCGGCACTGTTGCTGCGGATCTTGCAGATTGCAAAGCTGATGGTTTCTGCGCTGTTCCACGCGTCCTGGATATGATGTATGGAAAGTTGGAGGATGCCGGAAAGAAACTTAAAGGCGTTTCCAAATTCATTTACAAATTGGCTTGGGATTACGCCAACAATTTTGACAACCACTCCAAAAATTGCTTCTACCTGGCTGAACAGAAATTGTTCGATGCTCTCGTTTATAAAAAATGGAGAGAGGCTCTGGGTGGAAAGGAGATGCTGATTGTTTCCGGAGGTTCTTCCATCCGCGGTAAAATAGTCAAGACTTTCAACGCTGCCAGACTTTATATTTTTGAAGGCTATGGCATGACGGAGTCTTCACCGGTAATCGCCGTAAACAATCCATCAGAATTGGATAACGTTATCGGAACTGTTGGAAAGGCTCTTGAAGGAACAGAACTTATGATAGCTGATGACGGAGAGATTCTTACAAGAGGTCCTCACGTTATGAAGGGTTATTACAAGAATCCAGAGGCTACCGCCGAAGCTATAGACAAAGACGGATGGCTGCATACCGGAGACATAGGTTATCTCCAGGATGGAGTTTACCTTAAGATAACGGACCGCAAGAAGGAGATTTTCAAACTTTCATCAGGTAAGTACATTGCTCCTCAGGCTATCGAGACAATGATCAAGGAATCAAATCTCATTGATAATGTCATTGTGATAGGTGAGAATGAAAAGTTTGCCTCGGCTATAATTATTCCATCATTCAAGGAACTTGCATATTATGCTAAACGCAACAAAATCAAGTTCTCTTGTAATGCTGACCTGGCGGAGAACAATGAAATCATCAAGTTGATACACGATTATATCGAAGGTATCAATAAGAAGCTCTCCCCACACGAGAATATCAAAAAATTCCGTCTTATCAACGATGAATGGAACTCTTCAAACAATATGTTGTCCCAGACACTTAAACTGAAGAGACGTTTTATTCTCGCAAAATACGATTCACTTATCAAGGATATTTACTCCAACACAAGCAATTCTGCAGAGTAAATTATTGGGAATTATATACGTGTTGTCCAGCGGACAAAAGTCGCTAAGTCGTGAGGGTGTTTACAGCAAGCATTTTGATGCTTGCGGCCC
>DCGV01000001.1:3121-10359 GCA_002314725.1 Bacteroidales bacterium UBA1769
TCTACAATGCCACGCTCCCCAATTGTCCGCTGAACAACACGTATATAATTCCCAAATTATTTGATATTAGACAATATGAAAGTGTATGTTCTTCGTGGAACATTCCTTTATTTTCAAATATTTCTATTTTTAATAAACCAGTCTGGCGCAATTTGTTAGTGCTGTTTCGGTTGGGGGCATTGAGAGCGGGAATGATTGTAACACGGGAGCACCTAAGCGAGGACTGTTCGAGCAACTGCACTGCCGGTTGAAATTGCAGTCAGATCGTGCGAGCCCCGCAGCGCCCGTGTTACAATCATTCCGTACCTCAGCGAACGCCGCCCCCAACCGAAACAGCACTAACAAATTGCGCCAGACGGAAACTCGGCCACTGTCTCAGGACGATAGGTATTGACTTGATTTTATCTACCAAAATAGATCAATAGAACGGAAATGTCGGCAGGGGAGACTCCGGAGATTCGGGAGGCTTGAGCTATTGTTTTTGGACGGTAGCGTTCAAGTTTGATACGACATTCTATTGAGAGAGCTGTGATTTTCTGAAAATCAAAATCATCTGGTATAATCAAATTCTCGAGTTTGATTATCTTTTCTGCAGCCCTCTTTTCTCTCTCAATATAGCCACTATACTTAACTGCTATTTCTGCAGAAATAATAACTTCCGGAGAAAATGTTCCACGGGGAACAATCTCTAATATTTTAGATAAAGAAGTATCTGGGCGTGCGAGAATCTCTGAAAGTTTTTTGGAAACAGTAATAGGAGTTGAGCCAATAGATTCAAGATATTCGTTGATTATTGCAGGTGTTGCGGAGGAGTTGTTAACAAAATCAATACAAGCATTTACTTGTTCGTATTTTGTTTTCATCAATTCATATCTCTCGCGAGTTGCAAGGCCTATATTGTAAGAACGTTCGGTAAGTCTTAAATCTGCATTATCCTGTCTGAGAAGAATTCTATATTCTGCTCTCGAAGTAAACATTCGGTATGGTTCGTCAACTCCTTTTGTGATGAGATCATCTATCAGGACTCCAATGTAAGCTTCATCTCTTCTTAGAATGAAAGGCTCTTTTCCATTCAATTTCAAATGGGCATTAATTCCTGCCATCAAGCCTTGTGCAGCAGCCTCTTCGTAACCTGTAGTTCCGTTTACCTGACCGGCAAAATATAGGTTAGGAATTATCTTTGATTCGAGTGTGGCATTGAGTTGAGTCGGATCAAAATAATCATATTCCACGGCATAAGCCGGTCTGTATATCTTGATTTTCTCAAAACCTTCTATCGCTCTTAACGCAGCAATCTGAATATCCAACGGAAGGGAAGAAGAGAAGCCCTGAAGATAGTATTCATTTGTATCCCATCCCTCCGGTTCCAGGAAAAGTTGATGCGAATCCTTCCCTTTGAAAGTTCTTAATTTGTCTTCTATAGAAGGACAATATCTCGGACCAATACCTTTGATCTTACCTGTAAAAAGAGGGGAGTCTCCAAATCCGCTTTCAAGAATAGAGTGAACCTTTGGGTTTGTATGAACAATATAACAAGGTTTCTGAACTCCTTTAGATTGAATTGATGATTGTTCCTCGAGGAACGAAAACTTTTCCGGTATCACATCTCCTTCCTGAAGGATAAACTTTGAAACGTCAAGTGATGAAATGTCAATTCTCGGAGGTGTACCTGTTTTCATTCTTGCTGTTTTAATTCCAAGAGCAAGCAACTGTTCGGTAAGGCCGAGTGAAGGAAGTTCTCCAATTCTTCCTCCTTCAGCGGAGCAATGTCCAATGAAAAGTTTACCGTTAAGGAAGGTTCCGGCAGTAATTATCACCGATTTGGCTTCAAATTCTGCACCCATCGATACTTTAACACCGCAAATTTTCGATTCTCGGAAGGTTATTGAGGTTACAGAATCTTGCCAAATATCTAATTTACAAGTAGTTTCAAGTATTTTTCGCCAGTTCTGGGAAAAAAGCAGTTTATCACACTGTGCACGAGGGCTCCACATAGCCGGGCCCTTTGACATATTCAACATTCTGAATTGTATAGTGGAGCGGTCAGTGATTATTCCACTATATCCACCTAATGCATCTATTTCTCTGATAATCTGTCCTTTAGCAATACCTCCCATAGCTGGATTACAAGACATTTGGGCAGTCTTGTTCATATCCATCGTGATAAGAAGTACCTTGGAGCCAAGGTTTGCTGCAGCTGTTGCGGCCTCACAACCGGCATGTCCTGCACCAATGACTATTATATCGTAAGAATCAACCATTGTAATAAAGTTCAAGCGCAATGTTTTCCTGTCTGGTCATCTCCTTCTGTTTGTCATCATCGGTATCATCATATCCGATGATATGAAGAAGACCATGAGCAATTACGCGATGCAGTTCCCTATCGAATCCTTCACCATATTCTTTCCCATTATACTCGATTGTGTCGATACTTATGTATATATCTCCGCAAAGAGTGCCTTTGGGATAAATACCTTCATAATCATCTGTTGAATCAAATGTAATGATGTCTGTCAGATAATCGTGACCAAGATACTGTCTGTTTATTTGAAGCAGATATTGGTCATTGCAGAAAATATAGTTCAGTTCTCCAATCTTGTAATTGTTGGCTGCTGCTATCTGTCTTAACCAGGCTGTGACTTTACGTCGCTCTTTAAGGCTAAAAGTGATATTCTCAGAGTAATAATTTATCATTGTTGATAATTTGGTTGCAAAATTAGTGAATTGTATTTAACTTTGAGGGCTTAAATAGCGAATATTAGAATTTAATCATATGGAAATCAAGAAAACTCAAAAAGCGGATCTTCAAGAAAAGAAGACTCTGTTCAGTGAAATCGGTCTCATCACCGTTTTGACGATTATCCTTGTAGCTTTCGAGTGGTCATCATCTGACAAACAGGAAGTTATGGAACTTGCAGGACAATCCGTAGAAGCTGAGGAAGAGATTATTCCTATCACTCAGGAGCAGCAGGAACTTCCTCCTGAGATGCCTAAGGTTCCTGTAATTTCAGACGTTATCGATATCGTTGATGATGATATCGAAATTAAAGAAGATCTTCTCGTTAACCTTGAAGACAATGCAAACCTCGGTGTTGAAATCATGGACTACAAGGCAGAGGTTGTTGAAGAGGTTGTTGAAGAAGAGGCTATCCCATTCGCGCTCGTAGAAGAGAAACCTAAATTCCAGGGTGGCGATGCCAACAAGTTCTCAAAGTGGGTTAACAGCAAACTTGTTTATCCTGAAATTGCAAAGGAAAACGGTGTTCAGGGTCGTGTAACACTTCAGTTTACAGTAGGTACAGATGGTACGGTAAGCAATGTGGTGGTTCTCCGTGGTGTTGACTCATCACTTGACAGAGAGGCCGTACGTATCGTATCAAGTTCACCAAAATGGACTCCGGGCCGTCAGAGAGAGCGTGCTGTGAAAGTTACCTACACCTTCCCTGTTATCTTCCAGTTGAGATAATTATAAATTACATATATAATGAAAAAGGAACCTATAAAACAGGTTCCTTTTTCATTAGTTGAACAGCCTCTTCAACCGGAAAGGCCTTGAAGGTATTTCCTTGATAACCGGTCATCTCCTCTGCCGCAAACAACGCATTCCATAAAGCCTCTTCTGTTGCCTCAACAGCAGCTTCGAAAAGTGGAGAAATGGATTTATTGTGAAGCAGAGTAGGGTAATAACAGTTTGTATTTTCATTGATAAGGTTATCAGGATAAACTGATATGGCCATACAATAATCACCACTTCCATTGGAAGCAAAAGAACCTGTCTTGGCAAGTCCCATAAACATTCGTTTTGCCAATCGGCCCAACATTCTGGAATCCAATGGAGCATCTGTAATAAGAACCATCCAGCAGGAGCCGTCAGGATTATCCTGTATATGATTCTTATCTACATATTTGGAAAATGAATATTGACCCAACTTCTGACCTATTGGGAAGCCGTTTATTTCAAGTACTCCGCCATAATTGGTCTGTACAAGAACCCCTACAGTATAACCACCTAGTTCTTCAGGAATTACTCTGGAAGATGTTCCAATTCCGCCTTTCCATCCAAAGCACATAGTACCTGTACCTGCACCTACATTTCCTTCCTGAACAGGTCCTCCCTTAGCATTCTTTATTGCCTGTAGTACGTCTTTTTCAGTTATCTTCCTGGCTCGTATGTTATTTACAACACCATCATTGGTTTCACATACTATAGAGTTGACTGACTTTACCTCTTCATTACCCTTCTGGTTGATTGTATAAGTAATAATACCTTCAATGGCAGGAGCCACAGATAAAGTATTGGTCATTACTACCGGAGTTTCTATATTACCCAACTCCTCAACCTGTGTATATCCGGCCATTTTACCAAAACCATTGGCTACAAAAATTGCTGCCGGACATTTCTTTTGGAACAGGTTTCCTTCGTGAGGAATAATGGCAGTTACACCGGTACGTACGTCATTTCCCTCAATTTTGGTTACATGACCTACCTTTACACCTCTGACATCTGTTATTGCATTGTATTTTCCTGGCTGGAATATACCAGGACAAATTCCGTAATCTCTGAGACGACCCTTGGAAAAAGCTGAAAATGTTATGGAAAGAGCAAGTGAAAAAAGGATAATACGTTTCATACACATATATAAATTAGATATTGCAAAGATAGTTTCTATTTTTGTAAAAATTTATCTTGACAATGGCAGACATTGAGGAAATATTACCTGACACAGCTGTGTTTGTAGCTTTGATCAGAAACAATCAGGAAGAAAAAAAAGTCCTTGAATATCTGGATGAACTTGAATTCCTTGCAACTACAGCCGGAATAGAGGGATATGGACACTTTGTTCAAAAACTTGACAGAGCAAACCCCAGAACATATGTAGGTCCCGGAAAGATTATAGAAATAATCAATTATGTAAAAGATAATAATATAGGTTATATTATTTTTGATGATGAACTCACACCTTCCCAGATGCGCAATATTGAAAAAGACTCTGGTGTAAGGGTAGTTGACAGAACGGGTCTTATTCTGGATATCTTCGCCCAAAGGGCTCAGACCGCATATGCAAAGACACAGGTTGAACTTGCACAATATCAGTATCTTCTACCGAGACTTACAGGAATGTGGACCCATCTTGAGAGACAGAGAGGTGGTATCAATATGAGAGGTCCTGGAGAGAGCCAGTTGGAAACCGACAGGAGAATAGTGTTGGATAAGATTAAGAGGCTTAAACTGCAACTTGAGAAAATAGATAGGCAGATGATATCCCAAAGGGGAAACAGAGGATCTATGAAAAGAGTGGCATTAGTGGGTTATACTAATGTTGGAAAAAGCACCTTGATGAATATTCTTGCAAAGAGTGAGGTATTTGCGGAAAATAAACTCTTCGCCACACTTGATACAACCGTAAGAAAAGTTGTACTGGATAACAAACCTTTTCTTTTAAGCGATACTGTAGGTTTTATACGTAAACTCCCAACACAGTTGGTAGAATCATTCAAAAGTACCTTGGATGAGGTAAGAGAGGCTGATTTACTTCTTCACGTGGCTGATATTTCACATCCTGAAGTGGAGGATCAGATAGAAGTGGTAAACAAAACTCTGGAAGATATAGGTGCCAGGGATAAGAAGATGATAATAATCTTCAATAAGATAGATTCATATCAATATGAGGAGTATGACGAATTCTCAATAGATGAAAAAACAGTGAAGAATTTCACGCTTGATGAGTATAAGGATTATTGTAGAAACAAATACAATTGTCCTTGTGTTTTCCTGTCTGCCAAGGAAAAAATTAACATCGATGAGATAAAGCAGATATTGACACGATATATAAATGAATAATAAAAAGAAATTTAAATTCATTTTATCATTATTTATTGTGTTGTTGAAAAGTTGATAAAATAGAAAATGGCTTTAGAAATAATTCTAGAGCCATTTTTATTTTAATTACTTGTTAATTGACTTGTTGATAAAATATGTGAAAATAAATTAACTTTTTTAGATTTGATTTATTATGGGATGTTGAAAATAATGGTAGTTATCAAAGTTATCAACATATATTAACCAAGAAATTCACAAACTTTATCAACAGTTTCATTTTCCGCTTCAATAAATCCGTTATGACCGGTATTTTTCAATAAATGAAAACTGATTTTTGAAAAAGAAACCTTCATCTCGTCAAAAGTCTTTACCGGAATAAAGGGATCACTGTCTCCTCCAAAACATAATACAGGAATTTCAATATCTTTCAGATAAGAGGAAATGTCACTTCTGGAATGCATACCATTTATGAATCCTATTATTCCTTCCGGATAATGAGTCTCACAGAGTTCTATGGTTTCCCTGATTTTATCGTCAAATTTTCTCAAATTATCCTGATGATACATACCCGGAATAGATATGGAAGCCAGTGTTTCCAATTTTCCGGAGCGTATGACGGAAATTTCCCTCTCAACATTTACAGGCTTGTCAGAAAAGTCGGAATAAGGGGTAATATTCATCAAAATCAGCTTTTTGAACAATTCAGGGTACTTATGGGCACATATCAAGGCAATATATCCTCCCATTGAATGACCTGCAATATAAGCTTCACTTATACCAATCTTATCGAGGAGTGCTTTTACCACATCTGCACAGAACTCCATTGAATTTACAATATGACCTTTATCATCTGCAGGTGCTGAATCGGTAAGACCATGACCAGGTAAATCCATAAGAATGACTCTGTATTTATCCTGTATCTTTTCAACGAATTGCTGCCAGATATACATAGTTTCGAGATAACCGTGAAGAAGTACCAAAACCTTCTTGTCGGCTGTAATCTCGGGCTTATCCTCAGAATCATACAAGTGAATTGTAATTCCGCCTGCTGTAGTGAAGTATTCCATCTTTTCCGTTTGGTAAAAACTTATTGCAAAGTTATATAATTTAACGAAATTTGCATTTATGGAAGATACATTCAATCCCCGCGAGGAACTCTCCGTAAAGGAAAAGGATTTCGACGGAAAAATCCGTCCAAAGGAATTTTCGGAATTTGCAGGACAGGAGAAAATACTCGAAAACCTGAAGATTTTCGTCAAGGCGGCACAACTTCGTGGCGAAGCCTTGGATCACGTGCTTTTTCACGGCCCTCCCGGCTTGGGTAAGACCACACTGGCAAGTATTGTTGCCAATGAATTGGGTGTCAATATGAAAGTGACCTCCGGACCGGTGCTTGACAAACCTGGTGACCTTGCAG
>DCGV01000029.1:0-2753 GCA_002314725.1 Bacteroidales bacterium UBA1769
AGTATCGGAAGCGATGGCGCAAATTCAGATAAATTTTGTTCGGCGATTGCGTATCAAGATATCTTTGCCTTGAATCAAAAGAAAGGGAATAGCCAAAAGAAGCCAACGCTGTATGATAAAAAGAATCCCGGGCCTTTTATTGCACAACTAAAAGATTTTTGGAAAGGTTTTACTCTATTGACCTTTGATTTTGGAGACAAGAATCAACAAGACACCACGAAGTATTCCATTCAATATAATGATCCCAATGTTATCCGTAATACGCCGGAACCAGTTGTGAAATTATCTGGAAAATCATTTGGATATCATATATGGCAAACTGGATTGGTGTGGGGACCTTATAAGGCTTCTGACTTAAAGATATCAGCAAAGTAATGTGCTACTACTGAAACATTGGATAGGTACTTGCCATATAACGAAGAAGTGCGACTCTATCTGATGTTTTAGGGTGGTCTTCATCTTTGCCATAGTACATATCATCATCTTTGGCTATTGTCTCTAATGCATTGATATATGATTCTCCGCCATATCCACACCATTCGAGAAATCTATATGCTATTACGTCTGCTTCGTATTCTTCTCCTCTTGCATATTTATATCGGAATCTGTGCATAGCATCATCATATGCTGCATTAGCTAACTGTACTGTGGTTCTATTGACGGAATCCCAGGAACTGTTATCCGCTGCGCCATTCGCTTGAGCATATGCATTGGCCATAGCATTAATCGCAGAAACTGAGGCAGCAACCGCTTGGTTCGTTATTAATTTCTTCTGAATAGCCCAAGCACTTGTAAAGTGATGTAATAGGAGAACGTGGGCGCACTCATGTGTAAAAACCCCCAACAGCTGGCAGAAATCGTACTTTGTAGCATCAAGAAGGGCACCGGTAATAAAAACCTGACCTTCCGGATAGCAATATGCATTGGGGGAATCATCAGCGACAATGTCCAAAGTCAACTGAGGCCAGATTGTGTTCGCTCCAACGTGGGCAATTAATGTATCGGTAATTCCCTTGAGATCATAAGTGTGCTGAGATTTAATGGCCATCTGAACATACATCTGGGCTTCCCCCATATCTTTTCTTGCTGCTTGAAATGCAGTAGTATTCTTTTCTGCCGCCTTTCTAAACTCAGCCATCCTTTTGTTGTTGGCAACAACTGAATTCCAGAACTCATTATAGCTTCCTATCGGCACATTTCTTACATATTCAACTATGTCTATGTCCTTAAGTATTTTGTCAAATTTCTTATTCTGTGCAGAGGCATCAAATATTAAGAATAACGTTAGGATGATAATAATTGACCTTTTCATAACCATGAGATTTTCGTGAATGGGATTATTCTCCAAGAATGCGATTGAGTTCTTTTAGATCAGGGCACAAAACATTCTGCTTGTTTTCTTCATCACTCGGGCTGATAATGCCATAGGTTTCCAATTGGGTAAGTATGCTGGAAGTCTTTGCATATCCGATACAAAGCCTCCTTTGTAAAAAAGAGGATGATACTTTCTGTGAGGTTACAACAAGGGCCGCAGCCTCTTTAAACTTATCATCCAGATTAGAATTCGAACCAAATGAACTGCCGATGGTCCCATTTGCTCCTTTCCCGTCATTGGTTGGTAATGATTTTGCGATGTCATTTACAGTTTGCTCCCAATCAGGAACTTCTTTCGACATAGAGGATTTCAAATAATCAAGTTCTTGAAGATATTGCTTTCCTCTGGCTTCTATGGCGGCAATCCTTGCATTTATGCCATCTAGTTGGCCCTCGTGAGATTTCTTGTTGGATAGGGATTTCTTTTTTACCCTGCGTAATGCCCACAAAGCAACAGCGAAGGGAATGATTGAGAAGATCAACGCGCCAATTCCGGCTTTATCAAACTCGTTGCCATCACAGATATCTACAATTACACCGATAGCAACTATTATTGAGAACGCGCAAGCACATACAAAGAATATTTTGAGAAGAGCCTGACCGAAACTGGACTTAGCATTTCCATTAGCACCTTTCTTTTGGAGGTCGGAAATAGTGCTCTTTAAACTTTCGAGTTCCTTTTGTTCAGTAAATGGTTCTTTATGTATATAAGAATACCAGCAAGATTTAGTGTATTGAGGTGAGTCAAAATCCTTGTCCGCAAGAAGCACCTCCGCTCTGTTTACGATATTTGAAGCATATTCTTTATCAGCTATCTCCTCCAGATTGGATATTGCGTCGTTAGCAAGTGCTCCAATAGGCTTCAAGAAGTTTGAGCCAAGGAAAATTTTGAAGTATTTGTTCCCTTGAGACTCTATTGTCTGGAGAGAATGATTTAGGTTGAATGCCAGTTGCTTATAATACCGTACTCTCTCTTGCCTTCTTAGTTCTTGTATCTGATTCTCAAGAATTTTGCGATTGGTCTCGTTAGATGACTCCAATTGACGATTGAGTTGTTCCAGTTGCTCGCATTGGGCATATTGAGCAATGAGCTGCTGCTTGCTCAACGCACTGATTTTAGCCAAAGAATATGACTGATATATTCTTAAAATATCTTCAGTTCTCATGGGTCTATCTATTGCTATTGATTATTACTTGATACGCAAATATAAGCATTATTTAACGTTATCTCGACAGAATAGCACAAATTGATATCTATTGTCAAAAACTGTCAATTCTACAGAATATCTTTGCGTATCAAACAAAAAGAATATGGACGCAATTCACAATTACTGTTTTGAAGATTTAGTTCAGTTATGCAGGGACCACTATCACGAAAT
>DCGV01000029.1:2954-3348 GCA_002314725.1 Bacteroidales bacterium UBA1769
TTCGCCGGCATTGAAACCGGAATGAAGGATTGCAAGGGACGGGAAATATATTCCTGCGATGTACTATCAGTTACAGAACCAACTCAATGCGAAGGTGTTGTCACATGGTTCCAACGGGACACGATTCCTTGTGTACGATTGGATAATCATTGCTTCTACTTGAATGAAGTCAGGAAGTGTGAGATAATGGGCAATGTCTTCTTCAATATTGAGGAAATCGACTATGAGTATTACGACTTTTGGAAGTTCAACGGAAACAACCCTTTCTTCCAGGGACCAGTTGAGAAAGAATACTGGGAGGAACGGATTGATAACATCAAGAAAGCTCCTTCTTTTATTGGCGTAAAACCGCAGCCTGTAGAAAAATATCCGATGATGTATATGAACAGTGTTA
>DCGV01000088.1 GCA_002314725.1 Bacteroidales bacterium UBA1769
GTGCCAGAAGGCCAAGAAATATCCGACACTGAATATCACCGTGTCTGATATTTTGGAAAGAAGTTGTACACAGGAACAGAGAGAAACGAAAGTGGATGTTGCGGATTTGCTATTGGAGGAGAATTCTTTTGCTGAAATTTCCAGTCCTGAGACTCGGAAGATATTAAAGTGTTTCTCAAAGGAATACTGGACGGATGTGGAAGCGCTGATTAAGGATTTTGGGTTGGAGGTGTTTGGAATGACAGAAAGGGGATAAAAACATAATAATTGTGATTGAATGGTAAAAATAGATTACCTTTGAAAATACACAAACAATGTTCATTTATCAGAAAACAGTTGACCGCTCAACTCTCCGCCAAGGATTCCAAATCCCGGTAGAGTTTCACTCTTTATTGGCAGCTATGCCGGGCGGGATACCTATTCATGGCGAGACCAGAAATATTACCATCATAATAGACGGTGTTGAATATGCGGCTCAACTTAAGAATCAAGGCTTTGATCGTGTAAAATATGATGGGCATGCAGATGTCATTCAAGTCAGGTACAATGATAATTCGCCAATCGCCCAAAAATTAAGGGACATATTTCACAGTACATGGAATTATGTTGAAACCGAGAAATCTCTTCCAGAAAACATCGGTAGGCATTACACGATAAAAGTTCCCAAAGAGCGCCAGGAGTATCTTGCAATCAGTTGTTCTGATGTCATCAATGTGTTTATCGCTGATTGCATAACTTCAGCAATTAAATCTGATGCAATTGTGGATCTCTCACGAATTGAAGAGCTTGATTTCGAAACATTCCAACCTCGAGAAGACTCAAATGCAAAAATCATTGTGAAAGAAAGAATCCAAAAAATTCGTCATCTTGACAGGTCAATAGGAGAATCATTAAAACGACTTTATGATTTTCACTGCCAGATGACAGGAGAATGCACTGGAGACCAATATAATGCGTTTGTTGTGGAAGCACATCATATAGTACCGTTTACGACGTCTTTAAACAATGATACTTCGAATATAATTATCGTCTCACCTTCTTACCATCGAATCATCCATACAGCAAAACCAGAGTGGATCCCTGAAGAATTAGCCTTCAAATATCCTAATGGATTGATTGAGAAGGTAAGACTCAATAAGCACTTGGGCCATAGATAATAGTCTGTATTCATAGCTTATAGTATGAGCCGATATTTCTACCATAGTTCCATATCTAGTTTCCTCACCGTTCACTCCGATGAGATATGGACCGTTCTATCCCAAAATAGCAGGATGGATGATAACGTAGAACAAAAAGACTCCTGGAGTCACGAAATCAAGTGTCTGCAAGAATCTCTTGCTGGATTGAGCGGACAGATATTTATGGAGTATTCCATCCCTCGTCTTGGCAAAAGAGCGGACGTTGTACTCCTGATCTCAGGCATTGTATTCGTTCTCGAGTATAAGGTTGGCGAAAAGGGATTTAATCGTGCTGATATCGAGCAAGTATGGGACTACGCCTTGGATATCAAATATTTCCACGACGCTAGTCACAAGCTCATTATTGCACCGGTATTAATTGCTACTGGAGCCAAAGAACGATCACAAACAATATCTCGTTCATCGTATGACCGTGAAGTCTTCGAGCCATTGTGCTGCAATGATTTATCCCTCCGGAGTGTTATTGATAAAATCGTTGAGCAATATGGAGACAATACCATTAAGCTCGATAAATGGGCAGAAAGCAATTTCAATCCAACCCCGACTATCATTCAGGCAGCGACGACACTCTATCGACGTAAGAACACCAAGAACAAATCCATAGAAGATATCACAAGGAAAACAGCCTCTGATGCAAGTCTTCAGAATACGACTGACGCAGTACTCAGTATCGTAGAAGAGTCCAAACGGTTGTCACAAAAGAGCATTTGCTTCGTCACTGGCGTACCGGGTGCTGGTAAAACTTTGGTTGGGCTCAATATTGCCATCAGTCTTTTCGAGGAAAGCAAGGACAAAGATGCAAACGAGGACAAAAGTCTTGCCGTTTACCTAAGTGGTAATGGCCCGCTTGTCAAGGTCTTGAGAGAAGCCCTTGCCAGGGATGCCGTAGAGCAGAAAAAGGCCAAGAATCCAAAGACAAAGTATAGCAAGACAGAGGCTCATAAGGCGGTTGATGCCTTTATCATGGATGTGTATCATCATCGTGATTATGTGATGGAGATGGTTAAGAGACCGATTGAAGGCTCATCGCTGGTTGTCAACGAGGAGAATTCAAACGATAACGGTGCAACAAAGCTTCATGAACATGTTGATATTTTTGATGAAGCACAGCGCAGTTGGACCTATGACCAGCTCTCAAATTGGTTGAGCAGGAAGAAAGGAATCAGCAATTTTCCAATGTCTGAACCAGAGTTCCTTATTTGGGGTTTGGACAAAAAGATAGACTGGGCTGTCATCATCTGCCTTGTCGGAGGTGGCCAGGAAATCAATACTGGTGAGGCCGGAATTTCAACCTGGCTTCAAGCAATCAATGAAAAGTTTACTGATTGGCACGTATATTACCCTAGCAATCTGATCGAGAAAGAATATGCCGATGGAATGGTTGAAGAGCAACTTTCAAAGCTCAACAATGACCATAAGCATCCACATAATAAACTGCATCTAAAGGCCAGCATGAGAAGTTTCCGAGCAGAAAACCTAAGCAAGTTTGTCAAAGAACTTCTTGATGTCAATATTGAAGATGCGAAATCCCAATTTGAAAAACTTAAGAATGATTACCCTATCGTTCTGACACGAAATCTCGACAAAGCCAAAGAATGGCTCAGAAACAAGTCTAGAGGCACGGAGCGTTATGGACTTCTCGTATCGTCTCAAGCTTATAGATTGAGACCATTATCAATTGATGTGCGTTGCAAACCTGACACCGTACATTGGTTTCTTGATGATATCTCTGATATCAGATCATCCTTATTTCTTGAGGATGTTGCAACCGAATTCGACGTACAAGGCCTTGAACTTGATTGGACTGGAATTGTATGGGACGGTGATATGATATATGATCCTACCCATTCCGTTCTCTCGGCAAAAGAGCGAAAGAATCCGAATCTTACTCAAGACTCATGGACTCATCGCTCCTTTACTGGCGGCAAATGGCAAAACATCGTTTCGGATTACCGCCGCATGTACCAGATAAATGCCTATCGCGTGTTGCTTACCAGAGCCCGTCAGGGAATGGTTATCTGCGTCCCGGAAGGAAATAATACTCGGAACATTGATGGAGATTTCCAGGACCCAACTAGAAAGCCTACATTCTACGATAGCACCTACTATTACCTACACGATGTCATCGGCATACAAAGCATTGAGGAAGCTGAATCATTGGACTCAAATGTCACCTAAAAAGATCTATTAAGATAACAATAGTTCGGGACCCTTAACTGCTATGACCTTCACTCTGTCGGCCATT
>DCGV01000106.1:0-10854 GCA_002314725.1 Bacteroidales bacterium UBA1769
CGGATTTATTAAGGTTTATGGCACACCCATTAATAACTAAATTCAAGAGTATTCAAATTACAAGGTCATTTCCTCATAATAATTTATCTTTTATATTAATCGGCAATATAAGGGGGGACTTCTCTTGGATAGGGAGGTTATGATTACGGTATTCCTCCAATGCCTTGTCGATCTTTGCACAGTCTGAGAATCCGTTGTTCTGTATCAATCTATCTCTTCCGTCCAAGGCCCAATTCATTATTCCTGGCAGTTCAGTTGCAATGATCTGAGCGGCAAGACGAGGATTTACTTTTTCCTTTGGAATTTGAACATCGAAAGGGATGATCAGCATTCGACGATAATAGCCATCACTATTGTCGGTTGTTTTGGGAAGCTCATTAAGACAGAACATCATACGGCCATAATCCGACGATGAAACCACATCCTTATAAAGAATCTTGGCTGAAATAGGCTCTCGACTGGCCAAACGCTTGAAATAATCACCTTGTAGTGCCGAAGGAGAAACATCCGAACATGTATTTAACAGTCTGCCAATAATGTTAGCTCGATGATTCTCACCTCCAGATCCACACAAGTCAGAGAGTGACTCATGGCTGACATTATCAAGACCGACCAAAGCCTCTACAATTTCCAAGAAAACGCTCTTACCGTTTCTACCCTTTCCGTAAAAGAATGCAACCTTCTCCAACTTCAACTGAGTAAAGACATACCCGACACATTCCGCCAAAACATTCTGAACATCCTTTTCTGGCAAAACCTCGTCAAGATACCGGTGAAACACAGGACATGTAGCATTTGGATCATAATTGAATGGGAGGACATACACAAGAAAATTACTATACGAATGTGGCCCAAATTTCATATTACACAAGTCAAGGGTTCCATTCTTAAAGTTAATCTTGCTATGATCCGGTTTTGCATTCATACACATAGCGGAATAAGGGAACTGTTCGAAAATTGCCTTGATCTTCTTTCGATCGCAACCATCATCACGACCAAACATCTTGACTAGTGCTTCCTTAATGAACACACGGAATTCGTAATCTCTGAGCGGGACCCAACAATTTTGAACTGTAGAGTAAACATAATTCCCGGTCTCCATGCTGACGAACCAAGAACCTACAGATCTAGCAGTATCAATAATCATACTACAGATTTTGGTATCAGTTCTCTCATTGGTCGGCTTGAGTGCATTAAGAATTGAAGTTAACGTATTCATAACTTTCGACGTTTTGTACCAGAAATAGCCTTTGCGTACGCATTATCAACCTGGCGGATAATATCATTGGGATTAGAGGCATCGGAGAGAAATTGATCGAAATAAGTGTATGCTTCTTCGATTGAGATTCCCCATTCTGCCATTTCTCGTGCTCTCTTGAAACTTGAGTCATGCCGGTGTCCTGGAGTCATTGGCAGATTTGTATTCCAATTGCCCTCAAGGAAACGTATGATCTTGGCATTTTCCTCAGTTATAGTTTGGGGCTGTACAGAACCGATCTGACGTACGGACTGAGAACAAAGAGATACGGGATGACTGGTTGTGGGGATTACCTTATCCTTCCATACACTACTGTTCTCATTTGTATAGAGGTCTGGATCATAGCTGACGAAGCAGAGACGGGTGATGTCAGAACCGCTCAAATCCAGATATTGTGCAGCATGACAAAGACTAGCCTGGATGTATTCTTTGAAGGCGGTATAATACTCATGGTGGATGGTATTATCTGTATCATCCTCAAGCTGTACAAGGACCTTCAAGCCCATACCACTCGGACTAAGCCAGCAGGAGTATGTGTATTGGTCAGACTCCAATTCCATTCTCACTTTCTTCAGTGTTGCTAGGTCAGGAATACCATCATAGTCAACAATGAGGAGGTCAGATGGTGAAATAAGATTTTGCAATGATTGACCGGAGAAGCAACCAGACGGAGTAAAGCATGGAAGTTTCTGTTTCTCCTTCTTGTATGCTTCTCGATCGATAAAGTAAAGTTGACGAAGTTGTTGAACTAGATCTGCATATTTACCCGTCTTGATCTCTCTCAGTAGGTCTGAGGGATTGATGGGGAATGGCTGGGGAATATCTGGCATTTCCCGGTATAACTCAGATTCTTGATACTTTGAAAACTGTCTATGATGGNNGACCTATGATGGAAATAAGTGATTATTTTCATAGTTTTTGCTTTAACTCCTCCCAACAAGAGAGAGAAATCGGGGGAAAGTGCTTGGGAAATCATTTTTATAATCCCCAAATCCCGATATTGTAATAGTATAGAAAAAAGATACTTTTACTACTCCGATTTCCCTCTCTCTTTGGGAAGGGTATAGTCGTTAAACTTAGAATGGGTTACGTGGATTTGAAAGTTTAACCATATTTGCACTATGATTATTCTTTTTTTCAATATGATATCCCATTCCTTCTAATCTCATCTTAAAGTTACTCAGTCCAATATCTTTATGGTTATTTGCCTTACAGAACTCAATATATTCTTTATGCAGTTCATCAAGTCTCTTTTCTGATGATCCAGGAGAATAACTCTTAGAATCCATAAACATCAATACCGTGTCTGAATTTGCCTGATATTGGTTTACGGTAGCCTCTAACATCTTCGAATGGCTAAACTTATGTCCATTCTTGATATACCTTACCAATCCTTCTATCATCCAATTCAAAATGCCAGAAGCCTCTGTCCTAAGTTTTTCAGACAAGAATGGATCTGCCTTATTCTTATCAATCACCTTACGGAACTCGACAATTAGCAGACGCCGACGAAAACCCATTGATGTATCCGAAGAAGATGGCATCGAATTGGAATTATAGGCCAACTTTGCGTAATCTTCGATGATAGTTGGATCATGATATAGCCGTCTTGCTTCAACAGGTTCCCCACTTGCCAACTGCTTAAAGAATCCATTATCCCAGATCTTACCGCTGAAGTCCGAAGAGTAGTTCAACAGTTTGTTCTGAAGGAGGATTCTCGTGGTACTGGCTTCATTGCAAAGTGAGTTGATATTGAACGTGGTGACATTCTCCTTACCTAGAGCATAAGTAATTGCATTGAAGAGAACAGACTTACCATTATGTCCCTCACCAACCAGGGCAATCACCTTTTCTACTTTCAGCCGAGGAACTAAACACGTACCGAAGAACTCCTGAACGACCAACTGAATATCACCTGGAATCACTTCATTCAGGAACTGCTCAAAACGATTAGACTTAGCACCAGGATCATAACTATACGGCAAGACATAGTGGAAGTAGTCCTTTGGATCATGTCCTCTTGGGCGAACGCAACCAGATTCATCTATCTCAATGGTACAGTTATTTGCATTTATCAAAGCCACTTCTCTCCTATTATGCTGTTGGGTATCACGATAAAGGGAGAAACGGAACTGCTTGGTATACTGGACTAACGAAGATGCTCTTTCTGCTTCGATCTTCTTCAAACCTGTTTTCTTGAGGCAGTCAGAAAAAAAGTGTTCTGCAACATTATCATCCAACGGCTTCCAACAACACAAGTCATAGATATAGAAGCCCTGTGGGTCTGAGTAGATGCCATAACCTAGACAGCCAAACTCTTTTGATAATACACCGGCAGCAATAATAGCCTTTGATTCAATATCGGGATGAATCGCCTTCTGTAAGAATAGGGACTTGAAACTCGGATCAGATTCAGCTTCAGCCTTACGATAGAGATCTTGGTTTGCCTCCTTCTCATAATCAACAGGCTTAATACGATCCAATACCTCGTTCAAGATGGTTCGAAAGTCCTTCTCCTGGATAGCAGGGAAGTATGGTATGAGGGAATTATCCATAAGCATCTACCTTTTAGATATGCCTTCTCGAACATATACATCACCTGTAAGGGTATGCATTGCAAATCCATCACCCTTATGGTCAAAAGTGACTTTAATTGTTTCTGCCATATACTTACGATTTTCGTTCAATCAATCCAGATCGGGAATCATAAGTTACCAAGTGGAGAGAGAACCATTGACCAATGCAACAATCCAGTGCTTGCCAAAAAGCTGGAGGCACTAAATGTTCGTCTTCAAATAATTCTTCTATCAAAACATCACATACAGCATCCACGCCATAGTCAGGATTTGCCATGAATTTGTCATTGATAGCTCTCTGTAGTTGTACAACAGAGGGTTGGTTTTGATTTCTTGTTATCAACATAGTCTTTTTTAATAAAAACCTCCACCCCGACATGGGATGCCAAAGCGGAGGCTGGTTAATAATCAGTTAAGTTTGATATTTAGGCCCTCTAAAGCGACAAATGCCTTGAAAGCATCATCCAAGAGATTAACACGATGCTGATCCTTGGTCAGACCACCCTTGACGCCCTTTGCCTGAAGAATAGAGGTCGAGGTGGCCTCAGAGATGTTCTCGATAAACTTTAGCATCAGAGTCTGTCCATCATCCTTGCCTTTAGCATCTACAATAAGATTCCAAAGACGAGACACCTCCAGTGGGAAACACTTCGTCTTGAGAGTGTCACTATCCTCTCCGAACTTCTTAACCAGCGTCTCAAATACCTTGATTGCCACATCGTGATACTTAAAGATGTCCTTAGCATTTCCACTATTCACCTCAGAAGCCTTAACTCGATCAGTTTTCAAAGTAGCGAGTTCACATGCTGCTTGATACTTGTAACCGGACTGAAGCAATTTCTGAATAAACAGCCAGCCAGGATGACTCTTGACACCATCCTCCAGGATTCGTTTCTGCACATAGTTCTCACTCTTCCATGCGGCCAAATTAAGATTGATTTCAGAGAAGAACTTAACTATGTTGTAGTGGCCCAGATGATCCGGAGAAGGAAGAATAGCGAAAATTTGCGGCCATTTCTCCTTTTCAATGCTGAAGAGGAAGTTAAGTCTACCATGTCCATCGATTGCCATCAAATCGTTCTCACTTGGTTTTGAGGTCTGATCCGGATCATTCGAGAAATGAACCATTGGCATTCCAAAAGCATCTGCAACAGCCTTAGGAACCACCAAGATTGGGCACTGTGCTCCATAGGTCATAATAGATGCTCCGGTCTTGGTCTGATCTCCACCATGTGTGCGATTAAGTTTGCAACCGAAGATCGTTACCTTACCATCCTGAACGCACTTGGTAACATCAACAATCATGTTTTTGCCGCCATTGAAAGGAGTAATATAATCTGGCAATTCCTTTCCAAGACGGTTAACTTCATCTTCAAATAAGAGATCAGTCTTTGCAAACAAATCAAGTTGTTCCTGAGTATATACAGGATTATAATCTGGAGTTTTCTTTGCAGAAGACTTTATCTTCTTATCAGTATCTGTCTGCACAGAGCTTGCAACATTTTCTGGTTGCTCGCTTGGGTTAATACTTGAGGACTGATCCTCGCTGTGATTTGCATTAGGAATCTCCTGGAGATCCTGAACGGGGGCATTATTTTCTGCCATAATAATTCTCCGCTTCCCACACGAGAGGGCCAGAGTGCTCTTTAAATATAATAATGTAGTATATTGCTTCACATACCATTTTGATGGCGCAAAGATGAGGATTTCATCTTTGGTCTAAAAACCCTATTTTATACTTCTGCCATAGAGGCTAACAACTGCTTCAAAAAAGGTCTTTGATTATCCTTGACGGCATATTCTAACTTAGCGGAATTAGTATAGATTGAAGTTTTTTTGCCAGTCTGCTCTAACTTGTAGAATAATCGAAGCGGCGTTCCGACATATACCCCTTGATTACAGAGATATGTCACCAATCCCATCACTCTATATCTACAGAGCTCACCTTTATGCTTGCCTTTTACCATTGTCAAATCGAAAAGGTCAGACTCTTCAATCTTACGCCATATCGTGCGTACCTTAGCCTTGTATTCAAGAGCAGCAAACTCTTCAATACTACGAACATAATCGCTGAGAGAAATGCTGTTTACAGACTCCTCCTCGACTGCTATGAAAAGGGTCCCAGATTGTGCTGCCTTTTGCAAGGCTTGTACATCATAGTCGCTGGGATCGACTTTTATGAACTTCTTGTTCATTTCGGATTGTGAAATAAACAGAAGCACCGGTGCATTGACGGTTGCTAGCCGTCCATTCCTCAACTCCAATTGGGCCCAGGAGAATCAGAATGCTGTGGTTAAAAATATAGACGGAGTCGATTATGGCTCCGTCTTTGTTGTGTTTGGCTTTTGATATCGACCTTGTGCAAGTCTAATCAATTTGCCTTGATTTGTCCACGCTCTTAGGCTACGTTCAACTGAAGAACGACTAACTCTGAGAGAATCTCCCTTTTGAACTGCATCCTTTGTAATGAACTCAAATGGCAAGGACTCATACAATTTCTCATAGAGACCTTTCGGATTTTCCATTCTAACAATCGCAAGTTCGGATTGTCCCAAGATCATGTACACACCAGCTGTATGTTCAAGAAGAACGCCAGCCATGTGAAGTGCATTTTCACAGTCCTCCTTAGTGATCTGCAGGATGGTCTCTCTTCCAGACTCAGGATTAGTTCCCAGCAAATCATCGATATGGCGAAGTACAGTAAAAATCATCATGATACGAAAAATACTAAGTCCCATGCGACGTACACTAGCAACAATTCCCTCACCATATCTGCAATGATAGTCCTCCTGAAATCTTGCAAACACCTCATTAAAACGGTCATGAAGGCTCTCTGGCAACTCAATTTTTACACCAGGTAATTCTCGAAGAGTTTGCGTAAGAGAATGAAGCTCCAGACTTTTGCTCTTGAATGCTTCTTCCATTGCAGAACCGATAGAAAAAACATTCGACCAATGCAAAGGATCTCCGTCCATCTTATAGTACAGAAATCGACTGAAGAGACCATTTTCTATACTTGGTATCAGTGCCGGGATTTGGCCTGGTGTTCCACTGAGCAAGATACTAATCTCTGGATGTTTGATAATAAGAGGAGTTGCCAATGTCTTTCGATAAAACAAGATCGGCTCATGATGAAACGCCTTTCGGTAAACATCGCTGTATGGGCCTTCACTTGATCTTAAAGAATTAGTCATTGTGTCAGCCTCAGTCTCATAAATTATTCCAACACCTTTGTTAGATCGGAGTGCATCATAAAAAGCTGCGCTCGAACTGTTTGCCGGAATAATGTGAAGATGCAACTGAGGCACTTCTGGCTTGTCTCCTTTATTTAAACATCCCTTCTGCTTTTGATCCTTAAAATCCAGCATTCTTGCCTGGAATTGGATCAGCTCTTCCTCATATTCTTTCTGATAACAATCCGTTAAAGGATCTAGAAGCATCCTTGAATATTCAATGATACCCTTTCCGCAACTTGCAGCGGCAGTCACCAGAAGAAAAAGATTAGAGTTGACCTTCTTTCCATTGTACGAAGCGTAGACTCCAGGGAGACAGGATGACGCCATTGTCAAAATTGATAATAACAAAGCATCACGCTGTTCAGGATTAGCTGTGAAAAAGAGGAGTGACTTCAGGAAATCAGGCAATTCATTCGGAAAACTGAAATTGGGCATCAACTCCTCGTTAAACACTTCTTTTCCTTCCTCTGACGGAATTGAGGCATTAGATGGAATTGATTCAGTTCCTCCTTTTGCTTCACTTCCGTCAACGATGGAATTAGGAGATGCAGCCGCAGCTGCTTCTTTACTCAAGGTATCTCCTTCTACCTTGACCTGAGACTCATCTACCTGAGATGGTCTAGGCTTGAATATATTGTCCATAATCATGTCAAAGAACTTGAGTCAATCGAGAACCAATTGTCCCTGTTGACGGTGCAAAGATATCTCCTCTTCAGAAATCGACAACCTTGTTTATTTTGATGTTCAATCCGTTAGTGCGATGTTAGTGTTTTCGTTAGTGTTTTGGAGTTCGTTTGAATTGGAAAGACCGAAAAAAGCGATATTTTAAGCCATGCATTCTTTGTGAAAGTCTAAATGTCATTCTTTTTTTGAATTATTTACTACTAAAGTCAAAAAATATCATTATCTTTGCAACTGAACAAATAATATTGTACTATGACAAAGTTAACAGAGCAAATAGAGATTATTGATTCATTCCACGTAAGAATGGATCGTCACAATATAGTCATAAAGAATGGATCTATATTTGTTGATGACAATCTATATGAAACCCCAGATATGGTTGCAGCAAAGACTGAAGACCAGAAAGAATGCATTGCCATGCTTGAATTGTCCAAACTAATTGTTTTGTATGATCATTATTCTTTCAAGGGTACTCCAATTCGATTGATGGACTTCAAAAAAGTATTAGATTGTTGTAGCCGAGACCTTGACGATAGTTTTTCCCTTGACGATGATGCACTGGGTAAATCTTCTTTGAAAAAGTGCTATGAAGAAGCAATGGTTGCTGTTGTTTTCTGCAATTTCTACAACAATCTACCCAACTCTTTTTTCGGCCATGTACTAGACATAGAGAGAGACGAACTAAAGTATACTGATAAAAGAGATCTGTTGGACGGGATGAATAATTCTCTTCCTGAAAAAATGCTCCACTACCTTCAGTCTTTCGAAAATCCGACAGATTTCATAAAGCACATAGGAGGAACTGACGTAAATGAAGAAGAAGCACAAGAATTCATTTCTTTTCTTGAGGACCTTGAGAAAATTGATAAGGCCACTAAGGAAGACGAAATATCAAAGGAAAACTTATATGCCGGATATGAAAGGTTGCTTAAAAAACAAGGTGTCCCAGAGGACAGAATGGGCGAATTAAAAGAAGCTAATTCCAAGCTATTCTCCCTTAAAATTCCAAATGACACCAAATGTGAAATGCCCCGAGAGATTCTCCTCGATTGTAGAAAGAAGAACCTGGAAGCAAATTTGAATACAGTTTCTCAGTTCGAAATTGCAAACCTGTATGTAACCAACTTTGTTCATGACGAATACGAAAGGACAAAAGATGCATATATAGATGTTCTTCCGAATATTTTCGAGAATACCAAGGAAACCATATTCATGATGTATCAGACTTATTATGAAGGAAATCTCGCCAATAGAATCTTTGATACCCTCCATGGAACAACGGCAATGAACTTACGTAATTCTCAAGTTCGCTATCTCTCGAATATTGAAAATGAAGCAATACGTAAGCACCTACAATTATGCTATAATAAATACTGCAAGACGATGAATTGTCTCCCGCTGCTTAGATTCTATAGCATACCAACGAATATTGATCGCATCCACCTTGGGTTTAGAAACGAAAAACAAATACGATTTATCCTATCTTTCCTAGATTTCAAGTATTTAGACAAAGAGGACCGAAAGAGATTCATCGTATTGAACTTTCCTGATAACAATGATGAATTTGAAAATGATTTTACTATAGATTGGAAAGGTTTTAAGGGAGACCTTGTTGGATTCCTTAAAGCTATATGCCCTTCGAATATTTCTGATTGGGATTTGATTGCCAAAAGATTTACGATCAAAGGGAAAACAATCAATCCAAAGATAGAACACTTTAATACATCTCCCCGATTCGACTTCCTACGCAAGAAGATTAGCCTTTCCGATGAAGATATAAATAATATAAGCAACTGGGGTGAATTTGTATAACCGTCTCATTTGCACTTCATTTCCTAATCTATAAGAATAAAGCCTCCTTACATCAAAAGGGAGGCTACATTAAAACAATATTTCTCTGGTACTCCCATATGAAGAGTATGGATCAGAATCAGGATGAACGGCAGTAGTATATCACGAACAGCTTATGTCTCTCGTGCTCTGTATTGGTGCTGTCGAATTTTACGAGGTACGGCGAAGAACCTACCAAGGATCATTCGGACATAACAGACTTCCTTGGGGAGGTCTGTTTTTTGTCCACTCAGACCCTTATATAAGTAGACTTGTACGCACACAGCTCTACGCCCATAAGTACCCGCTATTTGATGTATAATGCTCTCAAGTAGCAGGCGCCCATTTAGTGAACTGCTTATGGTTAAATAGTGATGGATCTTTCGAGGTTCATCACTTTTCATTTTGTCCCTTCAATGCCTTATCTATATATGTATGTTTAACCTCAAAACTAAATGCTTATGAATGCAAGAATGCTACTAAAGATTCTCGAAGTTATAACTGAATCTGTCGTTATTTACGAAACATTCAGTCGAGCGATGAGGATTAAGCAAAAGTAATCAAGCCCCTGAAATATGGGGCTTTTTTTACCGTTTCAAAAGCATGCTGACACCTTATTTGAAAGAAACAACACACATTTATTTTAACAACAACAGGTCCAGCGAAGAGCGACGGACCGACAATATATATTCACTCAGGCTACTATGGCTTGCTTACGAAGAGTAGGCGTTATGCTATGGTAGCCTTTTTCCTATTTCAATTATGGAAACAACAATCAATCCAACTACCATTGTCCCAATCGAGGGTAAGGTAGTATCAGAAACAACCCTTGGCTTGGATGACCCTGAAATCATCGAGCCTGAAGTTATTAACCCAGAGGACCAGGATGGCAATCATCCAGTCTTCATTGAAAGCAACACATCGGCTATTTCGCTAGATGAGTTGACCAATCATAACATCATACCAACTTTCTGTGATAACACCCTGACCCTGTCTCATCAAGCTTTTATCGGAGGTGTATCGAGAATCGCAGAACAGGTATTCGGAGAACTAACTCCAATCGAGTGCCGGGTAAGCCATCCCATTATCGGACGCATCCCTAGTGCTCAACACAAATCAGCAAGTGAACTACTTGACCATGAAAAGACAGTATTCTACCAGCGACTCGCTTGGTGCTGCCACGTCAAGAATCTCACTCGAACTATCAACGGCCAGGATGTCCACCTCTGTATCGGTGGAGTCCGGGCCTATAACGAAGACAAACTCTATA
>DCGV01000106.1:10987-11164 GCA_002314725.1 Bacteroidales bacterium UBA1769
CTCTCCAACTCTTTACCGCTTTCAATCCACATAAGGAAGAAACCCTTCGTCTCCTTGAGAACCTTCAGTCTACTGAAATCTCAGAGACACTTTTCTGCAACATCATCGGAAGAATGCGACTCTATCAATTCCTTCCGACTATCGAACAGAAGCAACTACCATCGTTGACCATCGGCG
>DCGV01000097.1 GCA_002314725.1 Bacteroidales bacterium UBA1769
GGCTGGAACCAAGCCTTTCTGACGTAGCGAATGCGGAGGAAGAAGGGCTTGACCGCTTTCACAGTTCTACATATTTTCTGTCTAAAAGTGCTCTGTACGTATGCGAGATGCCTATGCTAACTATAGTATGTTGCTAACTATAGTTATAATTTCTAATTTCGCTAACGTTTAGCAAGAATTCTACAACTTTTTAGGTTTATGAACAAGGAGCCAATTTTGCTCATGTTCGCTGATAGCGTACAGAAGCAACGCAAGGCACAGCATCTTTCACAGGAAGAATTGGCTGCGCTTGCCGGCGTTCATCGCACTTACATTGGAATGATTGAACGAGCCGAGAAAAACATCACCCTCTGCAACATCGAGAAAATCGCAAATGCACTTAAAGTTTCTATTCCGGTCCTTCTATCGGGCGATACAAACGATTATAAAAAGGATTAAACAGACTATGGCACCATTAAAAAAAGATGACGACAACATAGATCGTTCCTGGCATCCAAATTATGTAGAATATACTGAGATGATTATCCGCAACCCAGCATATCGTGGATTATTCTACGAGCGCGGGAAAGATGGTAGAGTAAAGTGGGTTGTTACTGGAAAGTCTGCAAACGGCCAAAAAAGGCAAGCTTGGTGGGATGCAAAATGCAAAGAACTTGGCATTCCTATTAAAAAAGGATGCTATGCCATTGCCGCCAGAACTATCCATCCCACAAAGAGGCATGTCTGTCAATGCTGTGGAAAGAGTTTAAGTATTGAATATGAATATCCGACAAAGAATACCCTTGCCAAAATCAATGAGCTGCTCGAACTTGATTTGGAACAAACGGAGTATACCATTGGAGAAATCATTGACACTTTTTGCGATAATAATGAATGGCTGGAAGTAATGTGTAACATTCTTCACATACCAACATTTAACGACAAAAAGAAAGCCATTGATTATGTGTATTCTGAACTTGTTGCCAAGCAATCCGGTATGTTAAGTCCTGGTGCGATGAGTAATCCACCAGATCGTTTTGAAGGGTATCATTCTGACGGTTTATGTTGTCGCGAGCATACAGATAAAGGCAGACATTCCGACAATATGAAAACTTACACTCAGGATAGAAGAGCATTCGAAGAGTGGTCTGATGGCGATTACAATCTCGCTAATCGACTGATGGGAGAATTTCATAAAGACACCAATCTATATAAATGTCCAATATGTGGAGAAATGAAACGCGTAAGCGCCGACCATATTGGGCCCATTTCTCTCGGATTCTGTCATTCTCAATTTTTTGCTCCGCTGTGTAGTTCTTGCAATAGTTCAAAAAACAATCGCTTCTACAAAAATGATGTTGATGAGCTGATTCGACTGGAAAATGAGGGAAATACAGTTATCAGTTGGCACTCAAAATATGTTTGGGACACCTTAAAAAATGAAGTACGTAACGATGCGGACGCTAAACGTTTGAGTACAATTATGTCAAGGAGTCACCAATCAGTTCTTTCTCTCTTTTCTATCATCTATGATAAAACTGGAAAGGAATTCTTATTGCGATATCTCCACCCTGAGTATTCAATGTATGATATTAGGTTTCAGAATTTTGACCCTACGGATTTATCAAAATTAGTTGTTATTCGCACAGATCTGGATAGTAAGAACAAACGGAAGAACCAAGACAGGTATGTAAGAATTGCGTTCGAAAGCCTTGATGACTTCAAAAGAAAGGACAACCGTCGAACTCTTATCAATCTTGAACCATACGAGCCACGTATTGATGAACTCATCCAGCTGATTGATAGTAGGAAATTTGACACTGCTGATAAATATCTTCGAACTATTATTGATTCAATCGGAGAAGATATAATAAATGTAACTTGGGATTAAAAAAAGGGCTCATCTGGGCCCTTTTTCTTATCTATTCTTACACTGCTCATAGAACTCTTCAAAATCAATCTCTCTTTTCATAAGCCTATCGAAAGGAGAATTTGATGGAATATCCCCATCCATTTCCATCTCACCGCCACCATTTTCTATTGCAGGAAGACTTCCAATAGCCTCTTTTACGGTAACCATATCCGGTAAGAACATATCTTCGTTACTGAATAATGGATCTGGTTGCGAAATATCAATTCCTGCCCTTGATCCAATAAGGAAAACTCTCTTTCTGCGTTGTGGGACACCAAAGCTGGCTGCATTCAATTTTAGAGGTGAGCTAACATGGTAACCGACTTCAGAGAACGCTTTAATGATCTCTTTTATCGCATCTCCGTTCCTCATCGTAAGAATTCCCAGAACGTTTTCCATAACAAAGAATTCAGGTTGAAGCGACTGTACTATTGAAACAAATTCTCGAAATAATTTATTCCTATTGTCGTTTGGATCACGCCAGCCAGCATACGAAAAACCCTGACAAGGCGGTCCTCCGACAATAACATCAATTTTGTGCCCTTGACAAGAATCAATTATCTGCTTTTTTACTTCTTCCTTTGTAACATCCCCGAGAATAAAATTAGATTCGTCTGTATACTTTGAATGGTTAAATTTATTCGTAAGAATAATATTCTTATCAATTTCATTTGCAGCGATAAGCTGGTAACCATTCATAATAAAGCCTTCTGACATTCCTCCGCACCCGGCAAAAAGGTCAATGAAATTGTAACTTGTAAGGTGTGGCTTTATTAAAGAAGACACAAATCTCGCAAGAACAGGAGGAACCGCATTCCCTATCTGCTTGTACTGAGATGCTTTAGAACCTTTGAATACAAAGTCATCGGGGAATGATTGCAATCTTGCTGCTTCTCTCGTTGACATCACGCGATGTTGGGATGGATGTAGATTGCATCCATTTCCAACTCGATTAAAGTATGTGGCAATTGTATAGGATGGTTCATCCCATTTCAATCTACCATAATAGGTTGTCCTTCCGCCGGTACTACGAATACCCTCAAGTCGAGCATCTGTAATGGACTCTGGTATGTCTTTCCAGTTTCCACCTTCTGGTATCCATTTTTCAATTTCAGCCTCGTGAGTACCCATTTTAAAGGCAACGTGGTTGTGTATCATGTCTTTCTAAAGTATCAATTATTAACAGAAAAATTTACACCGTACAATGAATTCACATAGTTATCCAATTCTTCTTGTGATGCAAATTTAGCACTTGCGTCTATCTTGTCAAAGTCCGGCATCGGCAATTCTGCTAATTCATAGTTGTTAATATGGTTATTCGAACTCGTAATTTTGAATCTCCAGTTCAACAAAGAGCTATTCATAATTAAATATAACTTCTTAAGCATTATAGCATTAGAAGATAAGTAATTGCAAGAGTTGCCCAATATGTCTGACTTGTCACAAAATACAAATTTCAACCTCCTGAATTGCCCTCCATTAGATATTTGCTGGCAAACAAGCCGTTTCTTCCCAAAGTCATTATTCTTGAAATCTTCCGATTTTTGGTCAAGAAATTCTTCAAGAACATATTCTCCATTGATGTCCTTGATTCCCTCTGGCGACACCATATTACCTCTTACCAACCTGTACTTAGTTTTAGATTTTGTAATATATGGACTGCATAAGGAAACATCAAGCTCGCCACGTTTATTCCTTATTTCTGGGATATCTTTCATCTTCTTGAATGAGGATAGATGTTTTAGGATATCCCATTCAGGCTTTGTAATGAATGGAATTTCCATTTTATCAGGGAATAACTGCTTAACAAGATTAATATCTATCTCAAACGATGATTTTCCATCATCTACATAAATAGTATCCGTCTCGCCTCCTTTTTGGAGCTGGAAGATAACAGTTGCTTGAAGAACATTTTCGAAAATAAGGTCATCTTCTGCATAATAACGAATACTTCGTACATTATGCTTGCAAAGCATATGCTTACGAAGTTTTGTCGCCGAAATATCTGCAAATAAAGAAGACGGACAAATTACCCCAAGTTCACCTCCTGGCTTCATCATTGTCAACATCCTTTCAATTGAGAGTTGATAAAGATTTAACATACCCTCAATGGAATAAACATACTCGCCGGACTTCTTAAAATAATCAACCTGATTCTTGAATCGTCTTGCAGATTCTTCTGTACCGCCCTTCTTACTATTTTTTTGGACAAGGTAAGGTGGGTTTGATACGATAATATCAAATCCCGAATGAATTTTTCCATCAAAATCATTTTGGCTTAATGCGTGAAGATTATCTGCCAATAATCCAGATGACATCAATCCGTTTCGCCAAAGAATTCTTGAGGTTATTATTTCGATTTGTTTATTGCTAATCGTTTCCAAAAAGGAGTATCCCTTGATTCTGGTCACATTAACAGCGTTGGGATCTAAATCGATGGCATTGACATTATTAAGAACAACATCACTTTCTTGCACATTTAATTCCTGTGCAATTCTCTTAATAGCACTCACATAGAATCTGCCGGTTCCACAAGCAAAGTCAAGAACCTGAATTGTCGGCAAAATCTTCTTTGACTTTAGATAATTGTCAATAGCTGCTCCAACAATATCATCAACAATTTGGTTTAAGGTATATACCGCGCCCTTTTCAATTATATTGACTTTGGACCTTGAACGCGATACACCCTTCTTTGATGGCGAAATATGAGTATTAAGATATTGAACGTGGAATGATTCCAGAAGTTCCGGAATATCATTGTCCTGGACATCACAAGATTGAATTGGAACGACACTATCAGCCGCAACAAAAGCATCTTGCAATACTTTGTTATCCACATTTGGGAATTTCCATCGAATATATTGCTGACAGAGCCCTAATACCAATCCTGAATGTATCCTTTCTGCAATAGAATCGACCAGAGAAACCAGAGCTTCGCCCTTATCCGCCTTTATTGAATCAAATCCCTCCGCATATGACATTTTGAAAGAGTTTTCAAACTCTTCAAATAATGAATTTGCCACAAGACTCTCCTCAAACCCTAACAACTCCCGAATATTCATAGCGGAAAAATACTTTTTCTGTGATACCAATCCTTAATACATATTTGGGAAAAAGCCAACCGCAAAGATGCCGTACAGATTCCCGAAGACAAATTTAGGAAAAAAACGGCAAAATGCATATTTTAGTTATCATTTTTATTAAACCACTGATCCTTTATTCACGAAATACGATATAGTCCTTTATTCCTTCACAATGAAGCAGCGTCAGTTTCTCTTTGCCTTCTCTGCTTTCCAGAAAC
>DCGV01000073.1:0-51984 GCA_002314725.1 Bacteroidales bacterium UBA1769
AGGACTGTTTGAGCAACGTTAGGCTTGCCTACCCAGGTAAGCCTAAAAGTGCGAGGTCCGCAGCGCCACGTTTTAACAATGAAATACAGCGCGAAATTGTACCGTTGGACAACATTTATATAAATACCGAATTGATAGGAAGTTTTATGATAAATTAGTTACTTATTCTATTTTATTATTGTGTTAATTTAATTAACTTGCATAGGAATACATTTTTGGACACTAGTTCCATTTATAAAATCTATAAAACCTATTAATTATGAAACAAATTATTATTTCAGTAATTGCTGTTATGATGGCGCTTTCTCTTAATGCGCAGAATGAAATCGTAAAGATTTATGACGGGCCAGCTCCAGGAACTGATAATTGGCCACAAAAAGAGACTTTGATTGATTATTGGTCACCTTGGGGAGAGTGGTGTACTTGTCTTTACAACACTGTTGAACCTACTCTAACTGTCTTCACCCCAGCACCCGGCACTGAAACTGGCGCTGCCATCGTTGTTTGTCCAGGTGGTGGATTCACTGCTCTTTCATGGAATACTGAAGGGCCTCAAGTAGGTGCTTGGTTCGCACACCATGGTGTTACAGCTTTTGTATTGAAATACAGAACTGCTTATAGCGGTGCAACATACGATGAGGTTTATGCAACTGCAATGTCACAATACGGTGGTGTAAAAGATACTCCAGAAGTAGCTGAGATGCGTAAAAAGAATCGCGAGATTGCAGCACAGCAAGGTGATTTTGCAAAATTTGCTGCTGATGACGGACGTCAAGCAATATATTATGTAAGAAAGAATGCTGAGAAATGGGGTATAGATCCTCATAAGATTGGTATCGTTGGTTTCTCTGCAGGTGGTATGTTGATTTGCGATGTAATGAAGAACCATACTCCTGAACAGAGACCAGATTTCGTCGGTTTGATTTATGGAGCTTCACGTTCATACGAAAAGATCATTGATGACCCAATGCCTCTATTTATCGCTGCAACTCAGAAAGAGATCACTCCAGTTGTATTCAACATGTATAATGATTGGACTAATGCAAATGTAGCTTCTGAAATTCACTCATTTACTGGTGCGCGCCACGGCTTCGGTTATCGTGACAACAATACAGGTGAAGATCTTTGGGTTGAAATGTTCTTGCACTTCATGAGAAAGGGCGGATTCATCAAGTAGACAATCCTCTATTATCCACTTTTGAGGATCACAGTATAGATAAATACCTATAATCTGGGCAAACTTTCCCTAATCTATTGTTTGTCCAGATTATAGGTATTATTTAATATCTTATATCGATATCTTGAAAAGAAGGTTCGATAATAATTACTATATTTGTGTGATTAACTGAAAGGTGATGAAAACAAATTATTTATTAATAGCAATCTGTTTACTAACTATTTGCAATATAAATAGTTATGCACAAGGTAGCAAATCCCCTGAAGCAGGGATTGTGGAGTTCAATGAGAAGATACATGATTTCGGTGATGTACTAGAAAGAGATGGTGCATTGAAATATAAATTTGAATTCACAAACATCAGCAAGGAACCCGTTGTCGTTCACAATGTAGTTTCATCATGCGGTTGCACTACACCTTCATGGAGTAAAGAACCTATAGCACCATCAGAGAAAGGCTTCATAAATGTAGAATACAATAATGATCAGGGCCCGTATCCTTTTGACAAAACTTTAACTGTATATATATCCGGTGTAGCCAAGCCTGTCGTATTGAGAATAAGAGGAACAGTTCATCAATCTGAAAGTGACGTAACGAAGATGTATCACAAATACAAAATAGGTGATCTAGGCTTTAAAAAGAGGGAGACATCTATTGGATATTTGGAACAAGGGATTGCTAGGGAGGATAAGATGGAGGTAGCCAATCTTTCTAAGAGTCCGTTAAAGGTTGAAACACTTAAAGCATCCGACGGATTGACAATTGAAATCACACCTAATCCAATACCAGCGAAATCAGTTGCTACTTTGAAATATAAAATCGATCCCAAGAAATTTAAGAAACAAGCCTGGGGAAATATAAAATTAGAGGCTTATTTCAAATTAAATGGCAAATCTTATGATAAAGACCCTCTTACCATATCTGGATCTGTAATAGATGATTTCAGCAAATTGAGTGATGCTGACAAGAAAAAAGCCCCAGTAATTTCGGTCGAAAAGAGTTATGTCGATTTCGGAACCATAAAAAAAGGTGAAACCATTCACAGCACATTCTCCATCACGAACTCCGGGAAGAGCAATCTCACTATACACAGTATTACATCTGAGAAGGCTGGATTGAAATTACTTGATGCCTATCCTATTACCATAGAACCTGGTAAAACAAAAAAAATAAGAATTGATTACGGAACAGCTGCATGCGACAAGGGTGAGATGATAAATATCTTCACTGTAATTACAAATGTTCCAGACAAGCCTATAATCAATCTCTTCCTGACAGGGACAATCGACTAATAAAAGAAAAAAATGGAGCAACAAAAACATCAAGGGGATTTTTTTGAAGATTATGATAATAAGGATTCATCACTTATCATAAATGATGGTGTTGCACAACCTCCTATCGTCAATCCATATTTGAAGAATTTTTATAAGAAAAAACCTTCATTGAAGAGTGTTGATGAATACATGGATGGCATAATTGCCGGCGATAGAACCATACTGAGTCAAGCAATTACTTTGGTTGAGAGCCATTTGCCTGAGCATAGAAATATTGCCCAACAGATCATTCAGAAGTGCCAAATAATATCTGCGCAGAAACAGACTATGAGAATTGGAATCACAGGTGTTCCTGGTGCTGGTAAAAGTACATTTATTGAGGCTTTCGGTTCCTATCTAACATCAGAGGGACACAAATTGGCAGTTCTTGCCATAGATCCTTCATCTGAAAAGAGCAAGGGAAGTATCCTTGGGGACAAAACAAGAATGGAGACTTTGTGCAATGATCCAAATGCCTTCATCCGTCCCAGTCCAAGTGCAGGTTCGCTTGGTGGAGTAGCGCGTAAAACTAGAGAGACTATTCTTTTATGCGAAGCTGCAGGTTTTGATGTCATCTTCATTGAAACAGTGGGCGTAGGGCAAAGTGAAACTGCAGTTCACTCAATGAGTGATTTCTTCTTACTGCTTATGCTTTCAGGAGCTGGAGATGACCTTCAAGGCATTAAACGTGGAATTATGGAGATGTCGGATCTTATCGCCATAACAAAAGCTGACGGCACAAACGTTGACAAGGCTAATATGGCCAAAGCACTATATGCCAATGCACTTCATCTTTTCCCTCCTACTGAATCCACTTGGGTTCCTACAGCTGTAACATCATCAGCTGTCACAAAAGATGGATTACCGGAGATCTTAAAGAAGATCGAAGAGTATTTCAAATTGGTAATAGGGAACGGATACTATGAGCGCAAACGTCGTGAACAAGCTCAGTTCTGGATGTATGAGAGTATCAACGAGTCATTGAAGAATATGTTTTACGAGAATCCTGAAATAGAGAAACTTCTTCCTGATTATGAACAAGCAGTCCTTGATGGTAAGTTAGAATCTTTTTCAGCGGCAAGTGAATTAATTGAGAGATATTCCAAATAGCATATGAGTTTTCACCTGATTGAGGAGGTTTTATTAAACACAATATTAATTACCGGAATCGTCATCACCATGATGTTGATGATTGAGTATATCAATATCCAATCACAAGGCAAGTGGTTTGCACGGCTTCAAAAATCAAGAACAGGACAAGTGTTACTGGGTTCTATTCTTGGATTAATCCCAGGATGTGTTGGCGGATTCGCAGCCGTTTCATTATACACCCACGGTCTCATAGGTTTTGGGGCTTTGATTGCAATGATGATTGCATCATCGGGAGATGAAGCCTTCGTTATGATGGCAGCAATTCCGAAAGATGCACTGATTCTCTTTGGAGTATTATTTATCATCTCTATTATCGTTGGTTTGATTATTAACCTGTTCACTAAGGAGAAGGCTCCCAAAGTAACATGCACCGAGGAATTCATTGTTCACGAAATTGACCACCATCATCACGATGAGCATGGTCATTGCGATGAAAACGCGGATTGTCCACATGCCAGTTTCAAGAATTTACGTCATGCTTCATGGCAAAGGATAGTATTATTATTAGGAGTAGGTCTTTTTACTGTTGCCTTGGCTTTTGGACTGCTTGGGCACGAACACGAGCATGGTCTTGAAGAGGCATCACACAGTCATATAAATCTGCTTGACGAGTATTGGATTAATCTCATTTTCGCTATTCTTTCACTCTTTGTCCTATATTTCATCGCTACAGCTAAAGAGCACTTTATAAAAGAACATCTATGGCATCATGTGATAAAAAGACATTTCTTATCCATTTTTCTATGGACTCTAGGTTCCCTTGCCGTAATTGAAATAGGATTAAGTTATTTGGATTTGGAATCTTTGGTAAGCGAAAATATTCCTGTAATGATACTACTCGCCGTGTTAATTGGCATCATACCGGAATCTGGTCCACATATGATTTTCATCACATTGTTCGCTTCCGGGCTTGCTCCATTCAGTGTCCTGCTGGCCAGCAGTATATCTCAAGATGGTCACGCATCAATTCCACTTCTAGCAGAGAGCAAATCAGCCTTTATTAAGGCAAAATTAGTCAATGTAGTGGTCGCCCTTATCGTCGGATACGCAACATTCTATATCTGTTAAGATAGAAAATCTCTTTGCTGCAATTCTTAGAACTTAGCCAGAACTGACTCTTGACCTCTGACTTTATCGCCCTTCTTCACAAGAATCTCAGTACCAAGAGGTACGAAAACATCCAAACGGGATCCGAACTTAATGAAACCAGCTTGTTGGGTCTGCTCAAACCGTTCACCCTCTTTTGCATAACATACTATCCTTCTGGCTACAATACCTGCTATCTGTCTGAACATCACATCATGACCCGCATCTGTATGAACACCGATAGTTGTACGCTCATTTTTGTCAGATGACTTAGGATACCATGCAAAAAGGTATTTACCAGGATGATATTTATAATATGAAATATTTCCACCTACTGGTGACCATGTAACGTGGACATTGAAGAAAGTCAAGAATACAGAGATACGAAGACATTTGCCTTTGAAAAATTCAGGTTCATCTACCTCTTTTATTGCCACAACCTTGCCATCACCCGGAGATACGACTAAATTATCTCCTATCATGCACTCTCTATTTGGAACCCTAAAGAAACGAAACATGAAGAGAGCCATATAAAGAGAGACTCCACACATTACCCAGTTTAATATATCATTATCAGAGAAGATAAAAAACAGAGCTGAAACAACTGCCCAAATAATGAAATTGACAGTAATGATTCGATAGCCCTCTTTATGGATAGTCATAATGGTAAAGTTTTTACAAATTTAAATAATTCCTGCCAATAACAAATAGATTGTAACCATAGGCATTACCAGTAACATAGAATCGAATCTATCCAGAAATCCTCCATGTCCTGGCATAATATGTCCAGAATCCTTAACTCCAGAACGGCGTTTCAATAAGGATTCGAAAAGATCACCAAATATTGAGAAGACGCCTATTATAACTCCAACTACTATACAGTGGACAATATGTATCCCGTTAAACATAAACAATCCTATCAATAATGAAACCACTGTCGATAGGATACAACCACCCCAGAAACCCCACCACGATTTTTTTGGAGATAATTTTGGCGCAAATTTCTTACTATTCGGGCGTTGACCGAATCCCATACCAAAAATATATGCTCCTACATCATTTGCCCAAATGATAATAAAAACAGCCAATAGGAATAGAGGAGTGAATCCACTGTTGGAATACTCCAAAAAAATGGCACTTGTGAATGGCGCAGCTATATAGATTATAGGAAAGAATAGATCCTCGATCTTCTTATTTTGTGAATCCTCCGGGTTAGAATCTTTTACAGAATTATACAGAATAGAGACAAAGGAAATTATAACTGGAATTGCCGCAATAGAGACAAATTTCACATCCATTACAGATCTCTTGACGAAGTATATTGTCAAGAACAATAGAAGCGATGAAAGTATCACAAGAAATCTCTCTAATGGAAACAATTTTCCAATAGTAATATTGTGATATTCGTTGACCATAACAACGATAACAAAACCGAAAACGAGTGGAAAAAGAGGTTGGATGAATATTCCAGCTATCATTAGCAGCAAGAATACCATTGAACTTATTATCCTGACGACTAACGGTTTCATCTATTAGAACAGTGTTGTTTTATTACTATTATCTTCGGCTGATAAATCTCCAGTAGTTTCAGGTTCATCAGATTGTTTATCATCACCTTTCTCCTGAATATTTTCTGTTTTATTATCCTCTATAGGTGTCTCTTTCAACAATTTATTCGGATCCTTTCCGCCTTTCCTTGGGCCAAAAACAGTTTCTAAATCTTCTGAGAAGATTACTTCTCGCTCAAGTAACATCTCTGCTAATTTTTCAAAACCGTCTTTATTATCTTTCAACACCTTGGAAGCAGTTTCATATGCCTGCTCAGTCATCTTTTTAACTTCAGCGTCAATCAACTCAGCTGTTTTGTCACTATATGGTTTAGTAAAGCCCATCTCGGCCTGTCCTGTAGAGTCATAGTATGACAAATTGCCTACCTTTTTACTCATACCATAATATTTAACCATAGCATATGACTGTTTTGATATCTTCTCCAAATCGCTTAATGCTCCTGTTGAATATTTTCCGGTAAGCATCTCCTCTGCTACTCTACCAGCCATTGTTGCAGCCATTTCATCCATCAATTGCTCTGTTGTAGTCAATTGACGTTCTTCAGGCAAATACCAAGCTGCACCCAATGATTGTCCACGAGGGATTATTGTGACTTTCAATAGTGGATTGGCATTAGGCAGCAACCAACTGACAGTAGCGTGGCCAGCTTCATGGTAAGCGATAGTACGTTTCTCTTCTGGAGTAATAATCTTACTCTTACGTTCAAGACCACCGACTATCCTATCTATTGCATCAAGAAAATCCTGTTTATCGATTGCTTTTTTGTCTCTACGGGCAGCTATCAATGCTGCTTCATTACATACGTTGGCAATATCAGCACCAGAGAATCCAGGAGTCTGTTTTGCAAGGAAATCTATTGAGAAGCCATCCACAAGTTTCAAACCCTTCAAATGAACCTTAAAAATATCAAATCTCTCTTTCAGCTCTGGAAGTTCAACATGAATCTGTCTGTCAAAACGTCCGGCACGCATCAAAGCTTTATCCAAAATATCGGCTCTATTTGTAGCGGCAAGGATAATCACGCCAGAATTCGATCCAAAACCATCCATCTCAGTAAGAAGTTGGTTCAATGTATTCTCACGTTCATCATTAGATGTAAATCCTGCGTTCTTGCTTCTAGCACGTCCTACAGCATCGATTTCATCAATAAATACTATACAAGGTGCTTTTTCTTTGGCTTGACGGAATAAATCCCTAACTCTAGACGCACCGACACCGACAAACATCTCTACAAAATCGGAACCTGAAATAGAGAAGAAAGGCACATCAGCCTCTCCAGCCACAGCTTTGGCAAGAAGGGTTTTTCCTGTACCAGGAGGGCCGACAAGAAGTGCTCCTTTAGGAATCTTACCACCCAATGCAGTATATTTCTTAGGATTTTTTAAGAAATCCACAATTTCCATAACTTCAACCTTAGCCTCTTCCAAACCAGCAACATCTTTAAATGTCACTTTGGTACCACTACCCTTGTCAAACAACTTAGCTTGGCTTTTTCCGACATTGAAGATACCGCCCTGTCCACCGGCTCCTCCTCCCATTGATTTAAGAGGACGGAAGAATATCAGCCACATAAGGATAAGCATCAATGGGAATGTAATCCACTCGAGCGCTCTTCCCCAGTAGTTATTCTTCTGGTCAATAACTATATCAAATTTTTCTCCCTCTATACTATCACGCAATGCTCCCAATTCATTCTCAGGATTAAACGCATCTGATACGAGGAAATAGAATTGTGGTCCACCTTTAGGTTCCCGACCGCCGAATTGCGAAGAGTACTTTTCAAGTTTGTTCTTAGCTATGTATATCTCTCCCCTCTTTTCGTTTCTTACGAATACGATTTTATCAATATCTCCGCTAGGGATAATCTGATCCTTGACATCAGACCACTCTTTTTTGATAGGATCAGCAGTGGAAGTAGTTGTCCACATGTAGATAAGCCCACCAAAAAGCAGCAGATATATCACCCACATAAGATTGAGACCGCTCTTTTTTGAAGGGCCTTTTTGGGGATTCTTATTATTTTTATTTCCCTGTTCGAAACCCGGGAAATTAAATTTCTTCTCACTCATATTATTCCTCTCCAAATGTGGTTACTTGAGCATCTGCCCATAAATCTTCCAAGCGATAGAACATACGCTGTTCAGTCTGGAAGATATGAACAATAATATCGCCATAATCCATTATTATCCAAAAAGCATTCTCCCTGCCTTGTTGTCTGATTACACGGCGTTTACATTTTTTCTCCATCTCATCCTCAATATTATCACAGATAGCAATAACATTAGGAGTAGAATCAGCATTACAAATTATAAAATAATCAGCTATCGCTGTTCCAATATTTCTTAAATCCAATGATACAATACCTTTTGCCTTCTTATCCGCCATTGCTTCAGCAATGACCTCTATTTCGTTGAAACTCTTTTCAACTATTTTTTCCGTTTTTTTGGATACCTTTGCCATTATAAAAAATTTGTGTACGCAAATTTACAACAAAAATTCAGCCAAACATCATTTTAAAACAAAATGTCATCAATCAAATGGTTTAACGAGACTGATTCCACTAATAATCAGATAGTTAATGACAAAAAATCGCTCGAAGACAAAAGTGTCTACGCGACCCTGTTCCAGACATCCGGAAGGGGCCAGCGAGGGAATGTCTGGACCAGCCAAAAAGGTGACAATTTGTTATTCACAATACTCTTCAAGCCAAATAATATAGCCTCAAAGAGACAATTCATTATTTCACAGGCTGTTACTCTTGGTGTAGTTGATTATTTGGATTCTTATGGAATAAAAGCTACCATAAAGTGGCCAAATGACATTTATGTCAATGATTTGAAAATCTGTGGTATCCTGATTGAAAATACTATTATGGGTGACAAATTGGCAGACAGCATTGTCGGGATAGGATTAAACGTAAACCAGAAGATATTTGAAGGACTACCTAATCCTACATCCATAGTTCTTGAAAAACATACGGATGAAAGATTTGAGGTATATAATGAATTACCTAAAATATTGACCAATATTTTTTATTATTATGATATCATTGACACTCGTTCTGAATTGATAGAACAATCCTATCTTAATAAAATGTATCGAAAAGGTTCTTTCCATAGATACATTGATATCAATAATAATGTTGAATTTGAGGGAAAAATAATAGGCATCGATTCATCATCGTGCCTATTGGTTGAGTATCGTAACGGCGAAATCAGAAGATTTGCCTTTAAAGAGATCTCTTATGTTTTAAAGTAGAGATTGTTGCGTCAGGATTAGAAGAATTGAAAACGGCACTGGCAGCGACGATGACATCAACTCCGGCTGCTTCAACATCATCTACATTCAACGTACTGATACCGCCATCCATTTGGAGAAGACACTTTGGATTGATACTTTCTATCATCTTCTTTACAGCTTTTGCTCTCTCTAAAGCGAGAGGCATAAATTTCTGTCCGCTGTAACCAGGTTCAACTGACATTACCAAAATATAATCGAGAGATTTGACAAATGGCTCCAATACGGAGATATCAGTAGCCGGTTTAATTGCCATACCAGCCTTCATTCCACATTCATGGATAGAATCTATCACAGATTGCGGATCCTTTGTCGCCTCATAATGAAAACTTAAGTATTGAACACCGGCTTCCGCAAAACGAGCCAGATATTTTTCTGGTTCAATTATCATCAAGTGTGCATCAAGGGGCTTATTGGTTTTTGAGAATATCGCCTTTACGACAGGAAATCCAAATGATATATTTGGAACGAACACGCCATCCATGATATCCAGATGAAACCAATCGGCTTCAGACTGGTTAACCATTTCGATATCTTTATTCAAATTGCCGAAATCGGCCGATAACATTGATAGCGCAATTATCCTCTCCATATTATGCCATTTTGATCACCTCTTCAAGAAGAGCTACAAATTTATCAAGGGATGCAAGTTCCAGTCTCTCACCAGGAGCATGAACGCCTCGCAAAGTAGGGCCAAATGAGATCATATCCAAGTCTGGATAATTCTCCAAAAATAGACCACACTCCAATCCAGCGTGAATAGCTCTTACTATAGGATCAACTCCAAATAGTTTCTTATATGCATTGACAGTCACATCTTTTATTGGTGAATCCATATTAGGTTTCCAACCTGGATACTCATTCTCGTGACGAACCTCAGCTCCAGCCATTTCAAATACGGTAGCAAATCTATCACCGGCAAATTTTCTGGCGGAATTGATAGCACTCCTCTGACTAGATCCTATCCTGATAACATGTTCAGAGCCATCCATCTTCACAGATGCCAAATTAGAAGAGGTTTCAACCAAACCCTTTAAATCCGCGCTCATAGCCAACACTCCATGAGGGGCTGTAATCAATGCATTTATCAAGTTGTTTGTAACTTTTTGGCAAATAGCTTTTCCAGTCCAAGCCACTGGTTCCATAGAGACATCAACATTTGAATCCGTAGTTGCATATTCTGCTTTTATTGCATTACTAGTCTCTTTTATGATTGCTTGAGCCGTGGCAATATCAGCAGAGTTTATTGCTAAAACGGCATAAGCTTCACGTGCTATTGCATTCCTCTTATTACCTCCGTTAATTTCACACAATTCGAAGTGACAAGGTTTCAAATCATATAGAATTCTACCCAATTGCTGAACGGAATTGGCTCTTCCTTTGTCAATATCATCTCCACTATGGCCGCCCATTGCTCCAAATACTCGGATTTTATAGAAGTTCTTATTTTTACACTCTACTTCATCATATTTGAACAATGCTGTAGTATCCAATCCACCTGCACAACCCACAAATAATTCACCTTCATCCTCCGAATCCAGATTAAGCAAAATTTTACCTGTCATAAAACCAGGTTGAAGAGCCTTTGCACCATCAAGACCTGTCTCTTCCGAAACAGTAAAAAGGGCCTCTATTCTACCATGAGACAACTCTTCATCTTCCAACAATGCAAGTTCTGCTGCTATACCGATACCGCAATCAGCTCCAAGAGTTGTATCTTTTGCTATCATCCAGCCATCTTCGATTACGTATTTGATTGGATCCTTGGAGAAATCGTGCTCAACGCCACTATTCTTTTCACACACCATATCGGAATGGCTCTGTAAAATGATGGTAGGACGCGATTCTGCACCTTTGGTTGCAGGTTTTACAATCATTACGTTACCTACCTTATCGGTATGGCATTCAAGATCTCTATCTTTTGCGAATTTTTGCAAATAAGCGATTATCTGCTCTTCGTGACCGGATTCACGGGGAATACATACAATCTCACGAAAGAATGAAAGGACTTTTTCTGAATTCATATCATTATTTTTATATTATCATAAAAAACAAGAAACCGCTTCGTACAGGAGGCAGTTTCTTCTAGTTTTGAGTAGTTATCTGTTTCTCAATATCGGAGACATATTGTCGGAACGAACGGTCGGTATCTATCAAATCACAAACTGTATTATAAGCATGCAACACAGTAGCATGATCCTTTCCACCCAATTGAGCCCCGATTGACGACAAAGACGTTTTGGTCAGGTTGCGACTTAAATACATCGCAATTTGTCGAGCTTGTACAATCTCTCGTTTTCTAGTTTTGGACAAGAACTGATCTATTGTAACATTGAAATAGTTACAAACCATATTTTGTATCCTCGGAATTGTTATTTCAACCTGTGGTTCATTGACAATCTTCTCAACAAGATCTTTAGCCAAATCAACTGTTATATCCTTCTTGGAGAATGTACTTGTCGCAATCAATGATACGATTATACCTTCAAGTTCCCGTACGTTGGATTTAACTTTATGTGCCAGGAATTCAATCACATCATTGGATAGAGAAACACCCTCTTGTTCGCACTTAGATTTCAAGATTGCGACTCTAGTTTCGAAACCTGGAGGAAGCAACTCAGCAGAAAGCCCCCATTTGAATCTTGAAAGCAATCTATGCTCAAGACCTTGTAGATCGACAGGAGGTCTATCTGAAGTCAATACCAACTGCTTCCCGCATCTATGAAGGTAATCAAAAATATGGAAGAATGCGTTCTGAGTCCCTTTCTTATCGGCAAACTCCTGAACATCATCGATGATCAGTACATCTATTTGTTGATAGAAATGAATAAAATCAGCTACTTGGCTGCTGTCATTGCTGTTTCTGGCAGCACAACTAGCATTCATATATTGATTCAGGAAAGTATTTGCATTAACATACAAAACCACCTTTTCTGGATATTTCTCTTTGACAGCTAATCCAATAGCCTGAGCCAAGTGAGTCTTGCCCAAACCAGGACCGCCATATATGAACAATGGATTGAAAGTACTCTTCCCAGGATTTACCGATATGCTCACACCGGCAGCACGTCCCAATCTATTGCACTCACCCTCTATGAAATTATCGAAAGAGTATCTTGGATTAAGTTCTGGATCAATCTTTAACTTTTGAATACCAGGTATAGCATAAAAACTTCCGTTATACTTGGCAGCATCTTCATATGAGGATATTTCAGGATTTGATGGAGCCTTTTTGTTATTGGATGGCGTAGTTACAGATTCGCCCTCTATGACACTGACGTTGTAAACCAATCTAACATCGGGACCAATAACGCGCTGAAGAGTCTTACCTAGAAGGTTAATGTAATTCTCCTCAATATACTCTCTATAGAAATCGGATGGAACAGAGAGTTTAAGAACAGAATCTTCAAGTGAAACCGGTTTCAAAGGTGAGAACCAAGCCTTGAAAGCCTGCTCAGAGACGTTGTCCCTGATGATGGCCAAGCACTGCTCCCACATCTGATAGATATTGCGATTTTCACTCATCATTTTTTTTGTCGATTTTGCCTTTTCTCTCAATGCAAAAATGATAAAAAAAATGTGATAAAAAAATTATTTTTCTGTTGTTTTTTTCGAAAATATTATAAGTGTCTAATTATCAGTAATAAAATTTTTAAAATTTATATATCACTGATTATCAATTATTTACAAACTTTTCAAATTCTATCTTATTGATAATCATAGTAATAAAAAATGTATTTATTCAACAGAGTTATCAACAGAAATTATGAACGCCTGAGGGAAAGTTTTTTTAATATTTTTGAGCTCTTTTGAAGCCTCTTCTTTACTGGAGAACTCTCCAATGCAATATTTGTAAAAACCGTTCAAAAAAAGTTCATCGATACCCTTAGTTCCCTTGAAATCCGGAGCATTCAAAGAGACATGTTTTTTTGATGCAAGAATCTGAATTTTATAAACAGTTTTCTTCTCAGTATTCAAAGAAGGCGGATCAATTTTCTCTTCAACTTTCTCCTCTTTTGAAATCTCATCTTCAACTTTTTCCACAACCTTAGTTTCAACACGCTGTTCTGTGCTCTTTTCCACTGGTGTTGAAGTTGCAGAGATAGCATTACTATTTACTCCTGTCTCATATTGTCCTTTAAAATTTTCAAAAGCAGAGAAAATCTTGTCAGCTATTTGTGATCTTGACGATGCATCACTTAGATATTTTCTATCAGCTGAAGATGAGATAAATCCTATCTCTATTAGCACAGATGGCATTGTGGTTCTCCATAACACTAGAAGGGGCCCCTGTTTTACACCTCTGCTTTTTACAATAGGCCCTGTCTTCAATGCATTGTCAACACATGTTGCCATTTCAATACTCTGCTCAAAAAAAGCATTTTGCATCAAATTGAAAAATATATAAGACTCCGGCACATTTGGATCGAACCCTTGATAAGTTGTGGAATAGTCATCTTCAAGAAGGATAACAGAATTCTCTCTCTTACTTACCTCCATATTGGATGAATTCTTATCAGTACCCATTACAAATACTTCTGTACCGTTAGCCGAGGATTTACCACCGACAGAATTGACATGAATCGAGATAAAAAGGTCGGCATGATTCCTATTGGCGATATTAGTTCGCTCATTCAATGAAATGAATACATCTGTCGATCTTGTATAAATCACTTTAATATCCGGATATTTCTCACTGATCAGTTTACCGAGTTTAAGTGCAACATCCAGATTGATACTCTTTTCTTGTAATTTCTTATCTGGAGATACAGCTCCGGGGTCATGACCGCCATGTCCGGCGTCAATTACAACACATTTCAACTTTATCTCCGGTCCATTTTGTGCGGTCAGTCTGATTGGACAGAGTGTCATTAATAATATAATAAGAAACAGACCTACTCTATTTAACATGGTTGGCATATAAATTGATGCAAATAATCGTAAATTTTACTAACTTTGCCCTTTTGCAAAGGTATACAAAAATCAGATTAATCTAAATGGGATTCAAGAGAGTTTCCACACTGTTATCAACAATTTTGGCTTTTTTATTCTGCATTGACACGTCAGCGCAGAATGGACCAGATTCTTTACTGATAGCGCCTACACCTCTTGACTCTCTTGTTATCGCTCAAGACTCTCTTTTATTTCAAGATTCCCTTTTATTGGCAGAAAAGTCAGCCATTGTTAAAGGTTCCATAGACAGACCAGCTTTTTCAACTGCAAGGGATTCTGTCATAGAGGTTTTCAAAGAGGGTCAAAAGGTAGTCTACTATTTTGGAGATGTTACCGCCACTTATGGCGACTTGTCAATCAAATCTGACTACATGTCCTATAATCTTGATTTAAACACTCTATTCGCACGCGGAACCCGTGATACCATTGCCAATGAGATAATAGGCATGCCCGAGATGTCTGATGGTAAAAGCACCTATCAAATGGAGGAGTTGTACTACAACTTTAACACCAAGAAGGCAAAGATTAAGAATATGGCGACACAGCAGGACGACGGAAAGTTGGTGGGCGATAACCTAAAGATGATGCCGGATAAATCCATCAATATTTCAGGTGGTAAATATACTGTTTGTGACGCTGAACATCCACATTACTATCTTAGGATGACAGCAGCAAAGGTCATTACCGAACCAAAGCAAAAAACAGTATTTGGACCGGCATATCCAGTGATAGCGGATGTTCCTATCCCTATTGCGCTCCCATTCGGATTCGTTCCGGAGATGCCTGACAGGGCAAGTGGTATCCTTATTCCGACATACGGAGAAGAGACAGCCCGCGGATTATATTTAAGAGACTTCGGCTACTCTTTCGTCATAGGAGATTATGTTGATCTGGCTTTTACAGGAGATATCTATTCATATGGATCATGGGCTGCAAGAGTAACCTCCAGATATAACGTAAAGTATAAATTCAACGGTTCATTATCCATCAACTATTCAAACGATATAACAGGAGAGAGAGGAGAACCGGATTTCACACAATCAACCAACTTCGGTGTAACTTGGAGCCATTCTCAAGATTCAAAAGCAAGACCAGGTACTTCATTCAAGGCATCAGTGAACTTTTCCAGCCCTTCCAACAATCGATACAACACCCAAAGTATCAACGAAGGTCTTCAGAATCAGATGTCATCATCCATCTCATATTCGAGGACATGGACTAACGTAAACTTCTCCATCAACGCCCTTCACAGTCAGAACTCCCGCGACAGTTCATATGCTGTAACACTTCCTAACTTCACGTTGAGCGTTAATAGATTCTATCCATTTAAAAACAACAATAGAGTGGGAAAGGAACGTGTGTGGGAGAAGATATCGCTAAGTTATAGTACAACTCTTCAAAATAAAGTCAATTTCAAATTGAATGAACTTTTGAATGATCCGGCAAGTCTTGTTAACAAGATGAGCAATGGTATGACACATAGCTTTGCCATTGGATTACCATCATTCACCCTATTGAAATATTTAAATTTCAGTCCATCAGTCTCTTACGGAATGAACTGGTTTTTCAGAGAACAGCAAGTTGAATATGATCCCGAATCAGATAAGATTATTCAAACCCTATCAGATCAATTCAGTACATTCGGCGTCAGCCAATCATTCTCTGCAGGCATTTCCATGAGTACGCGCCTTTATGGTATGTTCAATTTCGGTAATAAAGGCAAATTGCAAGCTATCCGGCACATGATAACGCCATCATTCAGTTTCAGTTGGCAACCGGAAATGGGTGTACCTATGAACGGATATATGACGTACAATTATGTTGACAAAAATGGAGTAACGAAGAGTCATGAATATAACAAATATTCAGGGATGCTATACTCACCTCCAGGCAAAGGTAAAAGAGCGGCGCTTTCATTCTCTTTTGGAAACAACCTTGAAGCTAAGATCAGAAATGATCAGGATACAGCTGAAAATGCTACCAAAAAGGTTAAACTGCTTGATCAGTTAAATATAGGTGGTTCATACAATTTCTTGGCTGAGCAGTTTAAACTTTCAAACATTTCCATTAGTGGTAGTACAACAATATTCGGAAAACTTGGTTTAAATGGTAACATGAGTGTCGATCCGTATGCTATAGATGAAAAAGGTGCGCGCATCAACACTTTGAATGTTGTTAAAACAGGTGTACTGGGCAGGCTTACCAATGCAAGTCTCTCTACATCTTACTCGTTCAGTGGCGGTGGCAAGTATGAGGGAAATGATGGTCATACATCATCAATAAAAGATGAATATGCCAGGATTTATTACCATCCAATTACTGGAGAGTATATTCCAGGAGGTTGGGTATACTATTTGAATCCAAATATACCTTGGTCATTGAATCTGTCTTATAGTTATTCATATACAAAAGCTTACCAATACACGAATGAGACTCTCCAAGTCAAGAATAATCATATACAGACGTTAGGTATCTCCGGCCAAGTAAGATTAACTCCGGCAATGAATATCAGTGTCAATAGTGGACTGGATATCACAAAGATGGCATTAGCCACCACTCAAGTCAGCGCCACTTACGATTTGCACTGTTTTGCGATATCTGTTTCTTGGGTACCTACAGGCCAATGGCAGAGTTGGAGTTTCAGAATAGCTGCCAAAGCTTCAGCATTGGCTGACATCATGCAATTCAAGAAGGCTTCAAGTTACTGGGATAATCAGTAGTTGAGAGTCTAGAGTCTAGAGTCTAGAGTCTAGAGTTAAAAGTTATTACTCTGGACTCTAATCTCTGGACTCTAATCTCTGGACTCTGGACTCTGGACTCTGGACTCTGAGCTACGGCGGACTTTCTATGATTTATTTTTGTTTTTCAATCAAAAATATTAACTTTGTATTCAAATAATCACATTCAGAGGACTTAAAGAGATTTTTTGTTGGGTTATTCTATCCGTAAGTCCCCTTTTTTCCTATCAATAATAAATGTACGACATTATTCAATTGAGCAATAAAAGTCAAGAGGACTTGATTGCACTCGCAAAAGAGTTAAAAGTTAAAAAACCGGAATCTCTTTCTAAAGATGATTTGATTTATGTAATCTTGGACCAACAAGCGCTTCTTTCTGACGAGCGACCTGCGCATAAAAAAGCAAACAATAAATCTGCAGGAGAGAAGAATAATATACCTGATACTAAAAACAAAAAAGCGAAAAAGCCTGCTGACAACACTGCTCCAGTACAAATGGAGCCCGAAACCTCATCAGCAGAACCTGCAACTGACAAGCCACAGAAGAAACAGCGCAACCGCATACAGAAAAAAGCTCCAGTACCTGTTGAAATCGACAATCAGAATGAACCTGTAGTCACTCTCGATCAAGAGAAAATTTCAGAGCCTATTGCCGAGACAAAAAGCAATAATCAAAGGCAGAGACAGAAGAGAAACCAGAAAATGGATAAACAGAGTGTTGCCGATTCTCAAGACACTCCACAGAGTGAGAATCCTGCCACTAACAATAACGCTCAACAGCCACAACAGAAGAAGATTGAATTCGAAGGTATTGTTGATGCTACAGGTGTATTGGAAATAATGCCTGACGGTTATGGATTCCTTCGATCTTCAGATTATAACTATTTGAATTCCCCAGATGATATCTATGTATCTCAATCACAAATAAAGAATTATGCTCTTAAGACCGGTGATACAATCTTTGGTGAGATTCGTCCGCCACGTGAAGGTGACAAATATTTCCCTCTGGTAAAGGTTAACAGTATCAATGGCCGAAGTCCAGAGTTTATACGTGACCGCGTTCCATTTGATTTCCTTACTCCATTATTTCCTGATGAGAAATTCAATCTTACAGGCAATGGTCATAATAACAATATTTCCATTAGAGTTGTGGATATGTTCACACCAATCGGAAAGGGACAACGTGGTCTTATCGTTGCTCAACCGAAAACAGGTAAAACAGTTTTGTTGAAAGATATCGCCAATGCGATTGCCGACAATCATCCAGAGGTATATATGATAGTGCTTCTGATTGATGAACGTCCTGAAGAGGTTACAGACATGGAGCGCAGTGTAAAGGCAGAGGTAATAGCTTCTACATTTGACGAACCTGCAGAAAGACACGTCAAGGTGGCTAGTATGGTACTTGAGAAGGCAAAACGTCTAGTAGAGTGTGGTCACGATGTAGTGATTCTTCTAGATTCTATCACACGCCTTGCACGTGCATTTAATACAGTTCAGCCTGCATCAGGTAAAGTTCTTTCCGGCGGTGTTGACGCAAATGCCCTTCATAAGCCAAAACGTTTCTTCGGAGCAGCACGTAATATAGAAAATGGAGGTTCATTGACAATCCTTGCCACTGCACTTACAGAGACAGGTTCAAAAATGGACGACGTTATCTTTGAAGAGTTCAAAGGTACAGGTAACCTTGAGCTTCAATTGGATCGCAAGTTGGCGAACAAGAGAATCTTCCCTGCAGTTGACGTAACATTGAGCAGCACACGTCGAGATGATCTTCTTTATGACCCTGAATATATCAATAGGATATGGGTATTACGCAACTATCTTGCAGACATGAACTCTGTTGAAGCGATGGAGTTCATGAAGAGCCGTTTGGAGAAGACAGCAGACAATGCCGAATTCCTTATCTCAATGAATGGGGATATGCTGGGGTAGTTGAGTTGACACCCTAAAGTCTAGAGATATTTTAACAATAAATACCCTTTTACGACGCAAGGTTAGGTTAAGCGTCGTTAAAGGGTATTTATTATTAAAATAAAGAATTGATAGTTAACACTCTAGACTCTAGACTCTGGACTTAAAAAATTATCCATGACAGCATCGGCTACCGACAAGTAAATTGGAAGCCTTTGCTTGTAGAGCGCTTCAAGTGCCTCTCGGCTTTGTGAAAGAGGTCTGTCGGATGAAGGCTTCAAAAATTCCAGTGGAGTATTGATAAAGATTATCTTACCATTCTTTTTAAGATTTGTGACATTCTCATGGCTTAACACAGCACCTCCGCCAAGTGCTATTACCGAGCCTCTTATTTCTGATAATTCTGATATGATTTGACTTTCAATTTTACGGAAATATGCTTCCCCATCACTGTTGAAGATTTCAGATATTGATTTCCCACAACGTTCAACTATCAATGAGTCGGTATCTATAAAATTTACACCTTTCTCTTTCGCCATACTCCTACCGACAGTGCTCTTCCCGCAAGAAGGCATACCGCAAAGAACAATATTCTCCATCTTATCCATAAGTTTTTTATAGATATTTTCCTCCATCTCTTTCGAAACACTACAATCAAAGAAGATTCCATGTGCCTTGCATGCTTGAGCGACAAGCATATAAAGACCTCCTTCAGCCTTTATTCCAGCAAATTGTGCATCTAGCACCAATTCGGTGCGTAAAGGATTGTAAACGCAATCAATCACACCTGTTAAATTAGGAAACGAGTTGATATCGACTGGTTTGGCTTTTGAATCTGGATACATGCCCACAGGCGTGGCATTAATGATAATCTCATATTCTGAATACTCTTTTACACATGGCCCGAAGGTGAGTTTCAGCTCCCCATCCTTGGGATTTCTTGTTGCATGAGCGACTTTGATAGCACCCATATCTTTCACAGCTGCAGAAGCTGTAGCAGCTGCCCCTCCTGCCCCTAATATCAGAACCTTTTTACCTAAAACTTCAATACCAGAGTGATGAATCAATGAGATAAGTCCATAATAATCTGTATTGTATCCTATGAGTTTACCATCACGACAGAGAATAGTATTTACAGCCCTGACAGATGTAGCTTCCTTACTTAGTGAATCAAGGTATGGGATGACACGCTGTTTGTAGGGTATTGTTACATTGATACCGATAAAACTTCCAGAAGTCAAGAAAGGCTCAAGTTCTGAAGGTCTTAACTCTTTCAACTGATAATCACAGTTTCCCAAATAATTATGTATCTGAGGCGAAAAACTATGAGAAAGGTGTTCGCCAATCAATCCGAATCGCATAGACATACTCAATCAATGACAATCTTTTCAAAACCCACTGGAAGAATCATATGCAATTGACCGTTCATACCCTTTTTATCTTGACGGATAGCCGAAATCAGAACACCATTCGGGTATGGAGATTTAACAGGGAGTCCACACTTTTGAAAATCAGATACTAAAGTATCAATAAAAGATTCATCACAATAACCTCTTGCAAATGATTCATTTGCAGCTGCAATAATACCGATGGCAACAGCCTCTCCATGAGTCATTGGATTTTCCACGTCATTGGTATGTTCATACCATTCTATTGCATGGCCATATGTATGGCCAAGATTCAAGACTCGTCGAAGATCTTTATCAAACTCGTCCTTTGAAACAATATCAGCCTTAGCTTGTGCCGCTTTACATATAAGACTCGTCATCTCCCATACCGGCAATCCAGACGAAATCGACTTGACACACTCGTTGTAATTCTCTTCTGAAGTAATAATGAATGTCTTCAACAATTCAGCAAATCCTGAGAGAATTTGTTTGGCTGGAAGTGTTTTCAAAAATACGGGACAGATAATAGTAGATTCCGGTTGTTTGAATGTTCCTACCATATTCTTGAAGGAATCGACATTGACACCTGTTTTGCCACCAATCGCAGCATCTACTTGAGCAAGTAGCGTTGTTGGGAGATTCAAATATCTTACTCCTCTCTTATATATTGAAGCGGCGAAACCTGTGACATCGGATGTTATTCCACCGCCAAAAGCGACAAGAATAACATCCCTATCGGCCTCCATTGAAATTAACCAACGGCAAATATCCATTACAGTATCAATGGATTTATTTTCCTCTACGGATTTAATTTCAAAGCAAGGGATATCATTGCTGAAGATTTCAGAGATGAATTGTTTTACATTTGAATCATATACTACATAATATCTCTCTGATTCATTGAAAAAATCTCTCAACGACTTGATATCATCTCTAAATTCCAGCCTAATATTAATCATACGTAATGATTGTTCAAAAAACGAAAATAAAACTCTTTTCAACCTCTCCTAAAAAAACTCCATCATTTCAGAATCCGGAGTAACAGCATCAGAAGAGATATGATTCCTAAATTAGAATACAAGATAATAATTTTTAATAACTTTGTAAAAACTGTTTGAATGAGTTCTATCGGTGACAATGTAGTATTAACCGTTTTCGGCGAGTCACACGGCCCAGTTGTTGGGGCTGTCCTTGACGGCGTTGAGCCAGGGATTGAGATCACTGATGAAATGATTGCATCATTCCTCAGCAAACGCAGACCGCAGAACATTACAGAAAGTGCAAGAAAAGAGCCTGATCATTTTCAAATAATGAGTGGTGTTTTCAATGGTAGAACAACCGGAGCCCCTATTTGCATACTTATTCCAAATGAAAATATCAGAAGCAGTGATTATCAACAAGGAGTAGCGAGACCATCCCACGCTGATTATGTTGCTCATATCAAATATAAAGGCTTCGAAGATTATCGTGGAGGCGGTCATTTCAGCGGAAGAGTATCAGCAGGGATTGTAGCTACCGGAGCAGTCGCATTAAAAGCACTTGAGGATAGAGGTATTCATATTGGGACCCATATCCTTCAATGCGGGTCCGTTAGAGACAATAACTTCGTTGATATTGACACTGAAATCTCTTTATTGAATTCCAAAGATTTTCCTGTAATTTCAGATATTGAATCAGAGATAATAGATGAAATAATCAAAGCCAAGAATTCAGGTGATTCTATCGGCGGAATACTCCAAACTGCAATCTCCGGAATACCTGCCGGGATAGGTGCTCCTTGGTTCGATTCCCTTGAAGGGGCAATCGCAAAAGCAATCTTCGCTATCGGTGGGGTCAAAGGTATCGAATTCGGATTGGGATTTGGCTTTTGCGACAGTAACGCTAAGGGCTCGACTGTTAATGACCAGTTCTATTATGATGGAGAGTGTGTAAAGACTAAAACAAATAACAATGGTGGTATTAATGGTGGCATCTCCAATGGCATGCCTATTATTTTTAATACCGCTATCAAGCCTACACCATCAATTTCCAAGCCTCAACGAAGTATTGATTTCATAAAGGGGGAAGATATCACACTGGAAATAAAAGGCCGCCATGACCCTGCAATTATTCGACGCATATGTGTCGTTATCACAGCCATGACGGCGATTACTATCTACGATTTGATAAGATAAGACTATCTGCTCTCGCTTCGTCTGTTCAATTGTCTTACAATCTTCCTGACTATAGCCTCAATATCTGTATCGGGCTCTATCACATTGTAATTTTCCCAGAAATTTTCATCAGTAAAGTCTTGTACTCTTTCAGACAACTGATCTCTGATTTTCAGTTTACTCTCATTAACAATCTCAATCTCTCCAGGTCTATGGTCTGTCACAGCCATTTCAGATATCGCAGAGTAGCGTTGTCTAAATGGAGAGTATTTCCTATGAGCGACGAATACCAGTTCTATATGTCCGTAATCATAAAACCACAGTCCGTTCTGTTCACGATAATTAACGGTGTATGATACACTTTCAACATCAAAAGAGACCTTTTGCGGCTTTTTGAGTATGTAATACTTTACAACCTCAGGGTGATCTTCAACATTGACTTGAAATTCAGCACGGCCTATTGCGTATGTTTCGGAATCAATATAGATTTTACCTCTGTAAAGAGGATCTGTCTCTTCCGGTTTTTGATTAAATAACACACAGAAGAAAAGTCTATCATCTTGAACTACGGATTCACCCATGGTAAAATCGTAATATTTGAACATATCTACTTCATCAACACCAGGAAATGGATTCTTGGCAATATCAATTTGCAAGGATGAATTTACTCCACCTTGATAGCGTATCAACAATGTATCGCTTGAATCATAATTGATAGTACCACGGCCTTTGTAAATACCAGCCTTATCAATAGCAAAACCAGTATATGGCGATTTATCTATATCAAGAACAGCCTCATTCAATGATAAGTATTTTGTATTACCCTTCTTTATCAACTCACGATAAAAAGCCGTCATTCCTTGATGTTCAGTTGAGTAATTGACTTTCACTCTATCGTATGCTGTTTTCACCAATGATTCCGCCTCGCTTGCGCTGATTACAACCGGATCCAATTTAAATGAAACTGGTGCCATCTTTATTGTCAATGGCTTATCAATTGTATAACCGTCAAAACTGAGTGCTTTTGTTTTCGACTCAAGATAACCGAGATGAGAAAGAAATACAACTCCTTCATTTAAGGATCCTTGTGGAATTTTTAAAGAAAAAAGACCTTCAGAATTAGAAATATTCGCGATAGAAGTACCTTCCAAACCAACTGATACGAAACGCATAGGTTCATCAGTAGATGCATCATATACCCGTCCATAGATGGTAACGAAAGGTTCACTCCCTTGTGCAAATAAAGCACACGAGAGTACAATAGCAACTAATGTAACGATATATCGTTTCATAATCATTCTTTTACTTTACTATAAACCCAGTTTGGTAACAGTCAACTCATTTACCTGCAACACGCCACCTTCAGCATAGAATTCAATTTTGTTATATGGCATAGTTGGGAAGACAAGGTTGGTCATGACTACTTTACCACCATCTATGAATATTTCCAAAGATGCGACATCGGAAAGTATCTGGATTGCGTGTTCTCCTTCAACTGGCATAGGGGCCCAAGTTGCTAGTGCGAAGTCGTTGATATAGTTCATGGAGTTGGTCTTTCGGCCATCATGATTTTCAATTTCATGAACCTCACCATGCTCTGCGAACTCTATTGCGCCGCTCTGAGTACGATCCATAACGAATCTGCCAAGTTTCTGATCGAAGTATATATCTACGAATTCACCATTGTCGTTGCATAATCTGAAACCAGCCTTCTCAGCATTGTTTTCAAGATTCATATTAAGTTCATATGCACCATCAGTCTCCTCAAAGAGTTGCTCCTGTACTGGATCTGAATCAACTGTCAAAGCTTCAAATTTCTGACTCTCCTTGCGAAGGATTGAGAGCTCCTCAACAGGATTTACAGAGACATAATACTCATTATCAACTTTGAAAAGTCCCAAAACGCGTGGAATTGAATTGGCGCTGCGGAAATAGGTAGTAGGAACAACTTTACCATATTGCCAGTTGCTCATCCATGGAACAGCTACGACTCTGTCATTAACATTTGAGAATGTAACAGTTGCATAGTGATCTTTACCCCAATCGAGCCATTTAACACTCTCTTTTGGAGAATCACATGTAAAGGTTGTACCATCGAATTCACCAACGAAATATTGAGTAGCGCTACCACCAAAGAAACATCCAGGATTTACGTTTACAATCATCACCCATTTTGTTTCACCTTCAGTTGTAGTAAGTTGGAAGAAATCAGGACATTCAAATTGACGAGGTTGAACACCATATCCTTCACCCCATCCACTCATATAATCCCAATCTTTTAGATTCTGAGAGGTATAGAATCTCATCTCCTTATCTGCAGAGACAATCATAATCCATTTTGACTCTGGCTCATACCAGAATACCTTAGGGTCACGGAAATCTTTGATACCGTCAAAAGGAACAAGGACAGGATTTTCATCAATCTTTGTAAAGGTTAAGCCATTATCAAGACTGTAAGCCATACATTGTGTCTGAATATATTCACGGGATGTGTTCCATGATGTATAGAAGGCAATTACCGCACCCTCTCCAAAACCTGCTGTATTGTTGACATCTACAACAGAGCTACCGGAAAATATATGACCATATGCATCACGGTAAATAGCTACAGGCTGATGTTCCCAATGAACAAGATCAGTACTTGTAGAGTGACCCCAATGCATATTTCCCCATGTAGAAGCGTATGGATTATATTGATAATAGAGATGATATACACCATCTTTATAGAACAGGCCATTAGCATCATTCATCCAGCCATATTCTGGTGTATGATGATATATTGGGCGATATTTTTCAGCAGGAACAGTATATGGCTCAGTGCTCTCTTTTATTACCGACCAAGCAGCATCGGCATCTACACCTGTAAAGCTGATATTCTCTTTTGTTGCATTGAAACGAGCAATATCCATTGGAACCCAATATTGTGGCTGACCAAGTGCCAATCTAATATCAGCGACATATACGTCTTTGCCGTCTACATTGATTGTCATAACAATTTCATCAGCACTCTCATCAATTGGAATCAACAGATGTGCCGGTGTCTTTGAGCAGGATACTAACATAATCGCTGCGAAGAAAAGTGTAAGTAGTTTTTTCATATTATTATGTATTAATTACTATTTCAATTGATATATTTTTACATCCTCAACATCAAACTTGTCATTAGATGAGATTTTGAATGAGTTATATGTTTCTGATGGGAAAACACAGTTTGTGAAGGCCATATCTCCATCGTTTATGAAGAGTTCTGTAGAGAACTTATCTACGAAGAGTTGGAATCTATACTCAGATCTTGGAATGAGTTCAACAGTAACAGAATTTGAAAAAGATTTATGGAAGTCCACATCTCCACTCTGAGACCTATCCAACACCAATTTATTAGAGCTTAAATCGAAGTTGAAGGTCACCCTCTCCCCTTGTGTGTTATACAGTTCAATGCTCATCTCCCCTTTTGAATCCGGTACAACGGTAAAATCAATTTCGTATGCCCCTTCATTATTTTCAAGGATAGAAGGAATTATGTACTCGTCAACTGATGTATTATTGTCATATGAGTATTCTTCACAACGAGCCGCATATACTTCAGGTGATGGAACACTGGCCAGAATTAGGTGTTTACCATTTGACTTTAGGGCGAGATCCCTTGGTAGCGTCATGGCATTTCTGAATGATATAGTTGGAGTGGACCCAGTGTAAACCCAATTGCTCATCCACCCTTGAAAAACGGTGCGACCATCAGGTGCATCAGCATAAGTGACGCCAGCATAATTGTCAACTCCGGAATCAACCCAAAGAGGATAAGGAAGTTTATCAGCTACAAACTCTTTTCCATCAAATTGTCCAATGAAGTATTGTGTGATGCTGCCTCCATTAGGTCCACCTGGATTTATACTAACAAACAGCACCCATTTTTCTCTCCCCTCATAATCAAATTTAATCAAATCAGGACATTCCCATGTACCATTATGAGATCCTATTCCCTCTCCGAATTCACTTAATAGTTCCCATTCCTTCAAATCTTTGGAACCATAGAAACGAATAACCTGCCCTACAGCCAAAGCCATTACCCATTTATCGCCTATCCAACTAACCTTTGGATCCCTGAAATCGCGTTGAGATTTATCTACAAGAACTGGATTGTTGTCATATTTTGTAAAATTATACCCACCATCATTAGAGTAAGCGATACTCTGTACTTGACCTGATCCAGAATTAGTATATATAGCAATGACAGCATTCTCACCGAATCCTGCACTGTTATTATGATCAACGACAGCACTGCCTGAGAATATCGAACCGAGTTCATCCGGTGCTATTACAAAAGGCTGATCGTTCCAATGAATCAAATCCTTTGAAACACTTAACCCCCAGTGCATATTACTGTGAGCAGTGGAGTACGGATTATATTGAAGAGAGAGATGCCATTCTCCATTCACATAAACCATTCCATTTGGATCATTAGTCCAGCCGAAAGATGGAGAGAAGTGTACTACTGGCCTATATCTCTCTTGATAATTATTCCCTGTCTCATCGGAAGTCTTAATAGCATTGAATACAGTATAATTATCTTTTATCCCAGTCAATTTGACTACAATTTTTTGACCTTTATATTTTGATACGTCGATTGGGATATAATAATCGATATCAGAGATAGCAGGAGAGCAACTCTGCTCCTGACCTAAAATATTCACGCCATCCACCATTACTGACAATCTTGAGTTAGCGCCTTTGGTGCTGGCTGGAATCAATAGATATTTTGCATCAGCCTTTACTATTGTCTCATAAACAGAATAGTAATGGCTTAGACGTTTATTGGATTGTTCTATTTGGTCAACAGAAATGAAACCACGAGGAATTCTATAATTCCCAAAAGTTTGAGCCGGAGCCGATTCAATCTTAATAGTACCCTTTTTCCCTTTAAAGTTTCTGACATCCATAGTAACCCATTCAAGAGAATCAGGATTGTCACTTATTGAGTTGACAGTACAAACACTCTCACCATCAACAATAAGTTGAACACTATTCATAGCTCGCCCCCAACCGCTTGGTTTGTTCCCCCCGACAAGCATATTGATGTAATCTTTTGAGATATCAAATTCAGCTGTGGTGATACTGCCAGACAATTGATCGTCATCGGAACCTTTCAAGAAATGATTTCCATTTGAGGTTTCAATAAGTGAAAAAAAAGATTCTCCTTCTATCGAACATTTATCCAGACCATCCTCAAAGTTTTCAATAGAAATTGACCTTGAGCAAGAAATCAGGCAGATAGCAGTAATGGCTAAGAGAAAATAACGTTTCATATTGACGAATCTATTTTTATAGAACAATATACTACAAACTCAAGTTTCGCAAGTAACTAATTTGGTAATTATCAAAGTGTTTATGAGTACTTGCGAAAGTTGAATTACAAATTTACATTTTTTTTGGAAACTATATACTTGTTGTCCATAAGGTACCTCTGAGCGCTGCATTTACTCTTTGAAATATAGTTCCATTTTTATGTTAGAACAAAATAAAAAATTAATTTTGCCACCAGAATAATAAATACAAAAAAAATAGTTATGAGAAAGAGAATTAATTCTGTATTAATCATCATTTTAACGATTGTTGCCATTGTCTCTTGCAAGAACAATAGTAATGACGTGATGCACATAGACTATGAAGAGTACACTCTTGATAATGGTCTAAAAGTTATTCTTCATGAGGATCACAGTGATCCTATCGTTGCTCAAGCAATTGCGTTCCATGTAGGTAGCGCACGTGAAAAAGAGGGCAAGACAGGTTTCGCTCACTTCTTTGAGCACATGCTTTTCCAACGCTCTGAGAACCTTCCACGTAACGCTTTCTTTAACAAGATTGCCGATATGGGTGGAGACTTCAACGGCGGTACTTCCAACGATTACACTATTTATTACGAATGTGTTCCACGTGATGCTCTGGAGAAGATATTATGGATGGAATCTGACCGTATGGGATTCTTTATTAACACTGTAACTCAGAGTGGCCTTGAACGTGAAATAGATGTCATTTGCAATGAGAAACGTCAAACTGAGGTTAATAACGCCTATGGTATGATGAATGACATTATGAGCAAGGCTTTCTTCCCAAAAAGACATCCATATAGCTGGACAGTCATTGGAGAATTCGATGATATTAAATCTGCAACAGTAGAAGATGTAAAAGAGTTCTACAGCACATATTACGTACCTTCAAACGCAACTCTTTGTATTGCTGGCGATTTCGATCCTGAAGAAGTTAAGGCACTGATAGAAAAATACTTCGCTGAAATCCCTAGTCATCCTGTTGAGAAACCAGCTGTTTGGGATGTTCAACTGGACCAGACAAAGAAATTATACTACGAGGATCAATTCGCAACTATGCCTGCTGTTGATATAGCATGGTCTTCAGTAGCTGAAGGTAATGAAGATGAGGCTGCATTGGATGCATTCTGCAGCCTATTCGGTAGAGGTAAAAACTCTCCACTTTACAAAAATGTAGTTGAGACTAATCTAGCCCCTGACATCTATGCATACAATGGTACCATGGAGAGTGCAGGACAGGTAGGAATCAGTGCTACTGCCTATCCAGGTGTGGACATTGACCAGATTATGGCAGCTATTGATCAAGCATTCGCAGACTTCGAAGCAAATGGCGTAGATGAAGAAGAACTTGCTACTCTAAAGGCAGAGAATGAAACTTCAGCTTATCGCAGATTAGGCAGCGTATTGAATAAAGCACAAATGCTTGCAAGAAGCAAGGAGTTCTATGGAAAAGCTGACAAATTTATCGATGATATTGCCACTTTCAATGCCGTAACATCAGAAGATGTAATGAGAGTATATAATAAATATATCAAGGGTCAGAACTACGTTGCTGTTGTGGCTGTTCCTCAAGGCGAGGTTGAACTCTCAATTGAAGGCAGTATTCCAGCAGAACTGACAATGGAGGATCAAAGCAAGCAGACCATGCGTAGTGCTGCAGGTGCGATTGTAGATGATGACTACGAGCGTACTCCTTCCAAGATTGACCGTAGCATTGAACCTTCATATATGTCAAATACTCCAAAGACAACTATCCCTACCATTTGGAGAACTACGCTTGCCAACGGAATTAAAGTTGCAGGTATAACTCAGAAAGAAATCCCTATGGTAAACCTTACCATTGCCATAGATGGTGGTGCAATTATGGATCCTGTAGGAAAGAGAGGCACTGCCTCAATCAATGCCAGCATGATGAATGAAGGAACTTCTGAACATACCGCAGTTGAACTGGAACGCGCCCTTAAGAAACTTGGAGCAAGCGCACGTGTAAGCAGTGGTAACAAGTCAACTACCATCTCAGTCAGTTCTCTTTCAAAGAATCTTCCTGAGGTTATGGCTATTGTAAACGAAATGATAACAAAACCAAAATTTGATGAAGATGCCTTTAACCGCGCTGTCAAGGTAGAGAAATCATCTATTCAGAATGCTCTTACCAGCATCACATCTTTGGGCTCAAGAGCCGCTTCAAAACTTTGGTTGGGAGATTGTGTATACACAAATTTCACTACTGATGCGAGTATTGATGCTATCACTATGGACGACATCAAGGCATATTACGCAACCCTAACTCCAAAGAATACACATATTGATATAGCAGGTGACATAGATCTTCCAACTCTAAAGAAATCACTTGCTGTACTTGAGGGATGGAGTGGCGAAGAAGTTACTGTTCCTGAAATCACCATAGGGGAAAGCGCTGCTCCAGGCACATATTTCATCGATTTCCCAGGTTCTAAACAATCTTATATCTACATAATTGGACCAGGTATGGATATCAACGATCCTGAATACCACCAGCTTGATGTACTTAATGAGAAACTTGGTGCAGGCTCAGCAGGTAAATTATTTGAAGTTCTTCGTCTTCAGAGAGGTTATACATATGGAGCAAGTTCTGCATTCTCAAGTAATCTTGAAACTGGATACTTCCACGCAGCATCAAGCGTACAAGGTAGTTCAACTAAAGAGTCTGTTGCTCTATTCAAGGAGATTATCAGCACATTCGGCAACGAATATACTCAGGAAAAACTTGATGGAGTAAAGGATGCTATGCTAAGATCCAATGCATCTGCATTTGAGACAACCTCAAGTTTGGTAAGCCTTCTTTCAAATATCAGAAACTATAACCTTCCTGACGATTATGTAACTAAAGAGGAGGAGGTCGTAAACAATATGACTTTAGCTCAGATTAAAGCTAAAGCTGAAGAGTATCTGAATGTCGACAATATGATTTTCGTCGTTGTTGGTGATGCAGCTACACAATTGAAGAATCTTCCTGACGCAAAGCTTATTAAAGCGTTCTAATATAGTATTTGACAAATAATAAAAGCTTGGTAAAGTTTACACTTTTACCAAGCTTTTTTATTAATACAATTACATAATCATATTAAAATCCATATATTTGTAGAGAAATATGGGGTACCTACTCCGGAGAGGCCGGAGAGGTTGAGAAATACCCTTTGAACTTGATACGGTTAATACCGTCGTAAGGAAAATGTTTAATCTTCAACACTTCTGCGAAGATTGTCTCCTAATCCGGGAGCAATCGCCATTAATCCACAACATAACAAATCAGGTAGCGATGGAGATCGCTGCAAATTCTCTGCTTGCAATTGGAGCTTCTCCAATAATGTCATATTTCCCTGAAGAGATGGTGGAATCAGTCTCCAAAAGTGATGCCTTATCAATTAATTTGGGAACACTTGACCTTCAACTGATAAAGGCTTCCAGAATAGCTGCAGCCGCAGCTTCACAATTTGGGAAACCGTGGGTTCTCGATCCTGTTGGAGCAGGTTTCACATCACAAAGACTAGATATTTCATTGGATCTCGCATTGAATTATTCTCCTACAATCATTCGTGGAAATGCCTCGGAAATCATTGCTTTAGCTTCGGCCATAGATGAGAATGAATGCAATGTGCAGCAATCAAAAGGTGTAGATTCAGTTATTGACAGCAAGAGTGCTCTCGATTATGCAAAATCGCTGGCCAAGGCAACAGGAGCTACTATCTCCGTTAGTGGGCAAACAGATTACATTACTGATGGCAATAAAGTATCGACAATATGCAATGGAGCACCCATTATGCCTAGAGTTACTGCACTTGGCTGCACTGCAACCGTAATCACAGCAGCTTTTGCAGCAATAGATAAAGACCCTTTTGATTCAGCGCTATTTGCAATGGCATTGATGGGAATTTGTGGAGAGTTGACAAATGAAGAATCGACAGGCACGGGAACATTCAAAGTCAAATTCATTGACAAGCTCTCAACATTTGATCCCAATGAATTAGGTAATAGAATCAATACAGTAGATTTATGAAACCAGAACAGTTATCATTATACCTTGTCACCGACAGGAGATTATCGGGAGACCGTGATATTGAGTGGATTATAGAAGAGGCTGTCAAAGGTGGTGTAACAATGGTCCAATTAAGAGAGAAAGATCTTGATACCAGGGAATTCGTTAATCTTGGATTAAGATTGAAAAACATCTTAAAACCATATAATGTTCCACTTATTATCAATGATCGCATCGATGTCGCATTGGCTATTGATGCTGATGGAGTTCATATCGGCCAGTCAGACATGCCATATGAGACAGCAAGACGATTGCTCGGACCGGATAAAATAATAGGTCTGTCAATTGAGAATATGGAGCAGCTGGAGATTGCCAACAGACTGGATGTAGACTACGTGGCACTCTCCCCTATCTTCAGCACCACCACCAAAACGGATACAGCAACACCATGGGGTCTTGACGGCGCCGAAGAGTTTGTAAAAAGATCTATTCACCCATCAGTTGCCATTGGGGGAATTAATAATAATACAGCTACGGCTGTAAAAAGTACAGGAGTTGATGGAATAGCAGTGGTATCGGCAATAATATCTGCAGACGACCCTTATAAAGCCGCAAAAGAATTATATGAAGCTTAAGGACATTGGAGAATTCGGGCTTATCGAAAAGATTAAGCAGACAACATCTATACCGGATGGAGTCATTGGTATTGGAGACGACTGCGCTATCTTGCCACAAGACACACTGATGGAGACATTGGTCAGCACTGACATGCTTGTTGAAGGAAGTCACTTCCTTAGAAGTGATGTAAAGCCGAAGCAACTTGGTTGGAAATCCGCGGCTGTAAATATAAGTGACATTGCTGCAATGGGAGGTAAACCTTTGGCTACATTTCTATCTATTGCCCTACCACCTGATTTAGAATCTGAATGGATTGATGATTTTATCTCAGGTTATAGCGAATGTTGCACAAAATATGGAGCTACACTTCTAGGTGGAGACACTACATCGTGTGAAGATAAGATTTGTATCAATGTAACTGTTTTGGGTACATGCCCTGTCGGCAGTGCAAAATTACGATCCACAGCCAAAGTTTCGGATCTTATATGTGTAACAGGAAACCTTGGAGATTCTGCCGGCGGATTGAAAGCTATTCTGGAACACAGGCCAAGAACAGAAGATTGTAAAAGATTGATTGAACGGCATTATCATCCTGTCCCACGAGTGGTGGAGGGACTTAAACTGTCCAAATTGGAAGGTATTCATGCTATGATGGATATTTCCGACGGTATCGCTTCAGACTTGAGACACATTCTAAAATCCTCAAATGTCAGTGCTGAAATAGATCTTTCCAAACTTCCAATCTCAGATGAACTGAAGGCAGTATGGCCGGAAGATTTATATAATCTCGCCACAAGTGGAGGTGAGGATTATGAACTTTTATTTACAATTGATCCATCAATAATATCATCAATTTCTATTCCATTTACTGTAATAGGAACAATCCTCCCGAATAATGATAACAATACTATTCAATGGATTGGTTCAGACACTGTTTTTATGGGATTCAGACATTTTTAATATGAAACAATATCCAATAGTATTGACGATTGCCGGAAGCGACTCTGGTGGAGGCGCTGGCATTCAGGCAGACATAAAGGCTATTTCAGCTACAGGGTCATATGCGGCAAGTGCCATAACAGCAATCACGGTTCAAAATACATTAGGAGTGGAAGATATATTCCCTGTTCCAGTGAATACACTATCAGCTCAGATAAGATGCGTATTAAGTGACATAGGAGCTGATGCAATAAAAATAGGCATGTTACACTCAGCAGAGGTTGTCAAAGCTGTCGCTGAAGAGATAGATAGATTTGGTATTTCAAATGTTGTATTGGACCCTGTAATGGTCTCAACTTCAGGACACAGATTGATTGAAGAGTCTGCAATAAAGGATTTGAAAAGTATCCTTATACCTAAAGCAAAGGTAATCACGCCAAATATTCCGGAAGCTGAAATATTAATCGATGAAAATATTGTCTCACAAGAGCAACTTCCAGATGTAGCAAAACGGATTGGCCAAAAGTGGAATGTTTCGGTCATGATGAAAGCTGGGCACATATCTGAAAGCGAATTGACTGATATCTTCTATAATCATGAGGAAGACCATATAATTAAATTGACATCAAAAAGGAACAACACTGTCAATACTCATGGTACAGGTTGCACTCTCTCATCAGCATTTGCATCTTATCTTGCACAAGGATGTTCACTTGATGATGCAGCAAAGGCATCAAAGGAGTATATTTCCAATGCTATTGAGTCTGGATCTCAATACGCAATTGGACATGGGCACGGACCAGTAAATCACTTTTGGAACCTTAAAAAGAGTTAATTGTTGAATAACAACCTTTCGCCAGCTTTTTTGCCTGTCAGTTTACCCTCTTCTACGACTTGAATACCATTGCAGAAGGTGTGGACAATTGAAGAGTTGAATGATGTGAACGGGCTCCATCCACAACGTGATGCGGGGACAACTGAACATGGCTGATTCAAATCCACAATCACTATATCCGCAGAATAGCCCTTCTTTATGAAGCCTCTTCTCGAAAGGCCGAAACAGCGTGCCGGAGAGTGAGACATTCTATCAACTACATCTTCAATTGTAAATAATCCCTTTGAAGAGAGCTCCAACATCAATTGAAGCGAATGTTGAACCAGTGGAATGCCGGAAGCGGACTGCCTGTATGGGCAATCCTTCTCACTCAATAAATGGGGTGCATGATCCGTAGCAACGACTTTGATGATACCATCCTTTACAGCATCACGCAAGGCAGTCATATCTTCGTAGCTCTTAATAGCAGGATTGCATTTGATATGTGAACCATATTTTTCATAATCCTTATCACAAAAATATAGATAATGAACACATATCTCCCCAGTCACTTGAGCACCTGATGCTGCAGCTTCTGAAATAAGCTGCACCTCCTTGGCTGTTGATACATGTAAAACATGAAGACGGGAACCGTATTTTCCAGCTAATTCAATAGCCTTCTTGGTTGATAGAACACAGGCCTCTTCACTTCTGATTACCGGGTGCATATTAAATGGAATAGCATCTCCATATTTGGCTATTGCTTCATCAAGATTCTTCTTAATAACAGACTCCTCTTCACAATGTGTGGCAATCAAGCATGGGGCTTCCTTAAAAATGGCATTCAAAGTCTCCTGATTGTCAACCAACATATTTCCAGTAGATGATCCCATAAAAACCTTCACCCCACAAACGCAGGAGGGATCGACTGCTTTTATCTCTGAAATATTATCGTTATTGGCACCAAGGTAAAAAGAGTAATTTACAACAGAATCCCTTTGGGCAATTTCATACTTCTCTTCAAGGGAAGCTATACTACAAGCTGGTGGATTATTATTTGGCATATCCATATATGAGGTTACACCACCCAATGCAGCCGCAGCACTTTCAGATGCGATACATCCTTTATGTGTCGCTCCAGGTTCGCGGAAATGTACCTGATCGTCTATTACTCCCGGCAGGACATATAAACCTGATGCATCAACTATCTGGTCAAACGATGATTCATCGCCATCGAAGGTTCCTTTAGAAACATCCTCAATAACTCTGTCGTTAATAAAAAGGCAGCCCTTAAATGAGTTGCCTTCATTGATTATTGTACCATTCTTTATTAGAATCCTCATCTATTCGCCGGTTTAATTTTGCGGAATTTCAATTTAAGCACACCCCAGAAAGCCTCTCCAAAGATACTGCTGCTCATCTTAGAAGTCCCCTCCTTTCTATCCTCAAAGATGATAGGTACCTCTATTATCTTCATGCCCAACTTATAGACATTATACTTCATCTCAATTTGGAATCCATATCCACGCATCTTTATTCTACTAAAATCAATAGTTTCCAAAGCTTTTCTGCTATAGCATTTGAATCCGGCTGTAGTATCAAATACCTTCATACCAAGGACTGTGCGAACATATGCAGATGCATAATATGACATAATGACGCGGCCAATAGGCCAGTTGATAACACTTATGCCATTGCAATATCTGGATCCGATGGATAGATCAGCGCCCTGTTCAGTACACGCGGCAAGCAGTCTTGGAAGATCGTTAGGATTATGTGAAAAATCCGCATCCATCTCAATAGTGTAATCATAACCATGCTCCAATGACCACTTGAAACCAGTCATATAAGCCGTGCCAAGACCCTGTTTACCCGCCCTCTGGATCATAAATAAAGATCCGTCGAATTCACTTTGAAGTCCCTTTACTATTTCGGCTGTTCCATCAGGTGATCCATCATCAATGATAAGGATATGAAAATCGATAGGTTGATTTTTAACCGCACGTATAATCTTCTCAATATTCTCCTTCTCGTTATAAGTTGGAATGATTACTAATTGTTTCATATTATTCAATTCAATATACAAAAGTGCATATCAGTACAAATATAATAAAATTTATAATCCTTTCAATGACATTCCTATTCTTTGGCGTTGCATATCAACATCTACCACCTTGGCTTGAAGTTGTTGATGTATCTTTAGCACATCTGCTGGATTAGAAACAAATCTGTCTGCCATTTGAGATACGTGTATCAACCCATTCTGCTTGATACCAATATCTACAAAAGCCCCGAAATTGGTAATATTTGTAACAATACAAGGCAGAATCATGCCAATCTTTACATCCTCAATTGTCTTTATCTCTGAAGAGAACTCAAACACCTTGATGGTTTGACGTGGATCGCGACCAGGTTTGGCAAGTTCTGATATAATATCATTCAAAGTAGGCATACCGACCTCTTCAGACACATATCTCTTCACATCAATCTTTGACCTGATTTCACCATCCTTTATCAACTCTGCTACATCAACTCCAAGATCTTTAGCCATACTCTCAACAAGATGGTATCTCTCAGGATGGACAGCTGAGTTGTCCAGTGGGTTCTGTGAATCTGGAATGCGAAGGAAACCTGCAGCTTGTTCAAATACCTTATCTCCCAATCTTTTGACCTTCAACAGATCTTTCCTTGACTCAAACGCCCCATTCTCATCTCTGTACTCAACAATATTCTGTGCTAATGACGGACCTATTCCTGAGACATAACTGAGAAGATTCTTGGATGCAGTATTCAAGTTTACTCCGACACTGTTCACACAACTTTCAACAGTATTATCCAATGTCTCCTTCAGCAAAATCTGATCAACATCGTGTTGATATTGACCTACACCAATAGATTTAGGATCTATCTTCACCAATTCAGCAAGTGGATCCATAAGTCTTCTGCCAATAGAAACAGCACCACGAACAGTTACATCATAATTTGGAAACTCCTCCCTTGCAAGTGGCGATGCAGAGTAAATTGAAGCCCCATCCTCACTGACACTATAGACCTTGACCCCTGCAGGAAGTTCCATTTTCTTAATGAACTCCTCTGTCTCACGGCCGGCAGTACCATTACCGATTGCTATCACCTCTATCTTATAAGCCTCTACCATGTGAGAGAGTTTCTTCATAGCTGTACTCTTCTCATTTACAGGCGGATGAGGATAAATAGTATCATTATGCAATAATGCCCCTTGAGCATCCAAACAAACCACCTTACATCCTGTTCTAAAACCAGGGTCTATTGCCAAAGTTCTCTTCTGTCCTACAGGAGGAGAAAGAAGCAACTGTCTCAAGTTCTCTCCAAAAACTCTGATAGCCTCAACATCGGCCTTTTCTTTAGCAATTGCCAATGCCTCATTTTCAATGGATGGGTGTAGCAATCGTTTGTATGCATCCGAAACAGCTTCATCGACCTGGTCCAAACAGGATTCGTTCAATCGCCTTGGAGTCATTTTCGAAACACAATTGTCAATCCGTTCAAGAGCATAATCACAATTGACATCTATTTTAACACCCAATACCTCTTCTGAAGATGCACGTAGAATAGCCAACAATCTATGAGAAGGTATTTTATCCAATCTTTCCGAAAAATCAAAATAATTTCTGTATTTAGATGCCTCCTCTTCACTATCCTTCCCTTTAGCCACCTTGGACACTATCGTGCCCCATTTACTATATAAATCACGAAGCGATGCACGTACTGGTTGTGACTCGGCAATCCACTCAGCGATGATATCTCGTGCTCCAGCAAGAGCATCATCTACACTACTTACTTTGTCCCCGATAAAATGTTTGGCTGAATCTTTTGGACTGGCTGTTCCACCTTCAAAAATAGCCTTCGCCAATGGCTCAAGACCTTTCTCTTTAGCAATGGATGCACGTGTCCTGCGTTTTGGCTTATATGGAAGATATATATCCTCCACTGTCTGAGGATCAATCTCGTTTTCAATTTTCAGTTTTAGATCATCAGTGAGTTTGCCCTGCTCTTCAATGCTTTTAATAATGGCTATCTTTCTCTTGGCAAGCTCATCAAATTTTGTATACCAATGCTTAACTTCAGCTACTTGGGTCTCATCAAGCGCACCAGTCCTCTCTTTACGGTAACGGCTGATGAAAGGGATTGTTGCTCCCTCATCAAAAAGTTCTACACAATGTTCGATTTGCCACGTCTTTACATTCATCAACGAAGCAATATGTTCTACATATAGACTAATCATGTGACACTTGTTGTAATTGTTCGCGATACGATAAGAATATCTTTGATTTTGAAATAAACCCTATATATTTTCTATTTTTATCGACAACAGGCAAATTCCACGTACCTGTTCTTTCGAATTTACTCATTACACTATCCATCTTCTCATCCACATAAATTAAAGAAGGCATCGATGTCATGAAGTTATATATGAATAGAGTTTCATACTGTTCGGTATCAAACATAACACTTCGAACATCATCCAAATTTACCACGCCTTGATACCTTCCTGTTGAATCAATTACAGGAAATATATTTCTATGGGACTCAGAAATAACTTTAACCAATTGGCCTAAATTCCAATCCATATTTACTGTTGCAAAATCCCTTTCAATGAAATCACTGGTATTAAGGAGTGTCAATACTGCTTGGTCACTGTCGTGTGTGAGCAAATCTCCTTGCTGTGCGATACGTTTTGTATATATAGAGTATTGTTCAACTGTTCTTATTGTCACAAATGAGATAGATGCCGTAATAATCAATGGTATCAGAAGTTCATATCCTCCAGTAATCTCAGCAATCAAAAATATTGCAGTCATCGGGGCCTGCATTACCCCTGCCATTAGTCCAGCCATTCCGACAAGAACGAAATTTGCCTCAGGAAGTACTATTGATGAAAAACCAAGAAGATTGATAAAACGTGCAACAATAAATCCTGCAAACCCGCCAGTAACAAGTGTAGGACCAAATGTACCACCTACTCCACCACCTGCATTAGTAAATGCAGTAGCATAAACTTTCAAAAGCATAATAAGGGTAAAGAAGATCAGTAAAGCCCACTTACCGGTAATCATGTCACTAAAAGCAAAACCTGTTTCCAAATCACTAGGTGCATTATTCAGCATATTTGTCAAAGAGTCATAACCCTCTCCATAAAGAGGTGGAAATAGCAGTACCAAAACACCTAACGCAACAGCACCAATCGCCCACTTTGCAAAAGGATTGACAACCCTCCTCATCTTATCCTCAACACGGAGGGTGGTTCTCATGAAATATAATGAAACCAATCCACAAAAAATGCCAAGGATTATATAATATGGGATGTTCCCCATCGAGAAATCTTGGATTGTATTGGAAAACGGCACAGCATCACCGAGGAAAAGGTACGAAACTACAGTTGCCGTAATAGTAGACAACAACAACGGCAAGACAGATGTCATCGAAATATTGAAGAACAATATCTCCAATGCAAACAGGACTCCTGCAAGAGGTGCTTTAAAAATACCGGCAATGGCACCAGCGGCTCCACATCCGAGAAGGATGGTCATATTCTTATATGATAGACCGAAGGCCTTGGCTACATTTGAGCCAATTGCAGCTCCTGAATAGACAATTGGAGCCTCAGCACCAACAGAGCCTCCAAATCCAATGGTCACTGCACTGGAAGCTACAGATGAGTAGATATTGTGAGGTTTTATTTTAGATTTATTTTTGGAAACGGCAAGCAACACTTTTGTCACTCCATGACTGATATTATCCTTTATCACATACTTTACGAAAAGCAGTGAGATAAGCATACCAACACCTGGGTATATGATATACAATAACCCGGATTGAGTACCATCGACCAAATCAGTCAATCCAAAACGGATTAAATCGATTAACTTTTTTAAAACTACAGCTGCTGCGCCGCTGCATAGACCGACCAGTACAGACAATATAATAAGTAATGTCTTCTCCGGAAGGGATTTAATTCTCTTCCATGTCCGGCAAATCACATGAGATAATCGATTCATATCTTACAAATATAATAAAAAGAGGCGAACTATAAAACCAAGAAGCCGACTAAAAATTGCTAATTAGTCGGCTTCTTGCTATATTTCTTAGTTATTCTACTCTTCAGACTCTACCTCTTCGGCAGCAGCTATATCCTCATCTGATGCAGGGAAATCGCCATCACCTTCTCCTGATTCAGAATCATCATCTACATCATCTTTAAACAAATCCTTCTCAACCTCCTCGTAATCGTCGATCTTTACCTTAATCTTAACCAAGTATAAAGCATCAGGCAATTCAAGTGAAACAGCATAAAAGAAAGAACCATCTGGTTTATCTACCTTAAACAGGTCGCCAGCGTAATCTGAATAACCCATAGGATACTTCTCTTTGAAAGCATCTTGAAGTTCAGGGCTCATATTTTCGTAGCTGATAACAGCTCTTTTTTTGGGACTATCTTTCATTATTTTCCTTTTTTCAAATTGGACTGCAATAATAGGGTATTTTTTTTATTATCGAACTATTATTTTACTTTTTATTGAAAAAAAATGATTTTTGCCTCTGTTTTTTTACGATATTCCTCTCTACAAATATTTTTTTATCACTTTTCAAATCTATTCCAGTATAATACATAACTGACGATACTGTCATTGGAGTAGGTGTAAAATCTTGAACCTGTTCCATAAACAGAGATTGTCCCCAACCATGAAGAGCTTGGTTTTCCGATAGAGATTCCATATCAGTCATAGTACAGCCAGGGTGTCCTGAGATAAAGTATGGTACAAGCTGATAACGAAGGCCCTCTGCTTTGGTAATTTTCAAGAATTCACGTCTCAAGGTTTCAAAATATGTAAAAGGAGGTTTTGCCATCAATGCAAGTACATTTGGACTTGTATGCTCCGGAGCCACCTTCAATCGTCCGGAGGTATGGTTTACTATAACAGAGTGCAAATATGGTTCAGATGTCTCATCCAAGAATCCTTTCTCATCCAAAAAGAGATCATATCTGATACCACTACCTATGTATGCATGACGGATACCTTTGGTTTTCAACACAGAATCATAGAGAGAGAGTAATCTAGAGTGGTTATGATCCAAATTAGAGCACATCTTTGGAAATAGGCAAGATTGTCTTTCACACTTATCACAAATAGTCTTGTCCTTGCCACCTAAAGTGTACATATTAGCAGTAGGCGCCCCGAGATCCGAGATGTTACCCTTAAAATCAGGAAGATTACTCAATGCAGCTGCTTCATCGCAGATTGATTCCGGAGATCTGGATTGTATGAATTTACCCTGGTGTGCGGCAATAGTACAGAAATTACACCCTCCAAAACAACCTCGGTGGGTTGTGATGGAGAACTTGATCATATCGTAGGCAGGGATTCTTTTACCTTTATAACGAGGATGTGGCAACTTTGTATATGGAAGAGCATAGACTGCATCTATCTCCGTCTGACTCATTGGTGGGAATGGAGGATTGATGACAACGTACTCTTGCCCTACTCTCTCAACCAATCTTTTCGCATGCATTTTATTTGCCTCTCGTTCAATTATCTTGAAATTGTGGGCAAACTTTATCTTATCACTGTTGCATATCTCAAAAGATGACAATTCTATTGTCTCTTGAGAATTATCAACAGTATCTGTAATGTATCCTATTTGAGGGATGCGCCTTATCTGGCTTTGATCCATACAGTTAAAGAAAGCATCGGCAAGGGCTACAATCGGGCGTTCACCCATACCATATACCAAATAATCTGCTTTACTTTCTATCAACACAGACGGTCTTAACGTATCTCTCCAATAGTCATAGTGTGTAAGACGTCTTAATGAAGCCTCAATACCACCAATTATAACAGGGACATCTGGGAATAGTTGTTTAAGTATATTGGAATAAACAGTTACTGCATAATCCGGGCGATAACCAGAACGGCCTTCCGGTGTATATGCATCATTACTGCGAAGCCTTTTTGCTGCCGTATAATGATTGACCATGGAGTCCATTGCCCCGGCAGTAACGCCGAAAAAAAGTTTTGGAGCGCCTAATTTCTTAAAATCACGAAGATCGTCACGCCAATTAGGCTGTGGAACTACTGCTACGTTGTATCCGTGATCTTCCAATACTCTGGCAATTACAGCCGCACCGAATGCAGGATGGTCTATGAATGCATCCCCGCTGAAGAGAATCACATCCGGAGCATCCCATCCAAGTGCGTCAATTTCCTTTTTGGTCGTTGGAATCATTACATTCTATCGGGAAGAGTAATTCCCAATATGTTCATTGCTTTTGTAAGGACCTTAGCAATTGTTTCTATGAGAGCAAGTCTCTGGTCTCTAACATCTGAATTCTCTTCTTTAAGAATAGTTGTGTCGTGATAGTATTGGTTAAACTCTTTTGCAAGTTCATACGCGTAATTTGCAATGATTGCAGGAGAGTGTGCATCACCGCCCTCTTTTATCTTATCAGGATAAGAACTCAACATCTGAATGATTGACTCCTCTTTAGGAAGAAGTCCAGCCCCTGTCAATCTTGGAGCTATACCCTGATCAGCGGCCTTTCTCAAGATTGATTTAATTCGAGCGTGTGTATATTGGATAAATGGACCCGTATTGCCATTGAAATCGATAGATTCACGAGGGTCGAACAACATTGTCTTCTTTGGATCGACCTTGATGATGAAATATTTCAAAGCACCTAGCGATATGATACGGAACAGTTCATTCTGTTCCTCCTCGCTCATGCCATCGATTTTGCCAAGTTCAATTGATGTCTCTTTTGCTGTATTGTACATCTTCTCAAGAAGGTCATCTGCATCTACAACCGTTCCCTCCCTTGATTTCATCTTACCTTCAGGAAGCTCAACCATACCATATGAAAGGTGGTAGATAGCATCAGACCAATCGAAACCAAGTTTCTTCAGAACAAGCTTCAATACCTGAAAATGGTAATTCTGCTCATTACCAACAACATATATATGCTCATCAAAATGGTATTGATCATATCTTTGGTTAGCGGTCCCAATATCTTGAGTCATATAGACTGAAGTACCATCACTGCGTAAAAGAAGTTTTTGATCCAATCCGTCTGCAGTTAAATCACACCAAACAGAGCCATCTTCATGTTTGTCGAAGATACCCATCTCAAGACCCTTTTGAACAAGTGATTTACCTAAAAGATATGTCTGGGACTCATAGTATGTCTTATCAAAAGAGATTCCTAGATTCTTATATGTCTCAGCAAAACCTTCATATACCCAGCCGTTCATTGTCTTCCAAAGATCAACTACAGCTGCATCACCGTTTTCCCACTTAAAAAGCATCTCCTGAGCATCCTTCAGTACTGTTGCCTCTTTTGTAGCCTCATCCTTGTCAAGACCCTTCTCATCCATAATCTTGTTAACCTCGTCAACAAGCATATTATTGAACTCTACATAGAAGTCACCTACAAGATGGTCACCTTTCTTTCCAGAAGAAGCAGGAGTTACACCATTGCCCTTTCTCTGCCAAGCCAACATAGACTTGCAGATATGGATACCACGGTCATTTACAAGATTAACCTTAACGACATTGTGCCCATTCGCAGCCAAAAGCTGAGAAACTGACCAACCAAGAAGGTTGTTGCGAATGTGGCCCAAGTGAAGAGGTTTATTTGTATTTGGTGATGAAAATTCAACCATCACAGTCTTTCCTGTTGGCGGAAGCTGTCCGAAGTTCTTGTCATTGATAATTGAGCCTAGTACTTCATTCCAGAAAGTCGTACTCAATTTAATATTCAAAAAACCTTTGACAACATTGTAGGAAGCTATCTCATTGCAGTTATTGGCAAGATAATCACCTATCTCAGTGGCAGTCACATCAGGCGACTTCTTACTCGTGCGGAGAAGTGGAAAAACCACAACCGTCACATCACCCTCAAACTCCTTTCTTGTTGCCTGTGTCTGAATTGCAGAAGCTTCAGTTTCAACACCGTATAATGATTTAACTGCCTCAGCAGTCTTATTTGCTATAAATAAATTTGCGTTCATCCTTACTCTTTATACTAAAGTCTAGAGTCTAGAGTTGAGAGTCTAGAGTATTAACTCTTATCTCTTATCTCTTATCTCTTATCTCTTATCTCTTATCTCTTAACTCTTAACTCTGGACTCTTAACTCTTAACTCTGGACTCTTAACTCTTAACTATCAACTATCCCAAATAACTCTTAAGCAACTTGCTACGTGCGCTGTGACGCAATCTTCTGATAGCCTTCTCTTTAATTTGTCTAACACGCTCTCTTGTAAGACCAAACTTCTCACCTATCTCTTCAAGAGTCATCTCTTGGCAACCGATACCGAAGAAATATCTAACTATATCTCGCTCACGTTCAGTCAAAGTGGACAAAGCACGCTCTATCTCCTTATTAAGAGATTCATTAACAAGTCCTTTATCTGCATTTGGAGAGTCAGTATTGACCAGAACGTCAAGCAAGCTATTCTCTTCACCATCAACAAATGGAGCATCAACAGATACATGGCGGCCTGAAACTCTCAATGTATCGGCAATTTTCTCCTTTGGAATATCCAACAATTCAGACAGCTCATCAGGAGATGGCATACGTTCATTCTCCTGTTCGAATTTTGAAAGAGCCTTATTGATCTTGTTGAGTGAACCTACTTGATTCAATGGAAGACGGACAATTCTTGATTGCTCAGCCAAAGCTTGAAGGATACTCTGACGAATCCACCATACTGCATACGAGATGAATTTAAAACCTCTTGTTTCATCAAATTTTTCTGCTGCCTTGATAAGGCCAAGGTTACCTTCATTGATAAGGTCAGGAAGACTGATACCCTGGTTCTGGTACTGCTTGGCAACGGAAACTACGAATCTCAAATTTGCCTTTGTCAATCTTTCAAGAGCTTCTTGGTCACCTTTTCTAATACGTTGTGCCAATTCAACCTCATCTTCTACAGTAATAAGTTCCTCTCTACCAATCTCTTGCAAATATTTATCAAGAGATGCGCTTTCACGGTTGGTGATGGATTTAGTAATCTTAAGTTGTCTCATAAAAATTATTTTTCTTCGTCTCTTTATACGAGAAAAAAAGAAAAATGTTTCAACTCCTTAAAGATTGTTTTTACCCGCCATCTTAGCGGCATTTTTGACCAATTCTTTGAGCCCATCTGAAGTAGCTGTTGCTCCTGATACCGCATCGACACCTGTTCCATTAGCCTCTACCATCCTTTCGATAAGAGAGGTCAACGCGATATCTCCAATGAATTGAGTCTCGTTATGTTGAGTAATAACGACACTTTTAAGAGAATCTTCAGAGAATATTACATCAGCTTTAATAACACCACCATATCCCTGTGCTTCAGTGGAATAAGTACCAGGGGTAAATGATAGATTCTTACAACTTGTCGCAATAATCAAAAGTATAAGAAGTGTTATTTTGACAGTTTTCATTACCAAAAAGTTAAAAAGGGTTTTTACTTTATTTCAAAAGAAAAATCAAAAGAATCAGAAAGTACTTTGACACTATCTCCCTGTTTCACAGGAACACGATCAAAAGTTTCGAAAGCAATGATATCACCGATACGAAAAGATGTCCTTCGGCTAATGAGAGCTATAAATTCATTAATATATTGGATGATAGAGTCATCCACACTCATATCGACAGCATCAGTGCCATTGATCTGTAATCTGCATGAAAATTTATCCAATAAAGTCAATGGTTGGAAATTGAATGGAAGATAACTGCTTGAATCCAAACAAGTTGCCTCGCAGAATGCAGTAGGGGTTTCACTATTGACAATATTTTCTGCATACAACAACACGCCTGCACAGAACGAGTCATAATAACGTTCTGCAAACTTTTCCCCAACAGCCTTCCCCGCCTTAATCATCTTAATGAAAACAACCGGAGCTGCAGACAGATCAGTCACGCTATCCGGTAAGAAATAGTCTTTGGGTTCTTTCTCCAACGTTGTGTCAGGACGGCAATAGTAACCGTCGGAGCAATATGGAACTACAAAAATGTTCATTCTCTATCTCATCGACAGTTTGATCTCTGTCAATTTACGTTTGGTGTCCAGAGGAAAATCGCCCTCCATCATCCAACTGTAATAACTTGGTTCAGATTTAAGAACTTCAACGACTGGACGCCCTTTATGTTTGCCAAAGTTGAAAATCGGAATATCCTTATCATTCATTACCATTCGACCGGCATAATCTACGACCTTGTTCTTGCATGAGAAGTCAGCCAAAAATGCGATATCATTTTTCAAAGCATCTCCATAACGATCCAATTGGGCCTCAAGAACTTCGTATGTAGCAACAGTATCAGCTTCAGCCGAGTGTGCATTGGTCAAATCCTTATCGCAATAGAATCTATACGCAGCAACAAGTGTGCGTTGTTCCATCTTGTGAAAGATATTCTGGACATCAACGAGGTGTCGTTTCCTGAAGTCAAAATCCACATCAGCACGAAGGAACTCCTCCGACAACATAGGGATATCGAATTTCAAGGAGTTATAACCTGCAATATCACACCCCTCCATATATTGGGCTAGTGATTTTGCAATCTGCTTGAATGTCGGGCAATCTTTTACATCATCATCCGAGATACCATGTACGGCCTGAGCTTCCGGAGAGATTGGGATTGTAGGATTGATACGTCTCGTCTTAATCTCCTTCGAACCGTCAGGCATAACTTTCACTAATGAAAGCTCAACGATACGATCTTTCGCCACATTCAAACCTGTACTCTCTATATCGAAGAAAAGTAGAGGATTCTTAAGATTAAGCTGCATACCTAAAAACTATCAGGCGTTAATCATAACAGGCATCAACAATGCTCTCATATTCTCTACAGAGTCACTGTCATCGTCAGCAGAAACGATCAAAATTGCACGTTGCGGATCTGACAATTCAATGCATACGTTAGTGTATGGCAGATTATTCAAAATCTCTACAAGGAAAGGAGCCTTGAAACCAATCTCCATTTGATCACCGTCATATTGACAGGTGATACTTTCATGTGCCGAAATAGAGAAACTCAAGTCTTGAGCAGAAACTACAAGTTCATTCAATGAGAGTTTCAATGTAATCTGATTTGAGGCTTGATTAGAGCATACTGAAATACGCTTTACAACATTCAACAAATCCTGACGGCCAATGATAAGTTTGTTAGGATTGTTTTTAGGAATAACTGTCTTGTAAGCAGGATAGTTACCTTCAATCAAGCGGCAAACCAATACATTACCTTCAAATGAGAAGAATGCATTCTTATTGTTATAAACCACATTCACCACCTCTTCAGGATTGATCTTGGTAAGAATTGACTTAAGGATGACAGCCGGTTTCTTATGTAGAATGAATGAAGATTTTTGTGCAACCTGAGCACCTTTAAAATCGTAACAAACAAGCTTATGAGCATCTGATGCTACGAATGTAGATGATTCTACGTCCAGGTCAAAGAATATACCGTTCATAACTGGACGGAACTCCTCTTCTGCAGTTGCATATAGAGTGCTGTTAATACCGTTCAACAATAACTCTGCAGGTATAGCCATCTTCTCTGACACTTCAGGAACATCTGGTAAAGCAGGGAAATCTGCTGCAGGGAAACATGGCAACTTGGAAGCACCGGTAGCCCAAGTAATATCAACCATTTGATCACCTTGTTTATTTTTGAAGGTAATAGGTAAATCAGGGAATTCACGTAAAGAATCGGTTAAAAGTTTAGCAGGGACAGCAAGTTCACCACCCTCATCAACATTTGCAATCTGAAGATTGGTTTTCAATGTCGTTTCACCATCTGATGCTGTTACTGTCAAAACATTGCCTTTGAGTTCAAAAAGGAAATTTTCCAAAATGCCTGAGATAGGTTTGCTTGGAATAACCTTAGCGACAGAAAGAAGTCCACCAAGAAGTTCGGAGCTAGATACTGTAAAGTTCATATATTTAACTGTTTATTATTAATTCTATACAATTGGTCCTAATATGCAAATATAATAAAAATGGCACATAATTTGTCATATTGAAAAAAGAATTTTTAAAATGCAAAAGAGATGAAACGAAACTTAATTATCATACTCCTCAGCGTCATCATATCAGTAGGCGCTTCCTATCCAATAACAAGCAAGATTGTTGATTCAAAGCTCTCAACACAAGATTTAATTGAAGAGATATCGAACACTCAGAATAATCATGACCAAAACCGTTCAAACAGAACAATAGCCGGATTGACTGCTACCGGTTTCTGCGACGCTGCAGAAATGGCAGTTCAGACTGTCGTATATGTCAAAGTCGTTCAAAAAGCAAAATATCAATCACAATCTTTTTATGATCTTATTTTTGGATTTCCACAAACGCCAAAGGATCAGGTCGGTCTAGGGTCAGGAGTTATCATACGGTCAGATGGATATATTGTAACCAATAACCACGTCGTAAATGGGGCTGACCAGATACAAGTCACCTTGGAGAACAACCAAGTATATGATGCCAAACTCATTGGTACCGATCCGGCAACAGACCTTGCTCTCTTGAAAATCGACGCAAAGGATCTGCCTGCCATTGAACTTGGTGATTCCGATGAATTAAGACTTGGAGAGTGGGTTCTTGCTATCGGTAGCCCATACGATTTAAGATCGACTATCACTGCCGGTATCGTCAGTGCAAAAGGTCGTTCACTTCCGCAATACGATGGTCAATATAGAGTAGAATCCTTCATTCAGACAGATGCGGCTGTCAACCCTGGCAACAGTGGTGGAGCCCTTGTAAACGCAGCCGGACAGCTAGTTGGCATCAACACGTCAATTATGTCATTGACAGGATCCTACACAGGATATTCATTTGCCGTTCCGGTCAATATCGTAAAAAAGATCACCAATGATTTTATCGAGTATGGCTCTGTCCAACGCGCTTTGCTTGGAATCGGTATTGTAGAACTTAATGCAGATGTGGCTAAAAGACTTGGGATTGATCGCGTTGATGGCATATATGTAGCAGAGATTCAACAAGGAAGTGCAGCACAAAAAGGTGGAATCAAAGTTGGAGATGTAATCACAGAGATCAATCTTAACAAGGTCAAGAATAATGCTGCTGTACAAGAACAGATAAGCAAGCTTCGTCCTGGCGAACAGGCTGTAGTTACAGTCATCAGGGACGGTGTTCAGAAGGAGATTATCGTGAAATTTTAATTATTTCGCTTGATCTTTCTGCCTCTGAGTCAAGGCCTTCTGATATTTTCTCGCATTTTTAAGATGTTCTGAATATGTAGTTGCGAAAAAATGTTGTCCATCGAAAGTATCCCGTGCACAGAAATAGATGTATGTGTGATGCTGATAGTTCAAAACAGCATCTAGAGCAGAAATTGGAGGCACGGTTATAGGACCAGGAGGCAACCCTTTGTACTTGTACGTATTGTATGGTGAATCAATCTTAAGATGCTTATTAAGTATACGCTTGACTGAAGGATCATTCAAAGCGAATTTAACTGTCGGATCGGCTTGAAGAAGCATACCTTTTTTAAGCCGATTTATGTATACACCTGCGACTGTTGGCATTTCAGGTTCGTATTTAGTCTCTTCTATTACAATTGAAGCCAATGTACTGACTTCAGCGCGTGACAAGCCTATTTTTTTAGCCTTTGCAATTCTATCTTCATTCCAGAATGCATCATACTCTCTCTTCATTCTGTCAAGAATCTCCTCTGGCGATGCAGTCCAATAGACTTCATATGTATTGGGGATAAACATGCCCAGATATGTCTCCTTCGTGAAACCATAAGCAGAAATTTTATCCATGTCTTTAATCGCAGCATCGAAGGCTGTAGAATCAGACATCAACTGACTGCCAAATTTTGCAGCAAGAGATTCATAGCTTCTAATATATCCGGAAAGTGTGATATTGACAGGACTTTGCCACCCGAAATGAAGCATCCGGATTATTGCTTTATTATTCATTCCCGGGGTAATCAAATAATAGCCCTCCTTATACTCTTCGTCAAGTTTCATTACCTTGGCAGCCAGCTTGAAACTCTTTATATCCTCTATTGCTTCACTATCAAACACACTTTTTACAAGCTCTTCGTAAGTAGTGGTCGGATAGACTTTTACCACACCACCGCCATTTATGACATTATTCTGATTGAATGCCTTGTAGTACACAAAACCTGCTACGAGCCCAACTGCAGCACATAGAATTAATATAACTAGAACAATCTTTGATACTCGTTTCATTTTCTCAGTTTTATAATACTTCCAGCTTCAGGTTCAATGCCCTTTGGAATCTTATTTATTTTTCTAATGGAATTCAATCTTACACCATAACTTTGGGCTATATCGTACAAAGTCTCGCCATCATCCATAACGTGTTTGTCAAGATGTTTCGGAGAGTATTTCTTCTTCTTTTCAATATAGACACGTTCGCCCTTTGACAATTTTTTATCTTTAGCAAGATCATTGAATGAAAGCAGTTCCTTTGTAAAAAGATTATACTCCTTCGCAATTTTCTGAAAAGAATCACTCTCTTCTGCTATTATATAGGCGGCGCCATTTTGAGTGAAGATCTCTCTTTGGAGTGAGATTTGATAAAGAGGGCTCTTCCTTGTCGGTAGAATCTTTACAGGAGTCTGCAATACGGTTGGAGAAGGAGGCAAAACAATATCCTGATCAAGTGTTACCTTATCATAATTATAAAGTTCGTACTCCTCAATAATCTTGATTAACAGCTGTGGATACTGTGGATTGGTTGCATATCCTGCTGCCTTCAATCCGTAAGCCCAACCCTTATAATCTTGAGGGTCAAGGTCAAATAAAGAGGCATAACGTTTACTGTATCTCAAGAAATCAGAGTGGTCGGAAAATGACTCTTCAACATTACGATATGCTCTGAAACACTCATTCTTAGCATCGTCATCCTGATAATACTTCTTACCGCTCCATGTGTGGCACTTTATACCGAAATGATTATTAGCTCTTGTCGCAAGAGATGAGTTGCCGTCACCTGATTCAAGACACCCCTGAGCTAGTGTTATACTGGCCGGAATCCCTGAGAGTTCCATCTGCTTGATTGCTATTTCCTTATATGTATCAATATATTCAGCACGAGTCATTCTATGCTCAGATGAAGCAATAAAGGAAACTAGAATAAAAGTTATAGCGAAGATTAGACGTCTCATGTTGTAAAGATAACACTTTCTTATGGGTCAGGGCACAAAAAAAGGGTAAGCTTGATATATCGCACCGCTACAACCACCTACCCTTGCTGTCTTCCGACCCTGGGGGAGTTCAGTAGGAGCTGGTCGTATATGACTTACCCGAATACAAAGTTAGTATTTTTTTAAGAATTGACAATACTCATCCTAATATTTATTCAAAAAGCTGTATCTTTGGTTGAAATAAAAATATTCAACTTTCGCAAGTGCGAAAGTTACCATAAATAGAGGCCTTTAGGCCGTAAGAAAAGTCCCTTCCCTCGGGAAGGGATTTAGGGATGGGGTCAAATATAAAAAGAAAGTGCGGTGGGTAAG